>CABXTT010000004.1 GCA_902515155.1 uncultured SAR86 cluster bacterium | reverse complement strand
CGTAATTTCTGATGGAGAGCATGAGGTTCATGCTGCTAGAACAAGTTATAACTGTTGGGTGCCGCATGACACAAACGAAATAGTGCATGAGGCTAGTAAAAGATTTTCTATTTTGGCCAAAATGCCCATTAATAACGCTGAGCAGTATCAGCTAGTTTTCTATGGTCCGGGCAACGAATATAAACCTCACTTTGACGCATTTGATAAAAATACTGAAGAGGGAAGAAATAACTGGTTTCCAGGTGGCCAAAGAGTATTAACAGCCCTTGCATATCTAAATGATGTTGATGAAGGTGGTGAAACTGATTTTCCTGATGTTGGAGTTTCTATTAAACCAAGCAAGGGGGATGCAGTTATATTTCATAATTGTGTTGAGGGAACTAGTGATATTCATCCTAAAGCTCTTCATGGAGGGTCTCCAGTTATCAAAGGAGAGAAATGGGCGGTAAATCTTTGGTTTAGGCAGGAAGCTATTTATTAAAGGTTAATCAATCTTTAACGATCTTTGACTATCAACAATATTGTATAAATGATCTTGTGCCTCTGGCTTTAGTTGAGCAACACCCATGGTGATAACATCAATCACAGCTGTGTATGCAATTCTAGAAGTATGAGGTTTTGTTATTCTATAATTTTCACCAACATTTATCGTTATTGGAAAATCACAAATAGATGCTAAAGGAGAATTACCTGGCATTATGCCAATAACTTTTACTCCAGCTTTTCTAACTATCTTTACACTATCAATTAGAGCCGATGTATTTCCAGACTGAGATATCGCAACCACAACGTCATCTTTTGATAGTGAATTTGCTGACATAAATTGGATATGAGGATCCGATATAAATGAGGAAGATATTTTTAATCTAAAAAATTTATGCTGCGCATCCATTGCAACAGGTGCAGAGCCACCAAATGCATATACTTCTACTCTTTTTGCATTAGCTAAGGCTTCAATTGCTGATTCTAGGATATTTTGATCAATCTGAGATCGAACATTCAATATCTCACTTATAGTTGTATCAAAGACCTTTTCACATAATTCATGGATACTATCATCTTCTTCAATTTCGTACATCACAAAATAGTCATCAGCAGCTAATTGTTGAGATAGATTTATCTTGAATTCTTGATAACCCGAAAACCCCATAGCTTTACAAAATCTTATTAGAGTTGGCTCACTAATGCCCATTGCACTTGAAGCTTCAGCGGTTTTCATTGTTATAACAGATTTTGGATCATCTAAAATAAAACTAGCGACGATCTTCTCAGATTTTCTTAACTCTGGAAGAGTATTTTTAATTTGTCTCAATAATTTTGTTGGCATAAGGTTAGAATATCCCTCTTAAGCAAAAAAATGAATCCCTAAATGGACGTATCACATATTTTAGACCATCTTAACGATCAACAACGAGAAGCTGTAACGTCTGAAAAAAAACATTTAATGGTTTTAGCTGGAGCTGGCTCGGGCAAGACAAGAGTATTGGTTCATAAAATAGCTTGGGAGGTTGAAGCACTTAATAAAAACCCAGGCTCTATTATGGCTGTAACTTTTACTAATAAAGCTGCGCTTGAAATGCGATCAAGAATAGAAGAATTACTTCAAGCTCCTATGATTGATGGGTGGGTAGGAACTTTTCATGGCCTTTCCCATAAAATGCTAAAAAGATTCCACAAAGAAGCCAATTTAAGTAGCGGATTTACAATCTTAGACTCTGATGATCAGTTAAGAATTATTAAAAGAATTTCAAAGGAACTGGATTTAGATGAAGCCTCCTGGCCAGCAAGACAAAGCCAATGGCAAATTAATTCGTGGAAAGATGAAGGGTTTAGAAATAACTTTGTTGACGATAAAGGCGACTTCTTTAAAGAAACTATTAATAAAATTTATAAAGAGTACGAAGCAGTATGCTTAAGAGATAACCTGGTAGATTTTGGAGAGCTTCTTTTACGATCTTTTGAAGTTATCAGAGACAATGCCTCAGTAAGAAGCTTCTTTCATTCAAGATTTCAATCTATCCTTGTCGATGAGTTTCAAGATACAAATACCATTCAATATAATTGGTTGCTAGAAATTGCATCTAAACAAACTTCAATAACTGCCGTAGGAGATGACGATCAGTCAATATATGGTTGGAGAGGGGCTAAGGTTGAGAATGTAGACTCATTTACAAAAACATTTGATGATACTGAAATTATTAGACTAGAACAGAACTATAGATCAACAAACATTATTCTTGGCGCTGCTAATGCATTAATCGAAAATAATACTGAACGTCTTGGAAAAAATCTTTGGACTGAAAAACTTGAAGGTGAGCAGATTATTTTGTATCAGGCTTATAACGAGCAAGACGAAGCAAGATTTGTTGCTGATGTTTTAAAGGATTGGATGAATAAGGGAGAAATGTATGAGGATGCAGCAGTTCTTTATCGGTCTAATGCTCAATCAAGGGCCTTAGAAGAAGCATTATTAAGATCAAGCATTCCTTATAGAATCTATGGTGGTCAAAGATTCTATGAACGAATGGAGATAAAGAATGCCATAGCATATTTAAAAATAATCTTTAATCATTCTGACAATCCTGCCTTTGAAAGATCAATATCTAATCCTACTAGAGGGGTTGGTGAAAAAACTTTAGCCAAAATAAGATCAGCAGCAAAACAATATAATATCTCCTATATAAAAGCTTCCGCTAAATTAATTGATGAGGGTTCTATAGGCGGAAGAGGAGGCTCTGGTCTTTCAGCATATTTAGAATTTATATTAAGATGCAAAGAGTTTATTGAAGACAATCCATTATCAGATTTAATGGAAGAAATTATAAAGAACTCTGGCTTAGTTGCTTACCATGCAAAAGAACCAGGTGAAAAAGGAAAGACTAGAGTTGAAAACCTAGAAGAGCTTGTTTCAGCAACCACTAACTTTGAGCAAAGTATTAGAGAGGATAAATCAAATAAAGAAATTGCAGAACAATATCTTGATATGATCTCTTTGGACTCCGGCGACAGACAGGCATCAGAACATGATGATGCTGCACAATTAATGACTCTTCATTCAGCAAAAGGCTTAGAATTTAAACTAGTTCTTATGACTGGCCTGGAAGAAAGCTTATTTCCACATGGAAGGTCTATGGAAAATCCAGCACAATTAGAAGAAGAAAGGAGACTTTGTTATGTAGGTATTACTAGAGCAATGGAAAAGCTTTATATTACTCATGCTGAATCAAGAAGGCTTCATGGATCAGATACTTTTAATCCACCATCAAGGTTTTTAAAAGAGGTTCCAAAAGAGTTTATTAATGAGATTAGACCTAGAGCACAAACTAATATCCCTTATAATAGAAAAGACTTTAAAGAAACGAAGTTTGAATTTGAAGAGGAGATAGGAATTGCTCTTGGTCAGAGAGTCCTTCATAAGACTTTTGGGGAAGGAGTAGTTCTTAATTACGAGGGATCAGGAGAATCTGCAAGAGTTCAGATAAATTTTGATGGCGCTGGAACCAAATGGCTTGTAATGGCCTATGCAAAACTAGAGAAATTATAATGAAAAAAATATATTTAAATATTTTAGCTTTACTATTTATTTCAGGATGTTCTGAGAATATAGAAGTTGAATATGATGTGGAGTTTCCTCAAAAAAAAACATACGAATGGCGTCTAGTTACTGCTTGGCCTAAGAACTATCCAGGACTTGGAATGGCGCCTGAGAGAATCGCTAATTTAGTTGAAGAAATGAGTGATGGTCAAATGAAGATTACTGTTTATGGAGCGGGAGAACAAGTTCCAGCTTTTGGTGTATTTGATGCTGTTTCAAGTGGCTCACATCAAATGGGACACAGCGGGGGATATTTTTGGAAAGGAAAAGCTCCAGCTGCTCAGTTTTTTACAGGAGTTCCTTTTGGGCTCACTGCAGACGAAATTAATGCATGGACTAATAGAGGTGGAGGTCTAGAGCTGTGGAGAGAAGTTTACGCTCCATTTAATATCTATCCAATTCCAGCCGGCAATACAGGAACACAGATGTTTGGTTGGTTTAATAAAGAAATAAACTCATTAGATGATATCAAAGGTTTGAAAATGAGAATACCTGGAATCGGAGGAGAAGTTCTCAAAAGAGCAGGAGGTATACCTGTTACTCTTCCTGGTGGAGAATTATTTACTGCGCTGCAAACAGGGGTTATTGATGCAACTGAATGGGTTGGTCCATATAACGACCTTACTTTTGGTTTCCAACAAGCTGCTAAATATTATTATTATCCAGGATGGCATGAGCCAGGCTCCATGCTAGAACTTTTGATCAACCAAGATGAATGGAACGCTCTCCCAAAACACTTGAAAGTAATAATTGAAACAGCTGCCAAAGCGGTTAATCAGGATATTTTAGATGAATACACTGCTAGAAATAACAAAGCACTAAGAGAATTAGTTGATGTGCATGGCGTAGAGTTAAGAAAATTACCAGATGATGTTATTGCAGAATTTAAAGTCATTGCTACAGACATTCTTGAAGAAAATGCAGCTAAAGATGAGACAGTTAGTAAAGTTTATCAATCCTATAAAAAGTTCAAAGAAGAAGTTTCTGCCTATCATAAGGTTTCTGAAGATGCGTTTGTTGAGGCAAGAAACGATTAGTGTCTCAAGAATTAATAATTAAATCTTTAGGAGTTATTAATTATCTAGAAACCTTGGCTTTTATGCACGCACATATAAAATCTGATGATTTTCAAGATGAAGTATGGATGCTTCAGCATCCGCCTGTTTTTACTCTCGGGACAGCTGCTGATGAAAATCATGTTATTGACCCAAAAGATATACCGGTAATCCAGTCTGACAGGGGAGGAGAAGTTACTTATCATGGGCCTGGCCAATTAGTAATTTATTTGATGATTGATATTAAAAACACAAAACTTGGACCAAAAAGCCTAGTCAGAAGTTTACAAGAATTTGTTCAATCTTTATTAGCTGAATACTCTATAGAATCGAATTTTATTGAAGGCGCCCCTGGGGTATATGTTAATAAAAAGAAAATAGCATCGATTGGGCTAAGAATATCAAAAGGTAAAACCTATCATGGTATTAGTATCAATGTAGACATGGATCTAAAACCATTTTCTTATATTAATCCATGCGGTTATAAAGGTCTGGAGGTTGCTCAAATAAAAGACTTTAATGAAAATATAACTATTAAAGAAGTTGAGGTACTTGCAATAAAGAAATTAGGGAATATATTCTAATTATGGAACTTATAGCGACAACAAAGCATATCAATAGAGATGGTATTAAGGCTGTTAAAAATGGTCAGAAAGCTAATGCGTTCTCACATATTCCTAATTCTAAAAAACCAAGCTGGCTCAGAATAAAGGCTGATTACAATCCAAACTTCCATAAAGTTAAAGAACAGGTTTCTGAAAAGCAACTCTATACCGTTTGTGAAGAAGCTCATTGTCCAAACATCAACGAATGTTGGTCAGCAGGAACAGCAACCTTTATGTTAATGGGTTCGGTATGCACAAGGGCCTGTAAATTTTGTTCTGTTGATACTGGTAACCCCAGGGGTTGGTTAGATGAAGACGAGCCAATGAATACAGCTAAAGCAGTACAAATCATGAAACTTAAATACGTGGTCTTAACCTCAGTTAATAGAGACGATCTCCCGGATGGTGGGGCTCAGCATTTTGCAGAGACTGTAAAACTTATCAAGGACCTTAATCCTAATACGGCAGTTGAAGCTCTCACTCCAGATTTTAAAGGACTGTCATCATCTATCGATACACTAGTTAATTGTGGCTTAGAGGTTTTTGCCCAAAATATAGAAACTGTGGAAAGACTTACTCATCAAGTAAGAGATATCAGAGCAGGCTATAAACAAACTTTGGATGTTCTTGCTGAATCGAAAAGAATCAATCCTAAAGTTTTAACTAAGACCAGTATTATTGTTGGTCTTGGTGAAACAGATAAAGAAATAGAACAAACTATGGATGACTTAATAAAAAACAAAGTAGACATTCTTACTATTGGTCAATATCTACGTCCAACACTCAACCATCACCCAATTGAAAGATGGGTGACACCTGAAGAATTTGAAACTTATAGAAATATTGGTCTTAAAAAAGGGTTCCTCGAAGTTATGTCAGGACCTATGGTTCGCTCGAGTTACAGAGCAGAGAGAGCATTAGAAAAAAATAATGCTGGTTTGTAGCCAGATTATTTTGCGATCAAATCAATACTATCCATTAATCCACAGATATACTTGTTGCCTTTTACCGTTAAGTCTAGAAACTTCCTTCTTTTATCCTTAGAGTCACTTACTTTAACAATTAAACCTCTTGATTCTAGAGAGTTGATAATTGATTTCACCTTTGTAAATGATATCTGAAGCTCCACTTGTAGCCATTTGATATTTGGCAGTCGTTCTTGCTTAATTCTTTTAGCAACAATTGTAGTTAAAAGAAGAAAATGTCCAACACCCATTTTTTCTTTTATAGACAAAGCATTCAAGTTCGAAACACTTTTTGCATGTTTTAGAAATGATTTCTTGTCCATAAGGCAGTAGTAAAATTATTTTATATTTAAACTTAACACACATATTAAAATAATTTATAAAAAGTAGATGCTTTCTTTTATTACATAAATCTAAAAATTTGTTATCTTAAATTGTTTAGCTTAATCAGGATAAATTATGAATATGAAAGAGTCAGTTATTTCTGTTTTTACAAACTGGAAAATTTTAAGGGTAGAGCCTGTAGAAGTGAATTTTGGTATTTTGTTTTAGCATCTGCCTTACTTGGATTAGTTGTTGGAATTATTGAAGTTACAACAGGCATGGTTGATATAGAAAAAGGAGGGAGCGGTATATTAAGCAATATACTTAACTTACTTTTATTTGTACCAAGCCTTTCAGTAACTTCGAGACGCCTCCAAGATTATGGCTATTCAGGATGGTGGCAACTATCCTATCTAACTATTATTGGTATTTTTGTAGTTCTTATATGGTGCATGCTCCCAGCAAAAGAAGATGAAAATGACTGGGGACGAAATCCTCTTTTATAAAACAATAAAGGGAAAAATTAATACTAGTGCAAGTATTAACAACTGAATAAAGATAAAAGGAATCACTCCTTTGTATATTTCAGATGTTTGTATACTTTTATGAGCAACTCCCCTTAAGTAAAATAATGAAAATCCAAAAGGTGGCGTTAAAAATGATGTTTGAAGATTAATAGCTAGTAATATAGCTAGCCATACTGGATCAAAGCCCATCATCAGCAATGGTGGAGCAACTAAAGGAACTATTACATAGCAGATTTCAATAAAGTCTAAAATAAAGCCAAGCAAAAAAACTAAAAGTAAAACAAAAATAAGAGCTGTATAAGGACCTCCTGGAAGAGAGCCAAATATAAGATCTATTAGTTCATCGCCTCCAACTCCTCGGAATATTAAAGAAAAAATAGAAGCGCCAATTAGTATCGTAAAAATCATTGTTGATACTATTGCAGTTTTTTCACTAGCTTCTTTTAAAAAAGAAAGAGTAAATTTCCCATCGATTATTGCAATAAGGAGTGCACCCATAGCTCCAATGGCTGATGCCTCTGTTGGAGTTGCTATTCCTGAAATAATGGATCCAAGAACTAGAATAATAAGTACTAATGGCAGAGCAAGTGTCTTTAAGATTTCAGACGATGATGCAGATTTCGCATTCGGGAAAAATTCAATATCAATATTTTTACTATTTTTATAAACGGTATAAATCAAATAACCCAAACAAATGAGAATTCCAGGAACAATAGCTCCAACAAATAAGTCTCCAACTGTTACTGTTTTTTGAGAAAAGACTCCCATATCATTTTGAGCTCTTTGATATGCATTTGACATAACATCGCCTAATAAAACTAAAGCAATTGACGGTGGAATTATTTGACCCAATGTTCCAGTGGAAGCTATCAGTCCTGATGAAAAATCCTTTTTGTAACCCTGTTGAATTAATATAGGAAGTGACATTAGACCCATGGTTACAACTGTTGCTCCAACTATGCCTGTACTTGCAGCAAGCAAAGCACCTACTACGATTATTGAAATGCTTAAACCACCTCTGATATTTCTAAATGCTAGTGCCATATTTTTTAACATTTTTGATGCAATACCAGATTTTTCTAAAACAGTTCCCATAAAAATAAAAAGAGGGACCGCTAACAAGGTAACGTTATTCATTATTCCAAATATTCTCAAAGGTATACTTTTAAAAATTGAAATATCGAATATCCCAAACGGGATGCAAATTATGGCAAATAGAATAGATACTCCAGATAATGTGAATGCCACTGGATAACCAAAAAGAAGGGCACAACAAACAAAGACTAACAATAGTAGAGGTATTACTTCCATATTATTTTAATTAGTTGATTAACAAGAGCAATAAAAAGAGTTATAGGAAATAAAAGAATGAATGTTTTTTGAATAAATACATAAGCAAGACCTCCTGCCTCTGTAGAAATCTCTTTAATCTTCCATGACATAGAAATTAATTCAATAGAATAAAATCCAATCACCAAAGTAACAGGAAGTAAAAAAATAATACCTAAAAGAATATTTATAAAGTTCTTATATTTTTGACTCGAATCTCTGTAAAAAATATCCACCCGAACATGCTCATCTTGATTAAAGACATAGCCAGCACATCCAAGAAAGATTAGAGCATGAAAATACATTACTAATTCTTGCAAGTCAGTTCTTCCAATACCAAAGAAATATCTACTAACAATAACGACAATCATTAGTAAAGTCATCACGGGAATAAGATAGGATATTTTTTCACCTATAAAATTTATATACTTTTCTAATAATTTCATTAGTAGTCTTTTCTTATTTTGGTTAAAATATTGATCATGTTAATAGTTATTTCCCCAGCAAAAACCTTAGATTACTCTGTTGATCCTAAAAGCAATCATACTGCACCGCAGTTTTTAAGCCAATCTTCAAAGCTTATTAAGACTCTTAAGGAAAAAGAGCCTAAAGATATTGCCAGCATGATGGGTTTAAGTGATAAGTTAGCAACTCTAAATTTTGATAGATATCAGTCATGGAAGGCAGCGAAATCAGTTTCGTCAGACGCAAAACCCTCAATGCTTGTATTTAAAGGAGATGTATATCAGGGCCTAAATGCAGAAGACTTTAGTAATAAAGATTTAAAATTTGCCCAAAAGCACCTAAGAATTCTTTCAGGCTTATATGGAATATTAAGACCGATGGATATAATGAAACCTTACAGGCTTGAAATGGGCACTAAGCTTGAGACTTCAAAGGGTAAAAATCTTTATGAATTTTGGGGTGAATTAGTTCAAAACAATGTAATTGATGATTTAAGTTCACAAAAATCAGATCTATTAATAAATCTTGCTTCGAAAGAATATTTTAGCGTACTTGGAAAAATGCCAGAATTTATTAATGTGGTCTCTCCAGTATTTAAAGATTATAAAAGTGGAAAATACAAAATTATTAGCTTTTATGCAAAAAAAGCCAGAGGCCTAATGGCAAGATGGATCATTCAGAATAAGATTACTGATTTTGAAGAGCTTATTAATTTTGATATAGACGGATATAAATATTCAAAAGCAGAATCAACTACTTCAGAACCAGTTTTTTTAAGAAAAAGTTAGGATTTTGATTCGTTAAATTTTTTCACATCAACTAATTCATTAAATGAAGCTTCTCTTTTTTCCATATTAGCAGTCATAGCTTCTGCCATATCTTTTTGACTCAACATTGCACCGCTCCATAGAGCATTATAATCAAGACCATCACTAACAGAATGATCTCTTGAATAATTCATCACTGCCTTTAAACCGTAAATTGCAACTGGAGACTTTGATGCAATTTCTTTTGCAAGATCATTCGCAGCGCTTAGCATTGCTTCTTGAGATTCATACACATCACTTACCAAACCAGTTTCTTTTGATTCAGCGGCATACATTTTTCTGCCTGTATATGCCATTTCCCTCATTTTTGAGTCAGGTATTATTTTAGGAAGTCTTTGTAAGGTTCCGACATCAGCTGCCATGCCAATATTAATTTCTTGTATACAGAAAAATGAATCACTAGATGCCAATCTTATATCGCAAGCTGTAACTAAATCTACAGCTCCACCAATACAACCGCCATGAATTGCAGCAATTACTGGAACTCTAATTTTTTCAAGTTTGCTAATATAACCTTGAAGTTCTTTTGCAACTCTATAAACAGCTTCACCAATTCTTGCATGATCAGGCTTCTTATCTTCTGATATATCCTCAACTCCATTTGAAAAAGCACTCAAATCCATTCCAGCGCAAAAATGCTTTCCTGTTGATGACATAATCACTACTCGAATGTCAGAATTTCTATCAATTTCTTCCAATACCTCGCCAAGTTCTACCCAGAAATCTCTAGACATAGTATTCAACTCATTTGGTCTTGATAAAACAAGACTACCAATATGATTATTTACTGTTAACTCAAAACAACTATATTTATTATTACCCATCATTTTTTACCATTTCTATAGATTTGTTTAAAATCGTTCTCATTTTTTCTACATGCTCAAATGTTTTATGATGAGAAAGAACAACCTTCCTTTCTTCACTTAACAAAACGAACATCTTTTTTAACTTTTCAAGATTTTCTAATAATTCTGAATTCATATATGTAACTCTTTACAATTTATTCGCATTATAATGGTTAAATCATGAAATCACGAAATCAAATATATATTTTTTCTTTTTTTATAGTTTTATGTTGTGGGCATTTACAAGGCGATAATTTACAAACAGATAAATCGTTTCAAGAACAATCGATGCTTGCAGTTCTATATGCTCAGACCTCTGCAGAATTTGCTGCAAATAATATACAGGTTTACAACAATGCCATTACTGCAATAGACAAAGCCTTAAAAGATACTTCATGGACTGCAGCTCTAGAGCAAAAAGGTAATTTCTCATCTAAAAGTCCTGCCATTATCATAGACGTTGATGAAACAGTTTTAGATAATTCAGCTTTTCAAGCGAGAACAATCTTAGAGGGATTTTCATATCCAGAGGGATGGATTGATTGGGGGTTAGAAGGCTCGGCAGATGCTGTTGCTGGAGTTACTAAATTTTTAAATTACGCTGATCAAAAAGGAGTAAAAATTTTTTATGTTACCAATAGGGTTTCTGAATTAGAACAATCAACTAAAGCAAATATCATAAATCTTAAATTACCATTTGATGAAGATATCGATGTACTGCTGATGAAAGGTGAGAATGATTGGACGTCTGATAAAGTATCTAGAAGATTATTGATAGCTAATGAATATAGAATTATTTTACTTGTTGGAGATCAATTAACAGATTTTATCTCCTCTGAAGAAGCAACACTCGAAGATATTTCAAGAAAAGAGCTAGCATCAAAATATGAAAATATGTGGGGCTCAAAGTGGTTCATGATAACTAATCCCATGTATGGGAGATGGGAGTATTCTTTATATGACAATAAATACCCAGGCTCAGAGGAAAATCAAATCCAACTAAGAAAGGAATCTTTAAGACCTGAATAATAAAAAAATATTAGGTGCTATAAATTTTAAAAAAAAACAAGCCGTCTCGATGCTTAAATTAACTCACCAATATTCTTGATAGTAAAATTTGAATTTGGTTTGTTTATTACAGACCCATCACTTGTAGGTTCCAGCACTTGGAAAGAATTAAAAATTCCTGCCTGAATTGCTGAATTAACAACGTTTATATTGTCGTCTGCAAATAAAGACTTTTCTGTATCAATATTGAAAATTTCAAAAGCTGGACCCCAAAAGTCTTGACTTTCTTTAACTGCACCTATTTCTACAAATGAAACACATCCATCTACATATTTCATAAATGGAACTACTGATGCTTTTACATTGAGAAGTCTTCGATCGCAATTGGTCATTAAAATGATTCTTTTATCTAAATCAGCAAGTTTCTTAAGTGTTTCTTTTGCCCTTGGCAAAAAGGCAATTTCAGCACTATTATTTAGTGCTACATTTAC
The DNA here is from genome assembly GCA_902515155.1 of uncultured SAR86 cluster bacterium. Lineage (GTDB taxonomy): Bacteria > Pseudomonadota > Gammaproteobacteria > Magnimaribacterales > D2472 > SCGC-AAA076-P13. The sequence goes on along the minus strand of CABXTT010000004.1, from coordinate 48,495 downwards.
TAGATCTAAATTGTACTTATTTTCCCAAAATTTAAGTTCATACCATGGCATTGTTCCTTTAACTTTTTCAGCAGTGTTATAAATTTCATTTTTAGCATTCTCTATAGATATATTTTGTTCTGTTGAAAGCTCTAAAGGCACTAGTTCACTCCAAAAAAGGTTATCAAAACTTTGATCTAACAATACCCCATCAATATCTAACAATATATCAGAAACGTTTGTTACTATATTGTGATGAATATTTCTCATAATTTTTTAAAAACTATTTTAAACCCATTGCGAGAAACTGTCAGTGAAGCCTCTGAAGCAATCATGAATATTTATGATAAAGACTCTTTTGAGACTGAAATAAAATCAGATGGGTCTCCAGTTACAGAAGCCGACAATAAAGCTAACGAAATTATTATTAGGGCACTTCATAATATTACACCAGATATCCCAGCAGTTACTGAGGAAACTTTTAATCATGACGAAGATTTACCACAGGGCGCTTATTGGCTTGTTGATCCTCTTGATGGAACTAAAGAGTTTATTAATAAATCAAAAGAATTTACAGTCAATATAGCTTTAATAGAAAACTCAATACCAATTTTTGGAATTGTTAGTGCTCCGGCAACAGGAGAAATTTGGGCAGGCTCATTTTTTGAACGACCATCTAAATTTTTTAGATCTGTTAACTATCTTAATCAATTTTGGAAATACAAACATGTACCAGGTGGACTTGGAGGTGGAAACACGCCCGATCCAATAAGAATAGTTATGAGCAAAAGTCATCAGAATGATATTGATAAGGAGTTTTTACATTTTTTGGAGGGTAGTTTTATTAATGGCTTTCCAATTAGCTATAAAGTTGTTGAGAAGGGCAGTTCGTTAAAACTATGCGCTATGGCTGATAACGAAGCAGATATTTATCCAAGATTTGGACCCACATCAGAGTGGGATATTGCAGCAGGACACGCATATCTTATTTCTAAAGGCGGAAGAGTATGCCAAATGAGCTCTGGTAAGCATTTGGCCTACTCAAAAGTAAATAATATTCTTAATCCTGCTTTTGTAGGCTTTAGAAATACATATTTAAAAGATACTTATTTGCCTTTAATAAGAGATTTTTATAAAAAATTGGTATAATTTTCATATAAACATTAATTAATTATATAATTAATTATATAGTATACTTATATTATTATGGGAACACAGTTACAGCCATCACAGTTAAACAGTCCAGGAAAGGATATAGAGTCCTATTTATCTTCTGTGCATTCAATTCCTATCTTAACTAAAGAGCAAGAACAAGAACTAGCAATAAAACTATATGAAGAGGATGATTTAGACGCAGCCAGACAACTGGTTATTCACCATCTTCGATTTGTAGTACATATCGCAAGATCTTATCAAGGGTATGGATTGCCATTAGCAGATATTATTCAAGAAGGTAACGTTGGTCTTATGAAAGCTGTTGATAAATACGATCCTCATAGAGGAGTTAAAGTAGTTTCATTTGCTGTTCATTGGATAAAAGCTGAAATTCATGAATACATACTTAAGAATTGGAGACTTGTTAAGATTGCAACTACAAAAGCACAAAGAAAGTTATTTTTTAACTTAAGAAGTAAAAAGAAAAGTTTAGAATGGCTTACAAAAGAAGAAGCTGAAAAGATTGCTGAAGACTTAAATGTTGAAGTCAAAGATGTTCTTCATATGGAAAATAGACTTTCTTCCAACGATTCTTCTTTTGATGCTCCAACTTCATCTGATGATGACGATGAAATTATGTCTCCTTCTCAGTATCTCGAAGATAAAAGATATGATCCGGAAGTAATTGTAGCTACAGCAGAGGCAGAAGAAATTAATCACAATGATCTTTCAGAGGCACTAAAGATGCTTGATGATAGAAGTAAAGATATTCTTCTAAGAAGATATCTTGCTGATAAAAAAGCTACGCTTCATGATTTAGCAGATGAATATAACGTTTCTGCAGAAAGAATTAGGCAAATAGAAAATGGTGCTCTCAAGAAGCTAAAAGCCTTCATGGTCAGCGCTGCCTAAATTTCTCTCAGTCAGCCTTAATGCGCCAAAAATATTTACCTTCTTTTGTAAAGAGAAGAGGTAGAATCACTAAAAGCCAAGAAAATAATCTTAATCATCTTGAGAAATTCGAGGTATCTAATATTGATGACATCTCAAAAGCAAAAATTAGTTTCTCAAAACTTACCCTTGAAATAGGTTTTGGAAATGGTGACAACACTCTAGCCCTTGCAAAAGCTAATCCAGGAACTTTATATTTAGCTTCTGAGGTCTACATCGCTGGAATTGGATATCTTCTAGGGGAAATCATTAAAAATGATATTCAAAATATAAAACTTATCTCAGGCGACATTAGATTACTCATAGAACAAATTAAAAAACCAATTTTTGATGATGTTTTAATTATTTGTCCTGATCCATGGCCAAAGCTAAAGCATCATAAAAGAAGGATGATAAATTCAGAATTTTTAAAATTAGTACATCCAGTAATTAAAAATAATGGAAATTTATTTATGTCTACTGACTGGAAAAATTATGCTGAATCAATCGAAGAGACTATATTAGAATCAAATGGGTATAAAAGATTGAAGTCATCTATCTATGAAAAATCAGAGCTCACTAAGTTTCAAAAAAGAGCAATGGAAGAGGGAAGAAAAATTTATACTTTTACACTTAAAAAAGTTAGCTGAATATATTTACAGTATCATTTAGAAATTTATAGCCCATATCTGAAGCTTTTATTCCCCCCCTTTCAAGTAAATTTTCTTCAACACCTTTTTCTAACTTACTTAAGAAAGTTTTTGACAAATATATATTTCTTTTATTTATTTCATCAAAAGTAAGCCCTTCTTTAATTCTCAAAAGATTCATTGCAAGATCAAGATCGTAGTTCTTTGTTGTAATCTCAGTATTTGTTGTTTTACAAGGATTATCTATATAAGACTTAACCTTCTTAAGTTTAATCATCCTTGTTATAGATTCATTTGTTGTGATTTTGCTATGAGCTCCAGGACCAAGCCCTAAATAATCACCATAACCCCAATAGTTCATATTATGTTTACTCTCTTTACCGTTTTTAGTCCAAGATGAGACTTCATACTGATAGTATTTATTACTTTTTAAAATTTTCTTTGCTTCAATTTCCATTAACTCAATTGAGTTATCTGGAGGCGTTATCAAATTTCTTTTATAAAAGATGGTATTTGGTTCAATAGTTAATTGATACATTGAAAGATGCTCTAAATCGAATGAGCAAAAAGTATTAATATCTTTAATAACTGATTCTAATGTCTGATCCATGACTCCATAAATTAAATCAATAGTTGTATTGATAGAATTTAGACTTGAAATAATCTCTACTGCTTTTAATGCATCCATGGAGCTATGATTTCTTTCAAGGCTACTTAATACCTTTTGATCAAAACTCTGAATGCCTATAGATATTCTGTTAATGCCTGCATTCATTAATTCATTTAAATAGTCATTCATTACTTCTTTTGGATTTAATTCAAAGCTAATTTCACAATTACTATTTAGAAGTTTTTTATTGGATAAGGCTTTAGTAATTTGTTCAATAATTTTTGATGATATAAGAGATGGAGTTCCGCCTCCAAAGTAGACAGATGAAAATTTTCTGTTTGAAATATATTTTTCTGACTTTTCTAGGTCTTCAAGTATTGCTTTTAGAAGATTTTCTTCGTCCCCATTTTGTTTATCTACATCAACATTAAAATCACAATACGGACATTTTTTTTCACACCACGGTAAATGAATATATAAAGAAATAGGAATTTTCTTAGGATTTAAGTTTTTCAAGTTCTTTAAGAAGTAACTGTGCAGCAATTGCTCTGTGGCTTATAGTATTTTTTAGTTCAGCTTCAATTGAGGCCATAGAAACATTCAAGCTGTCTGGATAAAAGATCTGATCATATCCAAAGCCACCTGTTCCAGAGCTTTCTATAGAAACCTTCCCATGAATTTTACCGCTAGTATAAATTGGCATAGGGTCTTCATATGACCTAATACCAATCAGAACACAAACATAGTAGGCTGAAAGTGATGCTGAATTTATATTATTTAACTTATCGATTATTTTCTTTCTATTATCTAGGTCTGAAGAATTTTCTCCTGCATATCTTGCAGAATATATCCCTGGTTCAAAGTTTAATTTTGGAACTACAAGGCCTGAATCATCAGCAACAGTAAACAGACCAGATTGTTTTGCTCCATGCCTAGCTTTTTTTAATGCATTTTCAAAAAAAGTAAGGCCATCTTCAACGGCATCATCAATACCAAGGTCAGCTTGAGAGATAATTTCATAATTACTAAAAATCATCTGAAATTCCTCTAACTTCCCCTTATTTGAAGTAGCTAATAGAATTTTTTTATTTTCTTTCAAGTAAATAAACCCCTTCAGAAGAAAAGATATTTGGAAATAGTGATGCCAAGGTACCTTTTTTGCCTTGACCATTTAAAAAGATTTTTTTATTTACAACAAAGCCCTCATCAGCACAAAGCTTTTCAAAATCTTTTATTGTGCATAAATGCAAGTTATCTGTCTCATACCAACTTGAGGGAAGATTTGGAGTAACTGGCATTTTTCCTGATAAAAGATTTAATCTGCATCTCCAATATCCAAGGTTTGGCAAGGTTACAACACATTGCTTTGATAGATCAAGCATCCTTCCAAGAGCTATATGAGGATTTTTTAAGCATTGTATCGAGCTTGCCATTATTGCAAAATCAAAATTTGAGGATACAAAATCTTGAATACCTTCATCAATATCTTGCTCTATAACTGATAGGCCTTTTTCTACACATTGTTGAATTTTTTCATGGTCTATTTCAACACCGTACCCATTTACATTCTTATTATCTATTAAGAATTGAAGCAATGATCCATCACCACAACCAAAATCAATAACTTTAGAATTATCTGTTATCCAGGACTCAATAATTTTTGTTAGTGAAATATTCATTATGACTCAATAAAAGATTTAATAATCTTTTCATACCTTTTTGAAGCAAAAAGAAAACTATCATGACCTTGTTTGCCATAGAGAATTAGGCAAGAGCATTCAACATTTACATTCATGGCTGCAAGTTGAATTTCTTTACTTCTTTGAGGGGGATAAAGCCAATCGCTCTCAAATCCAATAACTAGAAGTTTCGCCTTGATGGATGATAATGTTTTTTCTAAGTCACCACTATTTCCCTCAGAAGCGTCATAATCATCCATAGCTTTTGTCATCAATATGTATGAATTAGCATCAAATAAATCTGAAAATTTTTCGCCCTTATATTGAAGATAATTTTCAACTTGATAGTCAACATCACCAGCTACTCTTGATTCTTCATCTTGAAACTTTCTTCCAAATTTATGGTCCATATGTTTTTCAGATAGATATGTTATGTGACCAAGCATTCGAGCTGTTTTTAATCCATTTTTGGGTTTCACATTATGTTTATAGTAATCTCCTCCATGAAAATCTTTATCTTTTCTTATAGATTCTCTAGCAACCTCATTCATAGCTATATTTTGAGTGCTCGACTTAGCAGCTGCCGCAAAGATACCAGCTTTTTTGAGACTATCAGGGAATGCAATCGACCATTGAAGAGCCTGCATACCTCCAATACTGCCTCCGACAACTAGATGCCATTTTTCTATATTTAAATAATCTGTAAGCATTTTTTGTGATTGAACCCAATCTTCAACAGATACTATTGGAAAATCTTTGCCATAAATTTCTCCAGTATCAGGATTGACACTAGATGGTCCAGTTGATCCCGAACATCCACCAAGATTATTTGAGCATACAACAAAGTATTTATTTGTATCAATAGATTTACCAGGACCAATTATTTGATCCCACCAGCCAATTGAGTCATCAGCAGAAAACTTTCCTGCTGCATGATGATTTCCAGAAAAAGCATGACAAATTAGAATCCCATTAGATTTATCCTTATTTAAGTTACCGTAAGTTTCAACCATAAGATCAAACTTATTGAGCCTTGATCCTGACTCTAAATCTATACCAGATTCAAAGTGGATTAAATTTCTTTCAGTTTTCATATTAATAATCTTATTATGCTTGTTAATAATATTTCAATTTGCCTAATTAGAATTAGTGCAAAAATGGGTGAAATATCAAGCCCTCCAAATGATGGTATAAAATTCCTAATCGGACTCATTACTTTTGAAGAAATTTCTTCAACTAATTTCAAAAGAGGATTTGGATTATTTGGCGAAACCCAACTTAAAATAACAGAACCAATTATAGTAAAGAAAATAATTCTTACAAAAGTACTTACAGTCTCAATAATCGCTATTAAACCTAGGGTTATTTCGTCATATTGAGCAGAATAAAGAAGATAAAACCCTGAAAACTTTAAAAGCACAGCAATTGAAAAAATCATATAAAGCTGATTTTTAAAAATAGAGATTTTAGATATAGGTTTGTAAAAGTTTACAAATGCTTTCACAACAGGATTGAAGTAATCAACTTTAAAAAGGTTAAAAATAAATAATAATATAAATGCGTAACTTCCTGCACCTAGTCCTAAACTAATAAATTGCAGTGAATTAGAACTCATTTGAAATCTCTTTTGATCTGTTTACTGCAGCAATGATACCTTTCTCAAAGGAATTAAGTATTTTTGAAGACTTAAAGCTTTTTAATCCTGCTTCTGTAGTACCTTTTTTGGATGCAACAGCAGATATTAATTCATCCATACCTTTATTATTTTTTGATGCAATCCCAACACCTTCCATCAAATTTCCTAAAATCTTATCTCTTTGCTTTGTATCGCCATTGCAAAGTTTTAAGATTCTTTTTTCATAAATCTTTAGTAGATAAAAGAAATAGGCAGGACCACTTCCAATTAAACCAGTAAAGTCATTCATCTTAGTTTCTTTATCTAGCTCAAGAGTAATTCCGACTCTGTTTAACAAAGCTCTTACTTTTTTTAGAGTTGCTAAGGAGCCAGAGACGTTATAAATAGCAGTTATACCTTTATTAAATTCAGATGGAGTATTTGGCATAGCTCTAATGAATTGAATATCTTTTGATATAGAAAGATATTTTTTTGATTTAATGCCTGCAACCAAAGAAACAATCGTAGGCTTTTTATATTCTTCACATATTTCTTTGAAAGCATTTAAGGCATCTTTGGGCTTAACAGCCAAAAAGAATAGGCAATTACTTCTATTTTTTTTAAAAGAGTATTCTTTAATACTAGCTTTCTTCATGATATTTTTATTCTTAATATTCCTGTCTACAAATAAAATATCTTTTTTATTAAAGCCACTAGAAATCATTCCTGCTATTAAGGCTTGAGCAATATTACCAGCCCCAAAGAATACTACTTTTTTCATAACCTTTTTCCAAATATGAGCTCTCCAACTCTAATTAAGTTTGATCCAAACTGAATCGCAGATTCAAAATCAGAAGTTGTTCCCATTGATAAGTAATTAGCATTTGGATAAACACTCATTAATTCTTCATGAAGTTCTTTTGATCTTCTCATTTCCTCTTTTGAGTCTCCTGTGATTTTTGGGAGAACCATTATGCCTTTTAAATTAATATTTTCCATAGAATCAACGTGATTTGCAAAACTCATAAGTTCTGATGAATCGATGCCACTTTTAGAAGACTCTTCAGAAATGTTTACTTGTATGCATCCATTTATAACTTTATCTAATGACTTACATTCCCTATTTAATTTATCCACAATTGAATTCCTATCAAGGGAATGAATCCAATTCGCATGCTTTGCTATAGTCTTAATTTTATTTGACTGAATTGGTCCAATAAAATGCCATATTATTTTTAAATTTTGAAGCTCCTCAGATTTTTTTTGAAGTTCTTGAGCATAATTCTCTCCAAAATCTTTGAGCCCTAAATTAAAAGCTGTTTTAATGTGCTCCAAACTTTTTTTCTTTGAAACCGCAATAATACCTATTTCACTTATGCTCTTTTCTGAGTTTTGAGATACCTGTTCAATCCTAGATTTTAAAAGATTTATATTTTTTTCTATTTCTCTTTGCATAGTGTCCTTAATCTAGGCTCAAACCCTTTTTTAGTTATTACTTCTTTTGAATTATTAGCAGCCGAGCGATTGGCATAGGGACCACTTAAAACGCTATGCAACTTTTTACCAGGATCAGAGCTACTGTATATTTCGTTAATAGATATTAGTTTAATATCTTCTAAAATTTCTTTTGCTTCGTACGCATACTTTTTATTACCGTAGGCTCCAATTTGAACAAAATATTCACAAAACAAAAATCTATCTTCTGAAGATGACTCAATTAATACAGAGCCTTCAAGTAAAGAAGAAGGAAAGTCTATAGTGATGTTATTTAATTCATTTCTAGACTCAATATTTTCAACGTCAGTTTCAAAATAAAAAAATGATATAGCAGCTAATGATAAAGAAAATATAAATAATCCCAACAGTATTCTTGAAGAGATCACTTGAATACTTTTTTTCTTTGCTCCGTAAACTTTTTTTCTAGATTTAACACTCCTTCTATTTAATGATTTTTTATTTGCATAATCTTTCATAAATATTACATTTTTTCTATTGCCTTTATTCCCAAAAGGCCTAACCCGTTTGAAATGACAGTTTTTGCACCACAAAGGCAATAAATAATTGAATCAATGTTTTCTTTTGACTCTGTAAGAACATGATTATCATTATAAAAACTATGAAAAGTATGAGCAAAATCTTTCAGATAAAAAATTATTAAATGTGGCTGAAGCGCACTACATGATCTTGCAACAACGTTAGGATATTTACTCATTTCATGAATTAGTTTGTCGCAAGATTTATAGGACCCATTTGATATAGATTGAGCAGATTCAGGTAACTGAGAATACTCTTCTTCATATTTTGTAATTAGTGAACAGATTCTTGCATGAGCATACTGAATGTAATAGAACATATTCTCTTTAGTGTCCGATTTTGCCAAATCTAAATCAAAATCAAGATGCTGATCAGCTTGTTTTGATAAATAATAAAATCTGGCCGCATCAGTTCCAATATCTTTTATCAAGTCGGCTAATGAGTAGAAGTCGCCTGATCTAGTAGACATTTTGACTTTTTTTCCATCTTTAAATAAATTTGCAAATTGAACTAGTTGAACACTTAATTTTTCTTTTTCAAAACCTAGTCCATCCAAGGATGCCTCTATTCTTTTTATGTAACCGTGATGATCTGCACCCCATACATTTATTAATTTGTTAAAACCTCTATCAACTTTATCTTTATGATAGGCAACATCAGATGCAAAATATGTAGCCCTGCCATCGTCTCTTATTAAGACTCGATTTTTATCATCGCCACTTGAGCTAGTATTTAGCCATATTGCACCTTTTTCTTCGTATGCTAATTCTTTGTCTTTAAGCGTATTTATAGCTGCAGCAACTTGAGAATTTTTATCACTTACATCTCCCAAAGATGACTCATAAAACCATTGATCAAAGGAAACATTAAAAAGTTTTAAATCATCTTTTATAGATGTAAGAACCTCATTAAGTGCAAAATCTTTTAAGTTAAGCCATAAAGAAGGTTCATTTTTTTTAATTCTTAGAATTAGTTCATCAATTTCTTTTTCTTCATCAATTGGAAGGTCGTCCTTAAGCAATGACACATCTACAGATAATTCAGGATTATTTTTATCAATAAATATGCTTCCTATATCTTCTATGTATGATCCTTTGTATGCGTTTGTAGGGAAAAAATCAGTAAAATGTTTTTTAAAAACTTTAATAAATACACTTGTTGTAAGAATATCAATTTGTCTTCCAGCATCATTTATATAATATTCCTTTTCTACCTTGTATCCTGACAATGAAAGTATTCTACCAATTGCATCACCATAAGCCGCTCCTCTTCCATGTCCAACATGTAATGGGCCTGTTGGATTGGCAGAGACAAACTCTATTTGAACTGATTTACTCTTTCCAATACTAGACTCCCCATAATTTATCAAATTTTTATTAACTTCATTTACCACAGAAGTAAAATCAGCTCGGTGGAGTGTCACATTTATAAATCCGGGTCCCGCAGATTCAACAGTTTTAAATTCAGATGAGTCACTCAACATTTTTGTAAGGATTTCAGCTAATTCTTTAGGATTTTTATTCGCAACACTTGCAGTAATCATACAAACGTTGCTTGTTATGTGTCCTTTTTTTAAATCATCTGTAACTGTTGTAGCATATTTGTTTTTAATTATACCTTTCTGATTGTCATCAATATCATCTAAAGATGCTAAAAATTTGTCAATGTGATTGTTAATACTTTTTATCATTATTTTGCTCTTCCAACATAGCTTTCATCTCTAGTATCAACTTTTACAATCTCACCTTCATTAACAAAAAGTGGAACTTGAATTGTGACACCCGTCTCAAGTTCTGCTGGTTTTGTTGCACCAGAAACAGTATCACCTTTAACCCCAGGCTCTGAATTGATAATTTGAAGCTCAACTATCACAGGAGGGTCCACTAATATTGGCCTATCGTCCCATAAAATAATTTCGCAAGTTTCTTGACCAACTAACCATTTCTTTGCATCACCGATCTCAGAGGAACCAATTTCTATCTGTTCGTATGAAGTTGAATCCATAAAATGCCAATTTTCTCCATCAGAATATAAAAATTCCATATCTTTATGATTTATATCAGCAGTCTCTGCGCTCTCACCAGATTTAAAAGTTTTATCATTCGTGTTCCCGGTAAGTAGGTTCTTATACTTAACTCGCATAACTGCTTGGCCCTTACCGGGCTTATGAAACTCATGCTCAACTATTGAGCAAGGTGCGTTATCTATAAGTAACTTAGTTCCGTTCTTAAATTGATTAGTAGAAATTTTCATATTAAATATTTTTTATGTTATTTTATAATTGAGGGAATTTAATGAAAAAATTATTTATATTAATTGCCATATGTGCAATTGTAACTTCTTGCGCACAAAGTGGCGAACAAACAAAATCATCAGAGGATCTAGATATATTCTTAGATTTAGTAGAGGAAGATAATTTAGTTGAAGGACCAATAGCAAGTTCTGCTTCATGGATTGCATCAAATTTTATTGGCTATGACTCTCAAAAAATCTTAGCAGACTATGGAAAAAGGTATACTCTTAAGGCATTAGAAAGTTCAAGAGAGGCTGCTAGCTTCAATAATCTTGAAACTAGTGCAAGTAATAGAAGAAAATTAGAGTTTTTAAAAAGTTCTTTTGTAATGCCTCCACCTTTCAATGACTCGCTTGCAGGAGAACTTTCTGAAATAACAACAAAACTTCAGGCTATGTATGGTAATGGTAAGCATTGCTATGAAGATGGAACTTGCTATGACTTAGAGGGCTTTGAGGAAATATTAGACAACTCAAGAGATCCTGATAAATTATTAAAAGCATGGTCTGGTTGGCATGAAATTGGTAAGCCTATGAAACCAATGTATATGAGAATGGTAGATATTGGTAATCAGGGATCACGAGATTTAGGTTTTGAGGGTTTAAGTGATCTTTGGTTTAGTAAATATGATATGCCGGCAAAAGATTTTCTTGATGAGACTGATAGGGTTTGGGATGAAGTCAAGCCTTTATATGAAGCTTTACACTGTCACGTAAGAAGTAAACTTAATTCAAAATATGGTGATGAAATTGTTCCTCCTGAAGGGCCACTTCCAGCACATCTTTTAGGCAATATGTGGGGGCAGTCTTGGTCTAATATCTTCGACCTCGTTTATACCAGAAAAGAAAATAATGGGTCTATAAATGTTACTGAAATAATTAAAGAAAAAGAAATTGATGAAAAAGAAATGGTTGAATATGCAGAAGATTTCTTTTTATCAATAGGTTTTGAGCCACTTCCCTCAACTTTTTGGGAGAGATCCTTGTTAGTTAAACCCAGAGATAGATCTGTTGTTTGTCACGCGTCAGCATGGAATCTTGATCCTGCTAATAATGATTTAAGAATTAAGATGTGTATAGAAAAAAATGAAGAAGACTTCGTTACTATCCATCATGAGCTTGGCCATATTTTCTATTATCAAGCTTATAATCATTTACCAACTTTATTTCAGGGGGGAGCTAATGATGGCTTCCATGAAGCCTTTGGTGATTTATTAACCTTATCCATTACTCCAGATTATTTGAGTAAAATTGATTTCATTTCCGAAGATGAGGCAAAGATCGCAAAAGAAGACTCTATAGGCTTATTAATGAAGCAAGCTCTTGAGGGTGTGGTAATAATACCGTGGGCATTAATGTTAGATAAGTGGAGATCTGGTGTTTTTGATGGTGATATAGATGAATCAAATTTAAATGAAGCATGGTGGGATATGAGAAAGTCATATCAAGGTATTTCTTCACCTGTAGCTAGATCAGAAAATTATTTTGACCCAGGAGCAAAATATCATATTCCTGGTAATACACCTTATACAAGGTATTATCTTGCTAGGATTATGCAATATCAATTTCATGAATCACTTTGCAAAGATATTTCATTCTCAGGACCACTTCATGAGTGCTCAATATATGGAAACAAAGATGCTGGAAACAAAATTATTTCAACAATGGCAATGGGTCAAAGCGAGCCATGGCAAAATGCTTTTGAGAAGATTACTGGTTCAAGATCTTTGAGTGGTAGTTCAGTTATGAATTATTATCGACCTTTAAAAGATTGGCTTGATGAACAAAATAAAAATAGAACATGTGGATGGGAGGATCAATGATTTCAAAAATAACTAATATAATAATTTCAATAATTGCCTTTGTTATTGCTTTTTCAATAGCATATGCAACTGGAATCGACTTAGTCATGAAGGTGATATGCCTAGCATTTATAATTCAATGGGTTATGTTTATTCCGGCATATATTTTTCAAACAGAAAAGTTTTATGACTTAACAGGAAGTCTTACCTATCTCTCAGTAATATGGTATTCGCTTGCTTCAACCTCTGATAGTTTTACAAATTTAACTAATGGAGCAAATTTAGTCATAGTTTTATTGATAACTTTATGGGCTGTTAGGCTTGGAAGTTTTTTATTCATGAGAATCCACAAAGATGGTGAAGATAAAAGGTTTAGAAGCATTAAACCTTCATCAACTCAGTTTTTTATGACATGGACATTGCAAGGATTATGGGTTTCCTTATGTTCTATGTGTGCCTTAACAGCTATTTCATCTGAAAGTGGTGTAGTGGTTAATTCACTTTTTTATCTTGGTATAGGGTTATTTATATTAGGTTTTTCTTTAGAGGTAATCGCCGATAATCAAAAAACTAAGTTTAGGTCTGTTCCTGTAAATAGAAATAAATTCATCACCACAGGGCTATGGGCAAAATCAAGGCATCCGAATTTCTTTGGAGAGATTGTTCTGTGGACTGGTATAGCAGTCATCTCTGTTTCTTCACTTCAGGGCCTTCAGTACATAACACTGATATCTCCATTATTTACATACCTTTTATTAGTTTATGTGAGTGGTGTAAGGATGCTTGAAGCAAGAGCTGACAAACAGTGGGGGGATCAAGATGAATATAAAAAATATAAATCTCAGGTACCAACTTTATTAATTAAATTTTGGAAGTAAAATATATAAAATAGGGGTTAAAATATAATAAACTTGTAATTGATTATTTTTACTGGTTTTGATGCAGATAAGAAGGCGTAAAAAAAAGTTAAAAAAATTTTATTATTGCTGTATTCACTGTTACTATGAGCAATCTTTTAGGGAGATTAATATGAATAAAAATTTAGGTTTAGTGTATATGCTTGTCCTAGTTTCTGTGTCTATCAAAGCATCTGACATGGAGAGTGTTTTGGAAGTTGGTAGAGAGAATCAACAACTATCTGCTACATCACAAGAAAAAATTGATGCTACGGAAAGGAAAACAGATAAGATCATCAATGAGTGGAAAGCTGTTGCTAAGCAGGTTGAGGGATTAAAGCTATATAACGCACAAAAAAGAATACAAATTCAAGCTCAGTTGGATCTTATGGATCAGCTCGATGAGCAGCTTGTACAAGTGGTTGTTATGCAAAGACAAATTCCACCACTAGCACAAAGAATGCTTGAGAGCCTTGAGTCTTTTATATCTCTTGATACTCCCTTCAGAGTTGAAGAAAGACAAAATAGAGTCGACTTAGTAAGAGCATCTCTTGCAAAACCTAAAGTCACTGCTTCCGAGCAAGTTAGGCAGGTACTAGAGGCTTATAACATTGAAGCAGAATACGGAAGAAAGATTGATACTTATGAAGATACCTTAGCTGATGGAACAGTTGTTAATATCTTAGTAATTGGAAGAGTGGGCATGTTTTATCAAACTAAAGATGAGCAATCGAGCGGCAGGTGGAATAATGAAACGGGTTCATGGGACGATCTTCCCGGTAGTTATAGAAAACCTATAAGAAATGGAATTAGAATGGCCAAGAAACTAGCGCCTACTGACATGCTAATGATGCCAGTGCTTAAAGGAGAAGTGTAATGAAGAATTTATATGTGCTCCCGTTTTTAATTTTATTGAGCCTGAGTTTTTTTGTTTCAGCTCAAGATAACGCAGAAGAAACCGAAGAGGTTTCAACAGTTGAAGCTTTACTTGCACTTGTTAAAGAGGGAAAAACTCAAGAGCAAGCTGCAAACACTGATAGAGAAAATCAATTTTTAGCAAACAGAGATAAGCAGGCTTCTATTTTAGCCGCTGAAAAAAGAGAATTAGCTCGTCAAGAGAAGATCGCCGATACCTTAGAGGCTGAATATAAAAAGAATGAAGGCATTCTTAGAGTAAAAGAAGATGCTTACAAAAAAGAATTAGGTTCCTTGGTTGAACTATTTGGTCATCTCCAAAGTTCAGCTGGTGAAGCTGCTGTTCAGTTCTCCGGTTCTCTTACCGGGGCTCAATATGGGCAAGAAAGAGTCAATTTTTTAAATAATCTCACAGGCAAGATGTCTGAAACAACTGAGCTTCCTACAATTAGAGAAATTGAAGGCTTATGGTATGAGCTACAAAGGGAAATGGTTGCAAGTGGACAGGTTGTATCTTTTACAACTAATGTTATCGATGTTGATGGAGAAACTTCAGAGTGTAATGTTACCAGAGTAGGATTATTTAATGCAGTTTGCGATGGAAAGTACTTAGAGTATGCAACATCAAAAGGTCAATATGCATTTTTACCAAGACAGCCTGCTGGAAGATATACAAAAACTGCTAAGAGTGTAGGTAATGCTGAAGTTGGTGAACAAGTCAGATTTGGTATTGATCCAACTGGACCAACAGGTGGAAGTCTGCTTGCTAATTTAATACAGACTCCATCAATAATGGAAAGAGCTCAACAAGGTAGAGAAGTTGGTTACGCAATTATATTTGTTGGTTTAATAGCTGTTATTTTTGCATTTTATAAACTTTATAGTCTTTATATGATATCTACAGCTGTTAAGAAACAAGCCAACAATAAAGCACTTGATGCCGCCAATCCACTTGGAAGAGTCCTGAAAGTTGGTCAAGATCACTTTAATAAAGATATTGATACGCTTGAACTTAAACTTGCAGAAGCAATAATGGCAGAAAGACCAAAAATAGATTCAGGCATTGGATTTATCAAAATCATTTCAGTAATTGCACCTTTAGCAGGTCTATTGGGTACTGTTACAGGAATGATTGTAACTTTCCAAATGATTACATTGTATGGAACAGGCGATCCAAAACTCATGGCTGGTGGTATTTCACAGGCACTTGTAACGACTGTTTTAGGTTTACTTGTTGCTATTCCAACAAGTTTATTGCACTCATTTACTCAGTCTTCTGCTAGAGGAATAGTGAGTATTCTTGAGGAACAAAGTACTGGTATTCTTGCTGAAAGGGCTGAAACTAAGTAGGTAATAAATATGCTATTTGCTATATCCGAAGCTTTCTCATCCATAAGAGATTTTATGGAAGCAGGCGGAAGTGTGCTTTGGTTAATAGCTCTATTGGTATTCTTTATGTGGGGGATGATATTTGAAAGAATATGGTATTTATCTCATGCCCATAATGATTATGTTTCTGGTTTAGCAAGTAAATGGAATGCAAGATCAGACAAAGAATCTTGGCATGCACTTCAGATTAGAGAAAAGATGATGTCGCAAGCTAAAATGGAAATAAATAAAAATATTAGTATTATTCAAACATGTATTGTACTAGCTCCTTTACTTGGACTTCTCGGAACTGTCACAGGAATGATAGAGGTTTTCCAAGTCATGGCATTTAATGGTGGTGGTGATGCAAGAGCAATGGCAGGAGGAGTCTCTAAGGCAACCCTTCCTACAATGGCTGGCATGGTAGCTGCTTTGTCAGGTTCTTTTGCAGCAATCTATTTAACAAGTACAAGTAAAAGACATGAAACAGAGCTTGATCAAATTATCAAAAGAGATATTTAGGGGAAAAAAATGAGAAGAAATGCAATCACAAGTGCAGTCCAAGAAGAAAGCGATGAAATTAATTTAACTCCTATGCTTGATGTAGTTTTCATCATGCTCATATTTTTTATTGTTACTGCAAATTTTATAAAAGAGCCTGGATTAGAAATCAATAGACCTGACTCAGATACTGCTGAAACCCAAGAGAATGCAGCAATTCTTATTGCAGTTGGACCAACTGGAGAAGTTTGGATGGATGGAAGAAGGATTGATGTTCGTCAAGTCAAAGCAAATGTTGTTAAATTACTAGCAGATAATCCAAAAGGCTCTGTTGTTATACAAGCTGATGAAAAAGCTATGGCAGATACAATCATTCAAGTCATGGATGGAGCGCGAGAAGCAGGAGTAAATGCAATATCTTTAGCTTCAGAACCAAAATAAATATTATATGAACGAAATTTCACTTAAATCTTCTGCATTGATACTTTCAGTTTTTAAGCCTGTTCAAGATTTATATAA
Organism: uncultured SAR86 cluster bacterium; assembly: GCA_902515155.1. Taxonomy (GTDB): domain Bacteria; phylum Pseudomonadota; class Gammaproteobacteria; order Magnimaribacterales; family D2472; genus SCGC-AAA076-P13. The sequence goes on along the minus strand of CABXTT010000004.1, from coordinate 31,550 downwards.
TAAAGCATTCAATGCTAATAAATATTTAGCTGGTGTTGGACTGTCCGTAATTATCACTACAGTCCTATTTTTTATAATGGTTATTCTAATCTCCCTTGGAGATAGTGGCATGAAGGAAGACACCTCCGTTAAATTAGCTGATGTTGTAATGCCTGAAAGACAAATTGATACATTTATGACTGAGGTTGATAAACCAGAAAAGCCTGAAGAGCAACCAGAAGATATTGCACAACCAGACTTAGATTTGCAGCCTTTGACAGGCATTGATGTCTCACTTGCAAAACCAAAAGCTAATTTTAAAGCTGGTGGTTCATTTTTTCGTGATGGTGAATACATGCCGTTATTTAAGGTACAGCCTATATATCCAAGAAGAGCTCAGGAAAGAGGCACTCAAGGATATGCCATAGTTTCATTTACAATCACAGAGACTGGAACAGTAGAAGATGCAAAAGCCATTGAGGGTTATTGTGGTGATCCAGAAGACCCTAATACTGAATACAGACCTTGTTCTATATTTAACAGTGCCTCATCAAGAGCAGCACTTAAACTAAAATATAAACCCAAGATTATTGATGGAAAAGCTACTCCAGTTGAAGAGGTTCTCCATAGATTTACGTTTATAATGGCAGATGAGTAATATGTTGAAATTAATTAATAAATCAAAATTCTTATATGTTTTTGCAATTCTAGCATTTTCATTTTCTTATACCACAAGTTATATCGAAGCCCAATCTTCAGACAAACCAAAAAAACAAATTAAGTATAAGAAAGCTCGTGCTCTCCAAAGTAAGACAGCAAAAAAAATGGCTAAGGTTTATGAGGCTCTTGAAGAAGTTGATGAAAAGGGAGAACCAAGTCCGGACATGGAAACCGTCGTGGAAATTCTTACTGAACTAAGAAATGACAAAGAGAACCTTAAAAGTTACGACAGGTCTGTGATGTGGAATTCATGGGCTTATGTCTATTTTTCTGAAGAAAAATATGAATTAGCAATGGATTCTTATGAAAAACTTATTGCTGAACCTGAGGTCACTTTACCTTTAAGAGTTGGTGCTTTGCTATCACTTGCTCAATTGAATATGGTGCAAGGAGACTATCAAAAAGGTATTAATCTTATTTTGCAATGGATGGATGAAGTTGAAACTGTAACAGCGCAATCATGGTCTCTACTGGGCTCAGCTTACTATCAGATAGATAATTTTAAAAAATCTATGTCTTCAATGGAGACTGCAATACTGATGGCCGAGGAAGAAGGATACAAACCAAAAGAGAATTGGTACAACATAATGGCTGCCTGTATCGGTGAATTAAAGCTTGAGATCGGAGAGAAGAAAGCTCTTTTGCAACAACTAGATATTTATGAGATTTTAGTTAATCTTTATCCTAAAAAATTATATTTTATTCAATTGGCTAACACATATGGCCAACTTGGTAGAGAAAAAGATTATATGATTACACTTAAAGCCGCTCATGCAAAAGATTTTCTTGATAGAGAATCAGAATACCTAGCATTAGCACAATTACTTCTAGTAAACCAAAATCCATACTGGGCTGCCAAAGTTCTTGTTTCCGGACAAGAAAAAATAGTAACAACTGTTGAAACTGTTGTTGATGAAGTAACCAAAGAGGAATCTAAAATAGAAAAAATTGGACCAGTTGTAAAAGACACAGAAAAGAATCTAAAACTACTTGCCGATTCATGGAGAATGGCACAAGAAATTGATTTGGCCATACCTGTGTTAGCCCAAGCAGCGGAACTTTCTAAAGATGGGAAAGCATATGTTTTATTAGGCAATCTTTACCTTGCAGAGGATAAATTGGATGAAGCTGTAGATGCTATAAAGAAAGGTCTTAAAAAGGGTAAAATTCAAAAAATTTCTCAAGTGCATTTAACTCTTGGACAAGCTTATTTTGAGCTTTTAAAGTTTGAAGATGCAAAGAAACAATTTAGAACAGCAGCAAGAGACAAAGATAAAAAGATTAAAACTCAGGCTAATAATTGGATAAAGTATACTGAGAACGAAGAAATTAGAGTTAAAAACTTGGCTTTAAGAAGAGATTACATTCAAAGCCAGTCATAATTTTATATATTCTTCTACTCTAAAGTCATAATCATTGTCACTATCTTTTTTAAATGAAGTGGAAGTGGTAAGGCGCCACTCACCAAAATCTATGCTTGGGTAATAAACATCTCCCTCAATATCACAGTCAACTCTAGTAAGAACAAGTTTATTAAAAGTACTTATTGTGTCCCTAAATAAATAACCACCTCCAATAATTACTACCTCAGATTGTTCATTATTTTCAGTGCTCAGTTCTTTTGCAGCCTGTATAGAATCTTCAAGGTTATTAAATACATATGCTCCTGCAACACTATTTAAAGTTCTTGAGACAATATAATTCGTTCTATTTGGTAATGGTCTTCCAATAGATTCATATGTTTTTCTACCCATTATTATTATTTTATTTGATGTATATTCTTTGAAATGTGCAAGATCTGTCTTTAAACTCCATGGGAGATTATTATCAACACCGATGACATTATTATTAGACATTGCTACTACATGAGAAATTATCATTTTTATACTGCCATGTCTGCCTTTATAGCAGGATGATGTTTATAATTTATCAGCTTGAAATCTTCTACTCCAAATTTAGATAAATCTTCTAAAGATTGAAGCTTAGGAATGCTTAGAGAGGGCAGATTTAATGGCTCTCTTGAGATTTGTTCTTTTGCCTGCTCAATAGAATTCTTATAAATATGCGCATCACCAAAAGAATGTATAAATCGTTTTGGAGTTAATTTTAATATCTCAGCAAAAATGTAAAGCAACAAAGCATAACTAGCAATATTGAAAGGAACTCCTAGAAACATATCTGCACTCCTTTGATACATATGACAACTTATAGTGCCGTTATTAATATAAAATTGTGACATTACATGACATGGTGGCAAGGCCATATTATCTAATTCACCAACATTCCACGCAGATAATATATGTCTTCTTCCATCAGGGTTTTCCTTTAAGTCTTTCAATAACTTCTTAACTTGATCAACTCCTCCCCAATCACGCCATTGAGAGCCATATACAGGACCTAATTTCTTCACAAGAGAGTTATTCTCATAACCTAAAGCTTTTCCTTGTTTATCTGCATTATCTGTCCAAATCGTTGAATATTTATTTAAATCTGTAAGCTCTTTTCTATCTTTACCAAATCTTATTTCTGCCAATCTTCTTTCATCACTAGAACCCTCTAGGAACCAAATTAATTCCGAGACCACACCTTTCCAAGCCAGGGCTTTTGTAGTTACAGCAGGAAAACCTTGCTCTAAATCAAAATCTAATTGATGACCAAAAGAGGAGATAGTACCTGTATTAGTTCTGTCGTTCTTTTCATCCCCATTAATCAAAATATATTCGAGGAGATCTAGATAAGCTTTCATACTTTTTTCCTTGTAAAAACTAACATTACTAGACCAATAATTATCATTGGTATGCAAAGTAGCTGCCCCATACTTATATAATCCAATACTACAAAACCTATGTGAGCATCAGGCTGCCTAAAGAATTCAATTATAAATCTTATTGCTCCATAAAGTATGAGAAATGACGAACAAACTACCCCATGAGCTTTTGAAATTTTTGAGATGAAAAGTAATAAAAAAAATAATAAAAAACCTTCACCAAAACTTTCATAGAGTTGAGAAGGGTGCCTTAGGAAACCAAAAGGATCTGTAGGAAAGATAAAACCCCAACCACCGTCTGTCTGTCTTCCATACAGCTCTCCATTTAAGAAATTTCCTATCCTAACTAAGCCTAGTCCTATTGGCATGGATAAAGCGACTGCATCCATTAATCTAAGAAACTCAACACTATTTTTTCTAGAAAAGATGAACAAACTGGCAACTACTCCAGCAAGGCCGCCATGAAAACTAAGACCTCCTTGCCAAACATAAAAAAGAGATAAAGGATTCTCAATTAATTGAGCGTTGCCATAGAAAAACATATAGCCAATTCTTCCTCCACAAATAGCTCCAAAGAATAAGCCATATAAGAAGACCATATCATTAACCTTTTCCTTATCTAGCCCAAGCTCAATGATTATCTTATTTGTTTTAAGAAACATGTAAATAAAAATAGCTGATGCAAGCCATGTAATCGCATAATATTGAACTCTTAAAGGACCAATGCTAATTAAGCTTGGATTGTTAAAAAATTCAGATAATTCAATAATCATATTATCGCCATGTATAAACAAATAATTAAAAGTAAAGATACCATTAATCTCTTAAGAGTATTCTCTTTTAAATAATGGGCCAAATATGCTCCATACTTGGCAGCAAAAACACTTGTCATGGAAATACCTAATACTGCTGGAATATAAATATAACCTAAACTTAAATTTGGTAAAGAAGTATTATTCAGGCCCATAAAAAAATATCCAAATGATGCAAAAAGTGCTATTGGTATTCCACAAGCAGCCGCAGTTCCAACGCTAATTTTCATACTTAATCCATAGCCCTTAAAGTAAGGTACAGAAAACATACCACCCCCTATACCTAATATTGATGATAAAAAACCTATACCAGAGCCAGCTAAATAGGATAATAAGTTTTTGGGTTTTTTATTATCAGATTTAAATTCAATACTTAATCCAATACGAATAGCTGCAAATAATGCAAAAAATGCGATTATTTTTTTTAATAAGTCTCCACTTAGCTGAAGTGCAAATAAAGCACCTAAGAAAGCACCAAAAATAATACCAAAAGTAACAGGTTTTAAAATATCAAAATCTATTGCATCTTTCTTTTTATGAGCATATGCAGACGCAATACCTGTAAAAAAAATGCTTGCCATCGATGAGCCAATGGCAAGATGAATAATAACTGTCTCTTCAAACCCATAACTTAAAAAACTTGCTATGAGTACTGGAACTATTAATGTTCCTCCTCCAATACCAAACATGCCGGCTACCAAGCCAACAAACATTCCAAGGAATGAAAATATTATCAATCCTTCAATCATGATTAAACTCATTGCAAAAAGATGAACTAAGACTATTTAATACTTTTCTGTAAACCTCTTTTTTAAAAGAGACGATAGAATATAAGGGGTACCAATAAGAAACCCATTTATAATCATCAAACTCCTTATCAGGATCATTTTCAAAACTTATAGAAGTATTTTCTTTTAATTTATACATAAACCACTTTTGCTTCTGACCTTTAATTTTTTTCTTTAAAAAATTTCGTCTTCTACTTTTTTTTGGAATATCATATTTAACCCATTCTCCCATCTCTTTTATTAATTTTACAGAAGTTGATTTAATTCCAACCTCTTCAAATAATTCACGTTTTGCAGCTTTGGAGGGATTCTCATTGAAATCAATGCCCCCTTGAGGGAACTGCCAACTATTAACATCTTTTCTTTTGCACAGGAGCAATTTACCATTATCATTAAGAATAATTAAACCAACATTTAATCTGTAACCGGGCTCTTTAATCATAAAAAAAGTACTGAATGAAATTAACTATATTTGACCTTGATAATACCATTCTTAGAGGAGATTCGGACTACTCATGGATACAATTTCTAATTGAAAAAGAGATAGTTGATGTCAAAAAATATAAAGATAAAAATGACTACTTTTTTAATCAATACAATCAAGGAACCTTAGACATATACGAATATTCCTCTTTTGCAATTGGTTCTTTTATTGAGATTGGTAAGGAAAAAATTTCTGTAATCTTTGAAGAATACCTATCAAGCGTTATTGAGCCAATGATAAATGTTTATGCACTGAGATTAATTCATGAACACTATGAGAATAATGATGAACTTCTTCTAGCTTCTGCTACTAATAAGATTCTTGTAGATATAATTGCAAAAAGGCTAGACTTTAAAAATGTTATAGCAACAATTCCTGAGACTGTCGGTGGTGAGTTAACAGGAAGAATTATAAAGCCAGCAGCATTGGGAGAGGGCAAACTAAAGTTAGTAAGAGAGTGGATGCTTGAAAATAATTTCATTAATTTTGATGGCACAACATTTTATTCTGACTCAATCAACGATCTTCCTCTTTTATGTGCTGTAGAAAAAGCGGTTGGAGTTAATCCAGATTCAAAACTCAGGCATGAATGCATATCTAGAGGATGGGAAATTATAGATCTACCTTAGCTTAAAATTAAAAGTTAAAACGATTGATTGAGTCTGTCAGTTATTTATTTCCGAATCGATATTCTTATTAAGAATATAGACAAGTACCAAACAAATCATTATCAAAAATAAACTAGGGAGTGAAGCAAGTATCCATTGGCCCTCACTTGTGTAGTTATATATTTTAGATGATAAAGTTTCAAATCCAACAGGCCTCAACAAAAGCGTAGCTGGTTGTTCTTTTATAACTTCAATAAATACAACCAGCATACTCATTAAGATTGCAGGCCTCATTTGTGGAAAATAAAACAATAAGAATGCTTTTAAACTTGATACTGAAAATCCCGATAGCGCATTTTGTGAAGAAGGAGATATATTATTCAACGAAGCTGTCAAATATTTAAAAGCTGGTGTTATAAATCGCAAAGCAAGACAAAGAATTAAGCCTATAATTCCGAATGTTGTAATTGAAACATTAAAAATTGAATTAAAACTTACCAATAATCCAGCAGCAATTACGGAGCCTGGTACGGCATATCCAGAGGAGGATAAAGTAATCAATAATCTTAACTTCTTAGCATTAATAAAACTTAAAGCGAGTATTATCGAAATAGAAACTGTTAAGAATGAAGCAATTATCCCAAGCGCAATGGAGTTAATAAAAACTTTGAAATTGCTAATTAATGAACCATATTCATTAAGTATTGCCCAATCAATAACTTGATATAAAGGTAAGCAAAAAGTGATCAAAAATATTAAAGAACAAATAAAAGTAAATAAATATTGAATAAAAGTCTTTGGCTTAATTTTTTCATATCTTTCTGCAGTAGAAGATGCAACTGAGTGATTACTTCTGTAAAGAAATTTACTTAAGAATAGAAAGAAAAATACGAATATCAATAAATATGCCGCCAATCTTGCTCCCGAATAATAGCTTTGGTAACCAAACCAGGCATTATAGATTCCAACTGTGAATGTATTTATGTTTAAAGTTGAAACTCCACCAAAATCAGCAATTGTTTCTAAAATGACCAGTATTACTCCAGCTAGAATAGCTGGCCATAATGATGGGATAATTATTTTTTTTATAGCTTGATAATTTGTATTTCCCAAAGTTTTTGCAGCCTTAAATAATGAGACTCCCATTGAGGCTAATTGGGCTTTAGCTAAAAGATATATGTATGGGAATAATGCCATTGACATAACAACAGAGGCACCAAATAAATTTTTTATTGATGGTAGATATATTCCATTCTCTCTAAAAAAAGTTGCAAGAGGTCCAGCATATTCAAATGTTCCAACAAATATAAATGCATAGATATAGGCAGGGAAAGCTATGGATAGACTTAGTGCCCAACTAAAAAAATTATGTCCAGGAAATTTATACAAAGTTACAATTATTGCCAAAGGAACTGCTATCAAAGCAGAAATGAAGCCAGTTGTTATTGATAGAACTAAGGTGTTTTTAAACAAAGAAAAAAGATATTTAGAAGATAAAAATTGTGTATCAATTTCATAGAAAAATGCAGAATAGAAAAATCCAAAAAAGAAAATTAGAGCAAATGCTAGCCATGGTAAGGAGAGATAACTCCATAATCTTAGATGATACATATTAATCTTTAATATTTATATTTTTGGGTTGATCTATAATTTTTTTTGATTTTGCTCCTAAAGACTCCAACTCTTTGATTTGATCAAATAGATTACCTTTTCCTTGAGAAAGTTTATTTTCTGCACCTTCAAACGATCTTTCAGCTAGTCTTAAATATTTACCAATACTTGAGATATCTTCACTTAGGCCTGAAAATTTATCAATCAAATGACCAGCTCTTTTAGCAATTCTTGCTGCATTTTCGTTTTGTGAATCTAAACGCCATAAACTTTCAGCCATTCTTAGAATTGCTATTAGATTGGTAGGAGTCACAAAGCCCATCTGATTTTGCATAGCTATTCTTTGCAAGTCCCAATCATTCGATAATGCAAGAGAGAGAGCAGACTCGACTGGTATAAACATCAAAACATAATCTGGAGAATTTAGTGTAGGTATATCTCTGTAATTTTTAGAAGATAAATTTTTAAGATGATCTTTTAACGAATTGATGTGGTCTTTTAAGTATTTTTCTTTTTTTTGTTCATCTTCCGCATCAACATATTTTGAATATGCTGTCAGTGAAACTTTAGAATCAATAATAATATTTCTATCTCCAGGTAAATATATCACCGCATCTGGTATAACAATATTGCCTTTATCACTTTTGAAACCTTTCTGAACTTCGTAATCTCTTCCCTTTCTTAATCCAGATTCTTCAAGAGTTTTTTCTAAAAGTTGCTCACCCCACAAGCCCTGGGACTTTGAATCACCTTTTAAGGCACTTGTAAGATTATCAGCGTCAATACTTATTTTATTCGTTTGTTCAATAACTTTACTGACTTCATCTGTAAAGCTTTGCTTTGCTGCCGATTGCTCCTTTTTAAGTTCAATAATTTGAGTATTAAGGTCTTTTATCTGATCTTTAAAAGGGGCTAGCGTCTCATTTAACCTATCAAAATTATTTTTAGACAAGGTATCATTTTTTTCTTCAAGGATTTTATTTGCAAGGTTTACAAAATTCATTTCAATTACTTTGTTATTATTTTTGTTTAAAAAAATTGCAAAAGCGATCAAAACAACAGCAATGACTGCAATAAAACCTATAAGAATTAAACTTTCTTGTAACATAATCTTATTATTCCATTAAAATATCTCTCATACTATGTCTGAGTCAATTCTAAACCATTTTAAAGATTTAAAGTCCAAAGGGCTTAATATAGATATAACTAGGGGTAAGCCCGACTCCTCTCAATTAGATCTATCAAACAAGTTGTTAAAAATGAATGTTGAACCAATAACTGACGACGGCGTTGATTTAAGAAATTATGGTGAGCCAAGTGGAATCAAAGCAGCTAGAGAGCTAGGAGCTAGTTTACTGGACGCTCCAATAGGAAATATAATTGCAGGCGAACAATCTAGCTTATTACTCAGCTATCAAACGATACTAGCTCATTATATTCATGGCAAACCCTCTTCATGGAAGAGTCTCGAGAAACCAAAATTTATTTGTCCTGTTCCAGGATTTGATAGGCATTTTAGAATATTTGACGATTTTGACATCGAAGTAATAACTGTTCCACTTATCGAAGACGGAGTTGATCTTGCAAAGTTAAAAAATGTTTTAGATGAAAATCAAAATGTAATGGGAATAATATGCGTTCCTAGACATTCAAATCCTTCTGGTGAGGTTTATACGGATGAAAATATCAATGGGATTTTTACCATCGGAAAAGCCTACTCAGATAAGTTTTTATTTCTTTTTGATCACGCATACTTAATTCATGATTTTTTACCGACAAAAAAACAAACACCTACGTGGCAACTTGCATTAAATAATAATACTAATAATCAAACGGTTATTGTTACGTCATTCTCAAAAGTTACTTTTGGTGGTGGTGGCCTATCTTTCTTAGCTGCCGATGGAGATAATTTAGATCTTATTAAAAAAACGCGACTTTCAATGGTCATATGTCCTGACAAAATAAATCAACAAAGACATGTAGATTTATTTAAAAATAAAGAGGATATTGAGAGCCATATGACCAAGCATGCAAATCTTATAAGGCCTAAATTTGAAACTTCGTATGAAATTTTAGGAAGTATTTCAGATGATTATGGAACTTTTTCAAAACCAACAGGCGGCTATTTCATAACATACAAGACATCCAAACCAATTGCATCTGAGGTTATAGAGCTTTGTTCCGTGTTAGGTGTATCACTTACTCCCGCTGGTGCCACATTCCCCAACAGCAATGACCCAAATAATAATATCATCAGAATTGCTCCGACTTTTATAGATGAAGATGAATTAAAAATTGCCATGGATGTATTCATCACATCTGTCCAAGTGGCTCATCTTGGACTTAAAACTTAATTTTTTGCCCTTTCATGAGGCATATATGACTTTCCATCAAAATCTGAAAAAATTTGTTTAATGTCAGGATGATTGGCCGGCAAACCCGAATCATCTAGAATTAAATTTTGTTCTGAGACGTAGGCTATATAAAAAATTTCTTCGTTTTCTGCAAATATATGGTAGAAAGGTTGTTCTTTTTTTGGCCTAATTTGTTCTGGTATTGCCAAATACCATTCCTCAGTATTTTTGAACTCTGGATCTAAATCAAAAATAACACCTCTAAAATTTAAATACTTATGTTTTACAATATTTCCTATAGAAAACCTTGCTTCTATTAATTTCTTCATTATATTTATAAGTTAAACCATTTTAGGGATTTTGTCATGACAGAAAATATCGTAGTAGTATCATCGAATGAAATAGCAGGAAAAAATATTCTTGAACATATTGGAATAGTTCAAGGAAGTACGGTTCGATCCAGAAATTTTGGATCAGACATGTTTGCCACTCTTAAAAATATTGTTGGTGGCGAGCTTGTGGGGTATTCTAAATTATTAGCATCGGCTAGAGAACAAGCATATGAAAGAATGTTAATTGATGCTAGGTCAAAGGGCGCAAATGCTATTGTTGGTTTCAGATTTCAAACTTCTACAATTACTCAAGGAGCATCAGAAATTCTTGCTTATGGAACTGGAGTTAAAATTTAAAAGGAAATAATTATGAATAAAACTGAAAAAATAGCTTTTAGAGAAGCTGTAATAGTTGTTCTTATGGGAGCAGTTATTAATTTTCCACTTCAAACTTTTTTATTATGGCTAACAATAGACAGCTGGAGTTGGTCTAACCCAATAACAATATCTCTATTTACTCAGTCAATACTTACTTTTGTTGCACTATTACGGGTGTACTCAATAAGAATGAGATTCCAGAGAGGAAAATTTTAATATTTTTAATCTTTAGTTTTCTGTTTTTTATGATTCATTCTATTTTCTCTCATCTTCATTCTTTGATTGATCATGTCCTTACACCAAACATCATAAACTGTGGAGTAATTCGAAGCTAAATCAGCTAAAGCCATAGCCTCTATCCATTTTTCATCATTCCATGACTTATCTTTTTCTTCACCATTAACCTTGATATCATCAAACACATCATCTGCAGCAGATAAAAACCAACCAATACCAGCTTTAGTCTCCATGCAAGACTTAAAACTCATTAAATGATTAGGATTTTCTCTTTTTGGTTTGTCTTCTTCTTTATGATGATCTGCGAAAATATTCGAAGAGATAGAAATTATAACCACTAGCGCTAATAAATTTTTCATATTTTTTCTCCTAAAAAAATCTCTAGTCTTATAGACTAAACTTTTTTATAAAAAGTTCAAATTTACTATTTACTTTATAAAAAAAGTATTCATAATGCTTCGATATTTATACTCATAGGCATAATTTCTTATGCTTATCAGTATGACTATCATTGATATTATCCAGATTAGTAGTGTTTTATTCGGTACTTTATTAGCTGCGCCTCTCATTGTCTCAAAGAAGCATAAAAAGCGAATGTTTGGCTTATCTGCAATAGCTACTGGAAGTATTTTGGCAATGATTGTTCAATTAAATGCTGGCTTATATTATTTCTTTTTTGCATCTGCCTTTTGGTTTCTTAACTCTGCACTAGCAATGAGAAAAATGTTTAGAACAAATAGAAAGCTTTCTTAATTATTCATAAACTCTTCATATTTGAGTTTAAATATTCCTTTTTTATTTGAATTCATATAATTAAACATTGCTTTTCCTACTTTGGAAGCAGATATAAATCTAAGGTTTTTGAGAGGTCCAACCATCAAGGGTTCAAACAGCTTAGCTCCAAACTCCATAAGTGGAACCTCAAATCGAAATTTATCATTAGGCCTATTACCTAAAAGATGTCCTGGCTGAGCTATTACAACAGTTTCATAGCCAATAAATTTAATTTCTTCCTCCATCTTTCCTTTTGTTTGAAGATATAAGTTACTCGAGTCTTTATCAGCTCCAATTGCAGAGACAACAGCTATAGATTTAGCACCAGCAGTATAAGCCTTTTTGGCTAAGTTAATTACAAAACTATAATCAACTTCTATAAACTTTTCCCTTTTGGATTCTTTAATATATATGAGCTCAGAAGTATCAAGTCTTGTACCAATTGATATATAGATATGATCGAATTTTGGCATATTAAATTCATCGATTTTATTAAAATTTAATATATATTCTTTAATATCATCTGATTTGTTATTTAGAGGGCTTCTTGAAAGCATGGAAACGTCACCACCTTTTTCTTTAATAATTTTTAAAATCTCACCACCAACTAAACCTGTAGCCCCAATAACTAAGCTTCTTATTTCTTCCATTTAATTTTTACTAATTATGAGATTAACAAGTTCATCCACAGATAAAGTTCCATCAATGGTAATTTGTGCCCATTTTTCATACATTGGTTTTCTTTCATTAAATGCATCTTCAATTGAAGTGCCTTCAGGAACAGCAAGACCTCTTTTCTGACCACCTCCAATTCTATTTTTGATAATATTTAGTGGAACCGAAATATATATAATTTTTGAAAATTCTTTTAAGTGATTCATAGATTTCTCAGAATAGATTGCACTGCCACCAGTTGAGATTATAGAGACATCATTTTTTAAATTTAAAATAACACCTTCTTCAGCCAGGCGAACAAATTTATATCCCTTCGAATTTTTAAGCTCTTCTAAAGATTGCTTAAATTTAGTTTCAATTAGAATATCTGTATCAACAAAACTTTCTTTAATTTTCTTGGATAAAGCTCTTCCTAAAGTTGATTTACCTGAGCCAGCCATACCAATAAATGTAAAACTAGTCATTATTTGATCCAAATTTGTTAGTTGCATTAATAAGTTCGTGAGTAATTTCTTTTTCAAATGCCGTATGGCCAGAGGAGGGTGCAATTATTAATTCTGCTTCAGGCCAATTTTGAGACAATTCCCATGCAGTGGTCATAGGGCAAACCATGTCATACCTTCCTTGAACAATCACTGTAGGTATAGATCTGATAATATCTATGCCTTTCTCAATTAATTGATTTTCTTCCTCTAAGAACCCTTTATTTATAAAATAATGGTTTTCTATAAGTGCAAATGCAAGCGCAAATTTAGGTTCAGAAAAACTTTCTGCCATTTCAGGCCTATAACTTAAACTGCTAGTAGAGCCTTCCCACTTAGACCATGCTATAGCTGCATTTAATTTTTTTTCTTCATCATCACCAAGAAATATTTTGTGATATGCAGATATAAGATTATGTCTATCTTCTTCATCTATTGGTTCAAGAAAATATTGCCATGCTTCCGGGAAGACATTACTCGCACCGTATTGATAAAACCATTTCAACTCCTTTTCTCTAAGCATGAAGATTCCTCTCAGTACCATCTCACTGACTGAATCAGGATATGTTTGAGAATAGGCAAGGGACAATGTACTTCCCCATGAACCACCAAAAACTAGCCATTGTTTAATACCAAGTTTTTTCTTAAGATTTTCAATATCTTCAACCAAATCCCATGTTGTATTTTTTTCAAGGCATCCGTGAGGTTTGCTTCTGCCACAACCTCTTTGATCAAAAATAATAATTCTGTAGGCTTCTGGATTAAAAAATTGTCTAACTATCTTGCTACCACCACCACCTGGACCACCGTGTAAAAATACAGCAGGCTTACCATCTGGATTACCACATTGCTCATAATATATCTGATGATTATCTGCTTCTAAAAAATCATAATCATAGGGCTCAATTGGAGGATATAAAGATAATCGATCTTTCATTATCTATATTAAGATAGTCTATTTTTTAAAGACTTTATATCTTTGGAAATTTGTACACTTTTTGTTTTGAAAAACAATTCATGGTTCTCTTCCACAACCTCTAAATCATATAAATAGTTTGCCATTAAACCATTAGACTGCATCATTCCTTTTGTTGATTTATCTGCATTTAAATTTATTCTGTCTAGTATTGCTCCATTACCAAGATGAAATCTTCCAACTGGATCATTCGGAAGACCATCTTCTCTTGTTGACTCTGTCAAATAAGTTACAGCTTGTTTTAAAAAATCTTCATCTGTACATGAGCCATCTATACATTGTTCATGAGTAAGAGGTGCATTTTTTTCAAGCCATGTCATAAGGCCAGGAATCGGAGACAAAGTAAGAAATTGGTTTAAGTCTGGAAGCTCTTGCTTTAATTTTTTTGCAACTCTTTTAATAAGGAAATTCCCAAAAGATATACCTAGTAAGCCATTTTGACAATTTGAGATTGAATAGAATATACCTACATTTGCATTTTCAGCATTTATTTCATTTCTTTCTATTTTTATAATACTTTCTATCGACTCCGGAACCTCTTCACATAAAGCAACTTCTACGAAAATTAATGGATCATCTGGGATTAAAGGATGAAAGAAAGCAAAACATTGTCGATCATTTGGAGCTAATCTTGCTCTTAGATCGTCCCAGGAATTTATTTCATGAACAGCCTCATAGGCAATAATTTTTTCTAGTATATTTGCAGGTGTTGTCCAATCTATTTTTTCTAGAACTAAGAAAGAAGGGTTAAACCAGTATTTAAATAACCTCAAAAGCCCAGCATCAAAAGGTTTTAATTCAGGATTATTAAGTGATCTTATTCGCTCTCTAAGTGTAACAAGTTTTGAGGTTCCATTTGATGAAGCATTCAGTCGTCTAAACAATTCAATCCATTTAGGCTCTGAGGTCTCGCTGATATTTTTTAAATTCCTCTCATTTTTATCCAATGAATAAATTTCTACATTTTTAATAAGATTGTTAGTATCAATATCGTAATTTTTTGATAGGAATATTAAGAATTTTTCGAGTTTCTCATTTGATAGATCTTCTATTAAATTTAGCAAATGATCAGCATAAACGAGAGTTGAAACTTCTCCTGAAGTTGACATTACTAACTCTGTAGCTTTATTTATATCTTTATGCAGGGTTCCAAAGGTCTTCGATCCAAAAGTATTAAACTTTTGAGCTCGCTTCGTAATAGAAGAAATCATATTTTGAAAGAAATTCATATGTAAATTATGCCATTAATTATTAGCTAGTTAAAATCAGAATTAGGAGTTGAATAGATATATAAGGTATTTTGGTTGATTAGTTATTTTTAATCATTTTTTCAGTTTCAACCCATAGCTTTCTAGCGTCATCAGAGTCGACTGCCCAATCAGCAACTCCAAAAAATCTAGTCATTGATTCATCAAGATTCACTTTTCTTTCAGCGACATCACAATTTTCACAAAAAACACCACCCATATTTTCAAGCATTGAGCTAGTTGCACACCATAATGTTGTTGAAGAGCCTTGAGAGGGTGATTTAAAAAATTTAGCTGCCATATCTGATAAAGTTCCATCTTCTTTTTTCCAACCTAGAGCAACCATTTCTTCATTTGCTAAATGTCGTTGCAATGGAGTAAGAATACCACCAGGATGCACAGAAAAACCTCTTCCTCCAAATTCTTTCATCTGACTATCAAATTCAATAGCTAATAAAGAGGATGCTGTTTTAGATTGACCGTATGCAGCCCATTTTTCATAAGGAGCATTATTAAAATGTACATCATCCCATCTTATTGCAGAAATTTGATGTGCTGATGATGACAAACTAACTAATCGAGATTTCTTTGCATTTTTCATCGAATTCATTAATTCTTTAGTAAGTACAAAATGACCAATTTGATTTACAGCAAACTGACTTTCCCAATTTTTATAAACTCTAGTTTCAGGGCATGCCATTATCCCAGCATTATTAATTAAGATATCAAGCGTATTGTTTGCACTATTAAACGAATCTGTAAAGCTTTTTACTGAGCTCAGATCTGCTAAATCCATCTCAAAAATATCTTCTCTTGGAATGATGCCTGATAATTCTTTGGTAGCAACATCTAACCTTTTTGCAGGAATAAGGACTCTAGCTCCATTTGCCTTAATGGCTTTTGTTGTTTCAAGCCCTATACCAGAATAACCTCCGGTAATAATTACAGTTTTATCAGCAAGGTTTATATTTTCTAGAATTTCAGAAGGTTCTGTTTTTGCCCCAAATCCGGACATTAATGGTTTTTGATGCTGAGATATCATTATTTATTTAGTCCCTAAAATTATTAAATTGGAGAGGAAGATCATATTTTTGATCTTTAATTATTTGCATGATCTGTTGAAGATCATCTCTCTTCTTTCCGTTAATACGAATACTTTCGCCTTGAATTGAAGCTTGAACTTTTACTTTAGACTGTTTTACTAGAGTAGTAATTTTTTTACCTAACTCTCTATCAATTCCTTCTTGCAGATTTATTTCTTGACGAGCAGACCCATTAGATACTTCTAATGCCCCAGGTTTTAGAGTCTTTAAGTCTATACCTCTTTTTGATAAAGACTCATGAAGCACTGGCTCCATTTGTTTAATTTGAAAGTCTTCTTTAGTAAAAAGTAAAATTTGATTATCTGTAAGAGTAAATTCTGCACCTGTTCCTTTAAAATCGAATCTAGATTTCAAAACTCTATTTGCTTGATCAACAGCATTGGTTAATTCATGTGTATTGATTTCAGATTTAATATCAAAAGATGCCATATTTTTGGTTTAAGTTTATACCTTATTCTATATGCCAAAAAGAAAAAAGAAAAAGATTTTATTAAATGGTGGCCTGAGGTGGAATCGAACCACCGACACAAGGATTTTCAATCCTTTGCTCTACCGACTGAGCTATCAGGCCTGTAATTGAAGTTGGATTATAGAAAAGATTCTTGCCAATGTCATTAAGATTAATAACTGTAATTAATTAAGAACGAACCCTTTCGTTTGAAGGGTCATATAAAGAACCTTTACCAACTATTTTAACAGTCATAGGATATAGTCCATCCCCATCTTCATTAAAGTATGAAATCAATAGCTGCTTTCCTGGTATGGCTATATTCTTAGGTAAATAACCCATAACAACATGTTTTTTTATTGATGGACAATACGACATAGCAGTGGTGTAGGACCTTCTACCCTTGGTGTCTATAGGGACTTCCCCAGTTGCAGGATCAATAATTGGCGATATACCAACAGGGTATCTCGAACCTTTTCCAGATACATTTAGATCATCTAACGTCATTGTACATAGGATTGCACATGGATCTTCTTCTCTGTGAGAAAGATGTGCTGCCTTACCGTGAAAATCTGCTTCTTTTACTAACCCTCTTTGGATTGCTGATTCACAAGAATTATAATCAGTCTCCAATTCAGCACCCTGTAATCGAAAGCTTTTTTCTAGGCGCCTACTATTAGCATATGTCTCTATACCAACTGGAACAACTCCAACCTCAAGAAGAGAATCATAAAGTGCTAAACCATCTTCTTTATCATTGTTTAAATAAATTTCCCATCCACTCTCGCCAACATAAGAAATACGTGCCGCCCAAACATCAATTTTCTTTCCACCAGATAAATTAAGTGTTAGATTTTTTGCTGTTACAAAAGGAAAATTCTCAATACTAATTTCATTAGGATCAATAAAGTTACCTAAAGCTTTTTTTGCTTCAGGACCCCATAATCCAAGAGTAGCGATATCATGAGTTCTAATATTTATGTCTGCATTGAGACCCATATCATCTCGATGATTTCTCAGTGTTACCCAATCACGGTTGCCATCAGCACCTCCAGTAACAACTCGATAACGTTCCTTACCTAAACGAGAGATTGTAAGATCTGCATGAACTCCTCCATCTTCATCTAAAAAATTAGTATAAATCACCCGACCTTCTGGAGTATTTCCTCCAACCTTAGCTACAGATAGATATTCCATCATTTGCTCTGCATCTGGGCCTTCAATATCCATGATTGGGAAGTGAGATAAATTAATCATTCCTACTGAATCACTCATTGCAAGATGTTCTGCATTTGCTACTTCATATGGAACATGTCGATGGTCCCATTCATTTTCTCTTACCGGAATATCTTTTAAATAAGTGCCAAGTTTTTCACGATTGCTTTCGTAAGCTAAAGAGCGTTCCCAGCCAGCAACTTCATTATCAAAATAACCGCCAAGCTCTTTTTCTCTTTCAAAAAAAGGACTGACATATAACTCTCTATTACTAATATACGGTTCTCTTGGATGAACAGCAGGGGTGTATATAGTTTGAGCATTTTCAAAGGATCGTGTTTTTACAAAATCTTTTTCTTTTTGTGCAGGGTAAAATCTGTCGATATTGAATGAATGCATATCAACTTGGGTTTTACCATTAATCATCGCTTCAGCACATAATCTTGCACATCCAGGACCATCCTTAACCCACACCGCTTCGCACAACCAAAAACCTCTAACTTCAGGACTTTCACCGATTAAAGAACCAGCATCAGGGGTGACAGATAAAAGACCATTAAATGAACTCTTCTCATCCCAGCCTAGTTCAGCAAGAATAGGTGTTGTTTCAAATGCCTTTTCTAGTGGCTCTGCAATTTCTTCAAGACTTAAGTATCTCATTGAATCAGATGTCATTGTTTTCGTAGGATTGCCAATATCTTCTGGGTCTACTAAACGAGGCTCTTTATCTTCATAATATCCCCATTCAAGCATTCCTCCGTGAAGTCTACCGGTATCTCTAACATAAGCAGAATTACCTTGATCACGAAGTAAAGGATATACCAACAATTCTTCTGTTCCTTGTATTTCAGGCAAAGGCCCAAAAAATAATAAAGGATGCTCAACTGGCATTAGTGGAATAGGAACACCTGCCATTTCTCCCATCAATGGGCCCCATATTCCTGATGCGATTACAACTTTTTTAGTTTTAATGGTTCCTTTATCAGTCTTAACGCCAGTAATATGACCATTCTCCATTTCGAATCCTTCAGCTGGCGTGTCGGTATATGTGGATAACGCGCCTTTTTCTTTAGCATATTCAACTGCAAAATTAACTACATCTTGTGAACGCGGAGTAACTAAACCAGCATCTGGATCCCACATAGCACCTCGAATAGAGTCTTCATCTAAAAGTGGAAATTTTTCTTTAGCCTCAGATGCAGAAATTAATCTAACGTTAGTTCCGAAAGCTTTTCCTGATTCAACTTTTCTTTTAAGTTCTTCCCATCTAGCATCATCATCGATTCTGCAAATTTCTAAACCACCTTTTTTTAAAAAGAAGCCGTTATCTTCGTAAAATTTTCTACTAAAATTTGTAGCCCAACAACCCAGCTTGTCATGCGTTGTATTGTATACAAAATCTGAAGCATGAGCTGTGGATGCTATATCTGATGGAATTATGGTAGATTTTTCCAAACCCACTATATTTTTTTGGCCTAATTCTGTGAGCCAGTATGCGAGCATTGATCCAACAATGCCACCAACTCCAACAATTACAACCTCTGCATCAGTTGGAAATTTAGAAGATTTCATAGCCACCCATTTTAGTTATCAAGAATATCTACAATATAAACTCTGTGAATATAACTGTCCATCGATTATTTCTTAATGAATTAAATAAATTTTTATTGGAAATTTACTCGATTATTTTAAAAAATAGGGAGTGAAAAGTAGGCATAAAACATTTAATCTAGTGCTTTAAAACCAGATGCTTTTTCATAATCTTCATTACAAAAAAACTTATCCATCTGATCTATTAACCAAAGCCTATTTTCTGGATCAGACATATCTAGATGTTTTTCATTTATTAGAGTGGTTTGATGAGATTTCCATAATTCCCATGCTTCTTGCGAGACATTTTCTAAAACTTCTTGACCTTTTGGCCCTGGCATTGGGGGCATACTTAGAGCTGGCATTTCTTTTTGAAATTTTTTACAGAAGACTTTTTTACTCATAATGTTTGTATTATAGACTTAATAGGCTTAGGCATTCCAAACATATCTATATCAGCTTTATTTATCCACCTATATTCTAAATTTGTTTTTAGATTAAAAGTGTCCTCGTATTCAGAAATATCTACTCTTATATCAAGATCAATATGAGATAACTTATGTTTTTTGTTTATGGTCTCGTTCTTTAAAATCCTTTTTCTCAAAAGGCATGAATCTTTTTTTGCTTGTATCTCAAGAGGAGTCCATAAACTTTCCCAGAATGTCTTCTCGTTTTTTTTAAACAATAAAACATGATCTTGAGAATAGGCAAGAATAAAATGTATCCTCTTTTTTGGTTTTATCTTTTTATCAATTCGTTTTCTTGGATCAGCAATATCAAATGCACTCTTACAAGATAAATTGAGCGGACACTGATCACATTTAGCACTATGAATATTACAAACAGTTGCGCCAAGATCCATTATTCCCTGTGTGTATTCAAAGATGTTATTTTTAGGTGTCAAATCTTTTGATATGTTCCACAATTCTTTTATTGAAGATGCTGAAGAATTATTTTCTACCATTTTATATCTTGATATAACTCTTTTTACATTAGCATCTAAAATTGGATATGGCTTCTTGTAAGCAATGGACATTATTGCTCCTGCAGTAGACTTCCCAATTCCTGGTAAGGATATTATTCCATCAAATTTTTTTGGAAATATATTATTAAAGTCATTCTTAATTAATTCTTTTGTTTTATATATATTTTTAGCCCTTCTGTAAAAACCAAGACCAGTCCATAGTGCCAATATGTTTTCTTCTGAGGCATTTGATAATGATTTTAAATTAGGGTATTTTTTAATAAATATATTAAAAAAAGGTATCACAGTCTTTACTTGGGTCTGCTGTAACATGATTTCAGAGATCCACACTCTATAAGGTGTTATATTTTTTCTCCATGGGAGAGCCTCTCTTCCATTACTTTTATACCATGCTGTTATATTTGATGAGAAAGAAGATTGATTACTCTTCATATAAATTACTCTTATTTAAGATATTATTATGCTCATCAAATTCATATTGAATTGGAGCACCGGTAGGAATTTCAAGCTTCACAATATCCTCTGATGAGATGTTATCTAACTCCATTATCAAAGCCCTTAGAGAATTGCCATGAGCGGCAATTAAAATATTCGAGCCTTTTATTACTTTTGGCATAATTTCTTTTTTGAAATAGGGAAGAACTCTTTCCGCTGTATTTTTTAAACTCTCACCATCAGGAGGTGGAATATCAAAAGACCTTCTCCAGATATGTACTTGTTCTTCTCCCCATTTTTTCCTTGCATCGTCTTTATTTAAACCGGCAAGACTTCCATAATTTCTCTCATTCAAAGCCTCATCTTTGATGATTACAATATTTCTTTGATTGATAGTCTCTAAGATTATTTGGCCAGTTCTTTGAGCCCTAGAAAGGGCTGATGTGTACATAATATCAAATGAAATATCTTGAGATCCAATTAATAAACCAGCATTTTTAGCCTCTTCTAAACCTGTTTCAGTTAGGCCTGGATCTTTCCATCCAGTAAATAAATTTTTGGCATTCCATTCACTTTGACCATGTCTTACTAGAATCAGATTTCTTTTTTTCATTTTTATATTTTGAACCACATTTACATCATTTTAATAGATAATGTGCGCATGGATAAATTTATTTTTTTTCTGATCGAGCATTATTATTATTCTGTACCACTATTTTTGGTCTTCATTCTACTAATTGTTTCAAATGCATCAAAAGGGGGTAAAAAAATTAACTCCCAAGAGTTAATAAATCTATCAAATCAAGATAAGGCAAAGATCATAGACTTAAGACCTTCAAATGATTTTAGTAAAGGGCACATAACAGGTTCTGTAAACATACCTTCAAATGATATTGAAAGCAGGTCTCATGAAATTAAGTTGAAAGATCAAGAGTCATTAATATTGGTTTGTGAAATGGGAAGCCAGTCTGGTAATACAGGAGAATTGCTAAAAAAGCAGGGGTTTAATGACATTCTCATTTTAAGAGGCGGTATCGGACAATGGAGGATGGATAATTTACCTTTAATTTAAATCCCAAGTTCTTTTATCTTCTTTGCTAAAGTATTTCTTCCTAACCCAAGCAAAACGGCTGCCTCATTTTTTTTGCCGTTAGACTGATCTAGTGCTGTCTTTATGATTATTTTTTCTAGTTTTGAATTTGCGATATCTAACAAGCCTTTGTCAACATTTACTGCTGCATTTTTAATCCAACTTGTAAAGCTTTCTTCCCATGATGAAGATGTAGAAGAGGGTTCTAGAATTTCATATTCTTTTATTTCACTAGGCAGATCTTGAACTTTTACATTTTGAGTAGGACTCATTAAAGTAAGCCAATAACAAATATTTTCTAATTGTCTAACATTTCCAGGCCAATTATATTTATGGAGTGCATTTAGAGATTCATCAGTTAAAACTCTTAATTCTTCACCAAGGGAATCTGAATGAATTTTTAAGAAATGCTTCGCTAATAAAAATATATCTTCCTTCCTATCGCGAAGAGATGGGACTTCAATTTTTATTACATTCAGCCTATAGAAAAGATCTTCCCTGAATTTAGTTTGAGAAACTAAATTATGAAGATTTTGATGTGTTGCCGCAAGAATTCTTACATCAACCTTTATAGGCTTATCACCACCAACTCTATAAAATTCTTTGTTTGATAAGACTCTTAATAGTCTTGTTTGTGATTCAAGGGGCATATCGCCAATTTCATCAAGAAACAATGTTCCACCATTAGCCTGCTCAAATCTACCTATTCTTCTATCAACAGCTCCAGTAAAAGCGCCTTTCTCATGTCCAAACAGCTCAGATTCAACAAGTTCTTTGGGTATGTCAGCCATATTTAAAGCAATAAAAGGCATATCGCTTCGAGGACTATTAGTATGAAGAGACTTAGCTATTAACTCTTTTCCAGAACCTGACTCGCCTTGCACTAATACCGTTGCATTAGTATTTGAAAGTTTACCAATAGCTCTAAATACTAATTGCATTGAAGGTGCTTCACCAATTATATCTGTTTGAGCTTTTTTCTTGAGGCCTTTTGTTTTTGGTTTCTCTTCAAGCGCTCTATTTATAATCTCTGTCGCCTCATCTAAGTCGAACGGTTTTGGGATATATTCAAAAGCACCACCACCATAGGAATCAACAGCTGCTTGCATGTCTGTAAAGGCAGTCATAATAATCACAGGAATGTGATCAAAATTATTATTAATATGTTTGAGTAAATCGTAACCAAGCATGCCAGGCATTTGAACATCAGTTAAAATTAAGTCAGGCTGTTCTGTTTTTAGTCTCTCCACAAGGTCATCACCTGAAGAGAATGTTGTGATATCAAACCCAGAGCTTGAAAGACTCTCCTCAAGGACAACCCTTATAGCATTATCGTCATCAGCTACCCAGATTTTATGCACTTTGAGCCTGAATATCTTCTAATTTGAGAGGCATTAAAATCGAAAAAACCGTACCAGTGTGATCAGACGTAAAGTCTATAGACCCACCATGCACTCTAATGATATCTTGTGATATTGAAAGCCCTAATCCAGAACCTTCCTCTTTGCTTGAAACCATTGGAAAGAATACTTGATCATGAATATCTTCAGGAATTCCAGGGCCGTTATCTATAATATCAATAACACACAATGTTGAATGAACAACTCCGTTTATGGGTTGACCGTATCTAATCCTTGATTTAATTACTATTTTTGCGTCTTGAGTTTCTGCTAGGGCTTGCTGTGCATTTTTAACTATATTAAGTACAGCTTGTATGAATAAATTTTCATCACCATTTAATTCAGGAATGCTAGGATCATAATCTCTATATATTCTTAAACTAGTATTTTCATCAGCCTCTGTTAAAGCAAACACTTTTTCTAAGGCAGAGTGAATATTAAATAATTCAAGACTAGTTTTAGTAGGCGGAGTTAAAATTTTGGTTACGATTTGATTCAATCTCTCTGTTTCATCTGTAATTATTTTTAAGAATTTATTTGAAAAATCATCTTTTAACTTTGATGAGAGAATTTGAGCACTTCCTTTAATACCTGAAAGAGGATTTTTAACTTCGTGTGCAAGAGTTCTGGCAAGATTAGCTGCGATTTTTTGTGTAGAAAAAGTTTTAGAAGAATCAATAATTTTATTAAGATTGTCAGTGCATAAAAGCTCAATAATTAAAAAATTATCTGACTGTGACCAACTTACCGTCAGATCTACCATTCTACTTTTTTCATTAGGTTTAAAAAGTTTAAAATCTCTTTTTGTTTTTGATACTTCAGAATGAATAGTATTTTCTAGTAGTTTTATTAATTCATTATTTGTTTCTTTTGAAAATTGATTTGTTAAAGGAGTATCTTCACCCTTTACCTTTATCCATCCATTTGCTTTAGCAGAATCATTTAACCAAATGATATTAAATTTTGTATTTAATACAATAATTTCAGATGTAAGCTGATTAAGCAGAGAGGTATGTAGTCCTTCTAAATTAGCCATTAAAAAAAACCGACTCCCTTTTTAGGGAGTCGGTAAAATAGAGGAGTTATTTTGATAGTGTTCCAACAATGTGGGATAGAATTTTGTATGGATCTGCATTTGAAGCAGGTCTTCTATCTTCAAGGTAACCATTCCAATTATGTTCAACCGTATAGACTGGTATTCTTATACTTGCTCCACGATCACTAACTCCGTATGAGAATTGGTCGATACTTTGTGTTTCATGAAGTCCGGTTAATCTCATATCATTATCAGAGCCATAGGAAGCAATACCTTCTTCATGCACTTCTCCTAACTTATCGCACATTGAATTGAATAATTCTTCAGAGCCAGCAGTTCTCATCGCTTCATTTGAAAAATTACAGTGCATACCAGAGCCATTCCAATCTCCAGTTTTAGGTTTCGGATGAATATTCACTCCAACGCCAAATTCTTCAGCGATTTTGTATAGCATGTATCTACTTACCCATAGGTCGTCAGCTGCTTTGATACCTTCACCAAAACATTGATATTCCCATTGACCTAAAGCAACTTCTGCATTTGTTCCAGTAAGCTTAATTCCCATATCTAGACACGCAGCAAGATGAACATCTGATATTTCTCTGCCAACAACGTTACCTGCACCAACTCCGCAATAATATTCGCCTTGTTCTCTTGGCTCGCCATCTTCCCAACCTAAAGGCTCACCAGTTTGAGGATCTGTAAAAAAGAATTCTTGTTCAAAACCAAACCACCACTCATCAGTTACAACGGCCTCAGCAGCTGCACGATTGTTTGAAGGATGGGTTGTATGATCAGCTGACTGAACTTGTGTCATAACTAAATCATGTCCATTACTATTAGAATATGTTTGAACTGGTATTAAGAGACAATCCGAGCTTCCACCTTCAGCCTGTTGAGTTGATGATCCATCAAAAGACCAATCTGGTGGTGTGTCTGCACTAGTTGCCTTAACTTTACTTCTCATTGAAGGCTCAGGTTGATAGCCATCTAGCCATATATATTCATAAGTTTTATAGTCTGCCATTATTTCTCCTAAATTTGTTTTTAGCAATGAATATGATGCAATTTAAATGCCATATAAAAAAGCTTTTTATG
Organism: uncultured SAR86 cluster bacterium; assembly: GCA_902515155.1. GTDB lineage: Bacteria > Pseudomonadota > Gammaproteobacteria > Magnimaribacterales > D2472 > SCGC-AAA076-P13. The sequence continues at coordinate 5,926 of CABXTT010000004.1, read as the reverse complement.
CACTTAAACTGAACTTATTATGCATTATATACGTGCAAAAGTCATATTTTTGCATCAAAATAATGCAATTACGTAATTTTTAAAAAATCTTGTATTTTGTTAAATTTTTCCTTAAATGATGAATAAGAGTGATCTCCCCCATATAAAATATCAATATGAGACCCAGAAAAATATGAGGATGTATCGTTATAGTTAAGAATTTCATCTCCAGATTCGAGCAAAATCATTAGATTTTTTGGTTTCAGTATTTTTTTGTAACTAAGTGATCTAATATAATCTATATCATTTTTTGTGATTATGAATTTATTTCCATTAGAATAATTTTTATTTTTTCCTAAATGCATCTCAAAATCTTTTAAAGGAGGAATCGCAGGATTAATTAAAACTGCTTTCTTATTGTATTTTTGAGAAAAAAAAGAGGCATAATACCCACCTAACGAACTGCCCATAAAAAAAATATTTGGTTGATTTGACTCTATCAAATTAATTATTTGATCATGAGCATCATGAAAATTGTCATGAATATTAGGCGTTATTAGAATTGTATTTCTTGTTCGTCTTGAGATAAATTTATGCAAATCTTTAGCTTTTGTAGAATCCGAGGAGGATTTAAAGCCATGAAAATATAGAATAGTATTATTCATTGTTGATAATATTTTTAATATTATCTTTTGAAGATATCCCAGATAAAAATATACTTTCTAACCATTCTGTAAGAAATCTGTTTTGTTGTTTTTTTTCATCCCAAGATTGGATTACTGATTTATGTATAAAAAAAGGAATTGGTTTTTCACCTTGATAGGATGTTACTTCAGCTAATTTAGCATCAAGACTAATTTGAATCCTTAATACAAATTCATTCAGTTTAATCTCATTCGATGTTATTTGCTTTGCCTCAATAACAACAGTATGTTGAGTTTTGCTTAATACTAAGAAACTGATTTGTTGATTGCTGGAATCAGGATTTATTGTTTCAAAAAAGTACTTTTTCATAGAAAAAGATTTCAATAACTTAGAAAGTCTTAAAAAGTTACTTTCACAAATTGCTAGGTGATGAGAGGTAATTGGAAGCGTTTTAAGCATTATTAAATTCTATAGATTTTTTTAATTGGTGTATATTCCTGACACGCAACTAAATACCTTTTAACAGACTTAGTTTCTTCAATACAAAATTTTTGTATTGCCTCTCTGAAGTCTTTTTGAAGGATAAAATGAAAAGAACTGGATTCTCTAGGCTCAAATCCTCTTCTAATTTTATGCTCTCCTTGAACGCCTGGATCAAAAAATTTGATGTTATTTTTAATACAGTATTCAATGCCTTGGTAGAAGCAGCACTCAAAATGTAAGCTATCAATATTTTCAGAGGCACCCCAGTGCCTTCCAAAAAGTGTATCCGATCCTTCAAAACATAAAGATCCTGCAATAATTTCATCATTACGAACAGCAAAAAAAATGACTGGGTTTAGAACTTCTCTGCTCTTGTGAACTAATTTAAAAAATTCCTGATTTAAATAGGGTGCTTGCATCCTTTCGGCGTATGTATTCACATAGAATTTATAGAAAATGTCCCAATCTTCTTGAGATAGATTACTTTTATCTTTTATATCAAATGTGATATCAAGTTTAGAGATTTTCTTTCTTTCAGCTCTTATATTTTTTCTCTGTTTTGAAGTAAAAATATTAAGAAAGTCTTCAAAGTCTTTATAGTCTTTGTTATTCCATACAAATCTATAACCGCTTCTCTCAATAAAGTTATTATTTTTCAAATCACTTTGTAGTTCAGTATCTGGAAAAAGAACATGCCAAGTTTCTATATTTTTTTCTGTCATTAGGTCTTTGCCTGCATTAATTAAATCACTATTAGACAACCCTTCAGTAATACATTTTCTAGTTTCACATGGTGTAAATGGAATTGCAGTCAATAATTTTGGATAGTAATTTCTTCCGGCTCTTTGCAGTGCATAAGACCACTGATGATCAAAAATAAATTCCCCATGACTATTATTTTTTAAATACAAGGGCATGAATCCAGATAACTTATTTTTATTAAATATCCCTAAATGATTAGATTCCCATCCAGAAAAAGAACCAACAGAATTACTTTTTTCTAAAGCATCAAGAAAATCAAAAGTTATAAATGGCGAATCATCCTTTTTAAGAATATCGTTATAATCCTGCTTAGGTAATTCTGAAAGATTTTTTAAAAATTTACTTTTGATTTCCATTTAGCCTAAGAACTTACAGTATTAATATTTCTACAGCAAAACCAACAAAAGCAATAAAACCTATTTTGCTATTGTATTTAAAAGCGTCTAAATAATTTTTTTTATCAATTAATTTTACTTGTTCGTAATGAAAATAAATGAGAATAAGCATAGTAAATATAAAATACATAGAAAAATTATTAACAATAGCAATTATTCCTAGCAAAACATAAAAAACACAGTGAAGAGATCTAGAAATTAAAATTGTGCTATCACCCCATAAAATGGGTGTTGAGTATATTCCAATTTTTTTATCATCTTCTAGATCTTCCAAAGCATATACAGTATCGAAACTAATCACCCAAATAATTACTGCAATATATAGAATTAATAAAGACAAAGAAAAAACGTCTGCTTGAAGAGAGTAAGAAATAATCGCACCTGAGCCAAAGGTTATGCCTAATATAAATTGTGGAGCTAGGAAGAATCTTTTTGTTAAAGGGTAAATAACTATTAAAAATGCAAAGAAAAGAGCAATTTTGATCGTTAGTATCGAAGTAGTTAATAATAAAGCTAAAGATAGACAACTTAAGATAATAAAAAATGACCAAGCTTCTTTTAGCGTTATTTCTCCTGTAGCAAGAGGTCTTTCCGCAGTTCTTTTTACATATTTATCAAATTTATAATCACTAATATCATTAATTACGCAACCACATGACCTAACGAGAATAGAGCCTATTATCACAATAAGATAATTCATGATATCTATTGATCCTGCATGAACACCTCCCAACAAAAGCCCTAACAGAGATGGCCACAGAAGAAGATATATACCTATTGGTTTATCTAATCTTGCTAACTTATAAAAATTTTTTATCTTAATAATCATTAATTAAAAAAAGTTCCATTACTGAAAAAGGATATCCTTTTACTTTATATTTTGTATTTCTTCCCCAAAATAAATATTCTTCATATTTAAAGGAAGCAAAAACCACTTCCTCTTTGGTAAAAATCTTCTTTTCAAATAAAATATCTCCAAGTGGCTTCTTGCCAATTTTTCCAAGGCCACTAAAACCATCTTCTATTGTTATAACTGGGATTATTGTTCTTGCAAAGACTTTTGGCTCATCATTACAAAATAATTTAACTTCTCTTACTCGGAATTTTCCTTTAATTGAATTTAGAAATAATATTTCTGATTTTTCAACTTCAGAAACCTTATCCTGAATTAATTCAAGTTTGAATGTTCCTATTGCTTTAATTCTTTTAGTTATTGGACCTTTTTCAAGAAGCCATGATTTTATTTCATCACTGTTAATAAGAGGTTCAATTGCCTCAAAGGTATCCCAGGGTGAATTTTGTTCAAGCTTCATTAGGCATGCGTTTTAAATCTGATATTATACTCTGAACTTTTTATTAACATTCACAATAAAAACTTATGGAATTAAAGAAATGGGAATGCATAGTCTGTGGACTTATTTACGATGAGGCTTTAGGCTGGCCTGAAGATGGTATTGCGCCTGGAACTAGATGGGATGATGTTCCTGATGACTGGCTGTGTCCAGAATGTGGAGTAGGTAAAGAAGATTTTGATATGATAGAAATATAATGCTTGAAACTCCAAAAAATCTAACTAGGAATATATTACTTGGAATGTTGTTTGGATTCTTAACTGGAGCCTTATTCTTTTACGTCAATGTTTTTCCAGATAATCTCACAGACTTTTTAACTAAGTATGTCTTTAATTTGGGCAGCGCAATTTTCATTAATTTACTTAAATTATTAATAGTTCCGTTAGTGTTTTTCTCTCTTGTATCTGGAATCTCATCTCTAACGAGTATGAAAAGTTTGGGCAATATAACATTCAAGACAATAGGATTATATTTAGGCACCACTGCTATTGCTGTAAGCCTATCATTAATTATTGGCTCAATATTTAAGCCTGGCTCTGGTTATTCTTCGAACATAGCGCCGCCTGAAAATCTTCCTCAAGGACAAGGTATATACGAAACAATCTTAGATATTTTCCCATCTAATATCATCGAGGCAATGGCTAATAATCAAATGTTAGCTGTTGTTTTTTTTAGCATTTTATTTGGTCTTGCACTAAATAAGACAAATCATCTTACAAATAACTTTAGTGAGTCTTTTGAAAAGTTTAATACTGTTTTCATGCAACTTGTTTTAATGATAATTTCTTTTGCACCCATTGGAGTATTTTGCTTGATTGGTAAATTTGTAATAACAGATGGCTTAGATATATTTCAAGAAGCATTTAAATACGTTCTATTACTTATATTGGTATTGGTAATTCATGCTTTCATAACTTATTCATTTATTTTAAAGATATTTACAAACTTAAATATCTTTACATTTTTTGGGAAGATGAAAGACGTTGCAATTTTTGCTTTCTCAACCTCATCAAGTGCAGCAACAATCCCAGTTACCCTTAAAACAGTTCAAGATGACTTAGGTGTTAATAAAAATGTTTCATCTTTTGTGGTTCCAGTTGGCGCAACAATTAATATGGACGGAACTGCAATTATGCAGGGCATGGCAACAATATTTATTGCACAAATGTCAGGAATTGACCTAACATTTTTTCAATATATACAAGTAGTTATTCTTGCAGTTGTAACATCAATTGGAACGGCAGCAGTGCCATCTGCTGGTACCATTACATTAGTTATTATTCTTCAACAGTTTGGTTTGCCACTTGAGGCTATAGGCATCATTCTTGCTGTAGATAGAATTTTAGATATGTTAAGAACATCTGTTAATGTCACAGGAGATGCAGCAGTAGCTTGCATTGTTGCCAATTCCGAAGGTCTTTTAGATAAAAACTTATTTAATAAATAGATAATAAAAATACATCTTTATTATAATTATTTGCTAGAATGCAACATTAAAAAAAGGGGATTCATATATGAATATTTTACTTCTTCCACCAATTCTAGGCTTGATTGGTATGATCGCTGCCTTAGTAGTTTATAAACTTGTTATGAAATATCCTGATGGTCAGGACAAAGTTAAAAAAATTGGAGATCAGATTCATAAAGGCGCATTAGCTTTTATGAAAACAGAGTATAAATATTTACTAGTCTTCATTGCTGTTTTAGTAGTCCTAGTTTGGATTGCTCTTGGAATGCATTCAGCAATAGCAGTCATTTCAGGTGCAGCTTGTTCATCCCTAGCTGGTTTTATAGGCATGTATGCTGCAACTAAAGCTAATGTTAGAACTGCTACTGCTGCCCAACAAGATGGAGCAGCAGCTGCTTTATCTGTATCTTTTTATGGCGGTTCTGTAATGGGACTATGTGTTGCATCTTTGGGCTTAATTGGTCTTGGAACCTTATTTTATTTTTTTAATGAAGGTCACGTCCATGCACTTGAAGGCTTTGGAATGGGTGCGTCCGTTGTTGCCTTATTTTCAAGAGTTGGTGGAGGTATTTTTACAAAAAGTGCTGACGTTGGTGCAGATTTGGTTGGAAAAATCGAAGCAGGAATACCTGAAGATGACCCAAGAAATCCTGGAGTTATAGCAGATAATGTCGGTGATAATGTTGGCGATGTAGCTGGGATGGGTTCTGATATTTTTGAATCATATTGTGGCTCTATGATTGCATCTATTGCAATTGCCTACACGCTTGGCTCGACAGATATGATGATGCTGCCTTTATTACTTGCCTCGATAGGTCTTGTAGCATCAATAGTCGGAATAA
>CABXTT010000003.1 GCA_902515155.1 uncultured SAR86 cluster bacterium | reverse complement strand
CGATACCAGCGTTATTAAATGTAAATCAGCTTGCTGCCAGAAAAGGTGCTCATGAGCTAGAATTTGCTGTAAAAAAGGTTCATAGCCTAGATACCTCTAAAGGAGGCCCTGAGGGTTATTTAGAGGCCATAATCAGAAGAGTTGAAGATATTGTCATTGAAGAAATAAGAAAATTTTATCCTGAAGATAATTTTTTAGGCGCTCAAAGTGGTTCTCAAATTAATAACTCAAATATTACTTGGGTTCTAAAAGCAATTGATGGAGAAACAAATTTTATAAACGGCTATCCGCATTTTGCTCTTTCTCTTTGTTCATTGATTGATGAAGTTCCAACCACAGCTGTTGTAATTGATCCAATCAGAAGAGAAGAATTTTCAGCTTCAAAGGGTTCAGGTGGCGATTTAAATAATGGAAAAATTAGGGTGAGTAAGCAAAATGGTTTGAGTGATTCAATGCTTGGATATTCAACTTCAAAAATCACTAATAAAGAATATGAATACGATTTTAATCAAACTTACAAAGAGCTTGCAAACCAAAATTTATCTATACGAAACTCTGGATCAATTGCTCTTGATTTAGCATATATAGCAACAGGCAGATTGGACGGAATGTGGGCACATGGAGTTAAGCTTTGGGATGTTGCTGCTGGACTACTTATTGCGCAAGAATCTGGTGCATTGATAAGTAACTTTACCGGTGATCCAAAATATCTAGATGCTGATCACTTTGTATGCTCAACACCAAAGGTTTATAAATCTATTTTAAAATCAGTAAAGCCTTACTTTAAAAAACTAGGGTAACTCATCAAACTCAGCACCTTCAGGCTCTGGAATGGCAAGATCTTCTTGAGTTAATGTTAACGACATCAACATATTTGCTACAACGTAGATTGAAGAATAGGTTCCAACCAAAACACCAAGAATCAAAGCAAGACTAAAACCTTTGATCATTTCTCCACCAAAGATAAATAATGCAAACAAAACAAGAAGAGTTGTAAAAGATGTTACAACTGTTCTTCCTAGAGTTTGATTGAGTGATAAATCAACCATTTCAATAGGATTTAATTCTCTTTGCGTTCTAAAGTTCTCCCTAATCCTGTCTGAAACCACGATAGTATCATTTAGTGAATAACCTATGACAGCTAGAAGAGCAGCTAATACTGTTAGATCAAAATCCCATGAGAAAATTGAAAAAAGACCTAAAATAATTACAACATCATGGCCAAGTGCAGTTACTGCACCTAAAGCAAATTTATATTGAAACCTAAAAGCAACGTACATAAGAATCATAAATAAAGCTACAAGCATTCCCAGTCCACCCTGATCTCTTAGCTCAGCTCCAACTTGTGGACCAACAAACTCAACCCTTTTTAGTTCTCCTCTGAAGCCATTATTTTCTAACAATTGAAATATGTTCTCACCAATTGAGCTATTTCCGTTTTGATCAGCTACTTTAATTAATACATCTAAATTGGTTCCAAAATTTACTACTTGAGAATCTTCATAACCATTAGAGATTAGAGTATTTCGAATAGATTCAAGTTCAACTGGTGTTTCGTATGTAACTTCAACTAGTGTTCCACCACTGAAATCCAAACCTAAAGTCAATCCTTTAAAGCTCAATGAAAAAACAGATAATATAAAGATAGCAATTGATGTAATACCGGCAATTTTTCTGTATTTCATGAATTGGAATTTAGTATTCATTATATTTTTAATTCCTTTAGATTTTTGTTGCCATAAATTAAATTAACCATTGCCCTAGTGCACATGATTGCAGTAAACATTGAAGTTACTATTCCAATAGATAACGTAATAGCAAAACCTTTAACAGGACCAGTACCAATAATATAAAGTATTAAAGCAGCAATTAATGTTGTGACATTTGCATCAAAAATAGTTACAAAAGCTCTTGCAAAACCATCTCTTATGGCTGTTTGTGGATCTTTTTCTTTTAGTTCTTCTCTGATACGAGCAAAAATAAGAACATTTGCATCCACAGCCATACCAACTGTTAAAACTATTCCAGCAATTCCAGGTAAGGTAAGTGTGGCTCCAAGAAGTGACATAATCCCTGTAATTAGGACCAAATTAAGGAATAGGGATACATTTGCTGCAAGACCAAACACCCTGTAATACAAAGTCATAAAAAGGACTACTAAAGCAAAACCAATCATTATTGACTTCATTCCTAATTCGATATTTTCCTTCCCAAGGCTTGGTCCTACAGTTCTCTCTTCTACAAACTTCATAGGAGCAGCAAGCGCACCTGCTCTTAATAATAAAGCTAGTTCACTAGCTTCTTGAGGAGTTCCAACCCCAGTAATTCTAAAGCTTGTTCCTAAAACAGCTTGAATCGTAGCAAGACTGATAATATTTTTTTCTATATAGGAAGTTTGTTCAATGACGCTATTGCCATCTTCATCAACAATCAATTCAGACTTACTTTTTTGCTCTACAAATAAAACAGCTAGCTTTCTCCCAATATTCCCTGAGGTTGCTTTTTGCATAGCTCTTCCGCCTTGCATATCTAAAGTAATATTTACTTGAGAAAAACCACTTTCATCAAAACCTGTGCTTGCATTCGTAACTCTATCGCCTGATACAACAACAGATCTTTCTAAAAAGGCAGTTGCAAAATCATTATTTTTAAAATCAAATTCTTCTTTTCTTAGTGGAGATGTTCTTGAATTAGCTTCTAATCTAAATTCAAGGTTTGCTGTTTTTCCAATAATCTTTTTAGCAGCTGTGGGATCTTGAACACCTGGGAGCTCTACAACAATTCTATTTGAGCCCTGTCTTTGGACAACTGGCTCAGATACTCCTAACTCGTTTACTCTGTTCCTTAAGGTTGTTAAATTTTGCCCTACCGCATAATCTCTAATTTCTTTTAAAGCAACATCAGAGAACTCAAGAATAAGAATATTAGTTGAAGGTTTTTCAGTAATAATATATTGAACGCCATTAATACCAAGACTATCAGTTCTATACTTTCTTAAGGCTTTGTTATAACTGTCGCTATCTGGAAATTCAAAAAATAACTCAAGGTCATTTATTGAAGAGTTTGTAAATTTAATTCTATCTTCTTTAAATGACTTTCTATAGGTATCTAAAAGTAACTCCAACCTTCCTTGTTGTGCAGTTTCTATATCTACTTCAAGAAGAAAATGAACACCTCCTGATAAATCAAGACCCAATTTCACTGGCTTTCCACCTAAATCCTTCAGCCAATCAGGTGTTGTAGGTTCAAGATTTAATGCAATTATGACTTTATCTAATAAAGTATTTTGCAATACAGTTTTAGAATTAAGTTGATCATCTAAACTTTTAAATTTAATAACAATCTTATTGTCCCTTAGAAACATTTCCTCATGATCTGAGTTACTATCATCTAAAATATTTTGAAGATCATTTAATAAAACTTGATCAGCTGATTTTCCTGAGTCAGTATATGCAACTTGTATTGAGGGCTGAGTTGGATAAAGGTTTGGTAATGCGTAAGTAAATCCCAATACTAATACAGTAAGTATTATTAGATATTGATAGATAGAGAATTTATTCACAATATTTTACTTTATAGAATCTATTGTACCTTTAGGCAAAAGACTGGCTATAGCCGTTTTCTGAAGCTTTATAATATTGTTCTCGCTAATCTCTATTGAGACATAAAGCTCTTTTACATCAGTAACTTTTCCAAGTATGCCACCAGCAGCAATTATTTCTGAACCTTTTTCTATTTTTGATAGCATTTGAGTAATTTCTGAATTCCTTTTATTTTGGGGTCTAATCATCATGAAATAAATCAAGATCATAAAGAAACCAAGAAATATTAACGGCTGAAGTAAAGATGGTTGTGCTGCGTCCATGGCTATATCCTAAATTGGCCCATCGGGCATTTCTAAATTCCGCTTATTATAGAAGTCTTTTAAGAACTTTTCGAATAAATTGTCTTTAATTGAATCTCTAATGTCTTTCATTAATGACTGATAGTAATAAATATTATGATATGTCGCCAACATAGATCCAAGCATTTCATTTGTTCTTTGTAGGTGATTTAGATATGCCCTGCTGTAATTTTGAGATACTTTTGAGTGACAATTTTTATCAATAGGCTCATCGCTATTTTTATATTCTGCATTTCTAATATTTATTACTCCCTCAGAAGTAAATAATTGTCCATTTCTTGCATTTCTTGTTGGCAAAACGCAATCAAACATATCAATTCCGTATCTGACAGCTTCAACAATATCTTCTGGAGTTCCAACACCCATAAGATATCTTGGCTTTTCTTTTGGCAACTTGTCTGACATGAACTGCAATATTTCAGTTTTTTCCTCTTTAGATTCGCCAACACTCAACCCACCAAGCGCAATACCTTCAAAATCAATTTCAATTATTTTATTTAAAGACTCTTCTCTTAAATCCTTATACATCCCGCCTTGAACAATACCAAATAATGCAGAATCTGATTTATGAGATTCTTTGCATCTTTTTGCCCATCGCATAGAAAGTTCCATCGACTTTTGAGCCTCCTGATAGGTTGCAGGATAATCCGTGCATTCATCAAAAGCCATGACAATATCCGATCCCAAGTTTTGTTGTATTTTTATAGAGTCCTCTGGCGTCATAAAAATTTTCTTACCATCATATGGAGATGAAAACTTTACTCCTTCTTCACTTATTTTTGTTAATTCTCCAAGACTCCAAACTTGAAAACCACCTGAATCAGTAAGTATTGGTCTATTCCAATTAGAGAATTTATGAAGTCCCCCTAAGTCACGAATTGCTTCATCTCCCGGCCTCAACATTAAGTGAAAGGTATTCCCAAGGATGATTTCAGAATTTGTGGATTTTAAATCATCAACTGTCATAGCTTTAACTGTGCCATTAGTTCCAACTGGCATAAATGCTGGAGTTTGAATCTTTCCTCTTGGAAACTTTAGTTCACCTCTTCTTGCAAAGTCAGATTGATTATTAAGTTTAAATTTCATTTTTCTTTAAAAGCATGGCGTCGCCATATGATAAAAACCTATATTTTTTATCAACTGCTGTTTTATATATATGCCTCATATTGTCATAGCCAATGAATGCAGATACAAGCATTAATAATGACGATTGAGGTAAGTGAAAGTTAGTAATTAGCATATCAACAACCTTAAATTTATATCCTGGATAAATAAAGAGCTTCGTATAACCACTATAGCCTTTCTGACTTTCATTATTAAATGCTGTTTCAAGTGCTCTTGTGGCTGTAGTTCCAACTGCAAAGACTTTTTTACCTGCTTCTTTTGTTGCCATTACCATATCAACAACATCAGCAGAAACTTCTAGGAACTCACTATGAATATTATGCTCCTCAATATTCTTAACTTTAACTGGTTGAAAAGTTCCAGCACCAACACTCAAATTAATAGTGGCTATTTTTACACCAATTTTTTTTATTGCGTTTAATAACTCATCATCAAAATGAAGACCAGCTGTTGGAGCTGCTACTGAGCCCTGTAATTTCTTATTCTCATAAACAGTTGAGTATCTTTCTTTATCAAAATCTTGATCAGGACGTCTTATATATGGTGGAAGTGGAATATGTCCAATTGCATTAAATACTTCTAATGGAGGCCTATCGAATTGCAAGATGAAGAAATTATCTTGTCTATCAATACATTCAACCTCAAAGGTGTCAAGAATAATGACACCACCAATTTTAGGAGCTCTGCTTGAACGCATTTGAACCAATGCTTGATTGTTTTCCATGACCCTTTCAAGCATGACTTCGACTGAGCCACCTGAGTCTTTATGTCCGAAGATTCTTGCTGGAATAACTGAAGTATTGTTGACTACTAAAAGATCCCCCTCTTTAAAGTAATTTAAAATATCTTTAAAAGATTTATGGTCTATTTTACCTGAGTAAACTAATAACTTACTTAAACTTCTTTTTTCTAGTGGGTATTTAGCAATAAGCTCTTCAGGCAAGGCATAGTTGAAGTCTGAGGTTTTCATGAGGTGCTGATTTTAAATTAGATAATACTTAGCTACAATGCTTGCCAAGCCCCATTGGCGGAATTGGTAGACGCGCGCGATTCAAAATCGCGTTCCTTCGGGAGTATCTGTTCGACTCAGATATGGGGCACCATATATAATTCTACTTAACTAAGTTATTTGGTTAAACCTGAAGCAAGCCTGTATATAAATTCTTTACCAGTCGGTGTAATATCAATTTTTTTAACTCTTTTATCATTCCTGTCAAAGGATTTAGTAATAAAACCTCTGCTTTCAAGATCACTACAAATTGATTTAATTTTTGTAGTAGAAATCTCAAGCTCTGTTTGAAGCCATTTTACATTTGGTAATGGTTTATTTTCTATTTTTCTTTGAACTATTTCAGTTAATAAAACAATATGACCTAAGTTTACTTTTTCTCTTTTGTATAGTTTATTTACTTCCTTGGCCCTAGTTGCATTTATTATAAAATCAGTATCACGCATCAACGAATTATGTTGTTTGGATAAAAAATAGCAATAAAAAATAAGTTACTTAAAATGAGTTAATTATAATCATTTATAAATACTTAATATTTATATATTTTAAATTATCATCACAAATTTTTTACGAATTATAATGAAAGTTATGAATACATTTAAAAATAGCAAAAGAATGGTTGTCAAAATTGGCTCTTCTTTGCTGACTAATAGAAAAGGAAATATTAACAAGAGTGTTCTTAAAAATGTTGTTAGTGACGTCTCTACTTTATTAAAAAAAAATAAAGAAATTATCTTAGTTTCATCTGGAGCTATATCTTTAGGTAAAGGAAAGCTTAAGTTGAATAAAAAACTATCATTAAATGAGTCTCAGGCTGTAGCAGCAACGGGTCAAATTGAATTAATGTCTTCATGGCAAAAAGAATTTTGCAAGCATAATATTGTTGTAGCGCAATTGTTACTATCACCCTCAGACGCTGAAAATAAGAAATCTTCAACAAATGCAATCGCAACAATAGAAAATTTACTTAATTTTAAATGTATGCCTATCATCAATGAAAACGACACTACTTCTACAGATGAAATTAAATTTGGTGACAACGATATTTTAGCAGCACAAATTGCCAGGTTGATTAAAGCAGATCACCTTATACTTTTATCAAATGTTGATGGGTTGTATAAAGAGCCTCCTATAAATAATAAAGAAGCTGTTTTGATATCTGAGGTTGAATCAATAACTAATGATATTCATGCTATGGCTGGAACTGCTTCAAAATTAGGCAAAGGTGGCATGATCTCAAAGATTAAAGCAGCAGAAATCTGTATGAAATCTAATTGCTCAGTTATTATTACATCTGGTCAGAAGCAAAATCCTATTATGAGTCTTTCAAAAATATCAACAAAAGCAACGAGGTTTAGTGCAAGAAAATGAAACTAAAAGATAAAATTCTCAAAATTGGTAAAAATGCCAAGATTGCATCAAAAGAATTGGCAAAAACATCTTCTCAAACTAAAAATGATGCTTTATTAGCTATGGCACAGAACATTAATAATGAAAAAAAAATAATTCTTGAAGCAAATAAAGAGGATGTAAATAATGCTAAAGAAAAAAATATTTCTGAAGCATTTATCGACAGGCTTGAACTTAATATTGAGCGTATTGATCAAATAATTAAAACATTAAATGAAATAGCTTCTTTTAAAGATCCTGTTGGAAGAGTTCTAGATAGTTGGTCAAGGCCTAATGGATTGCAAATTTCTAGGGTATCAACACCACTTGGGGTTATTGGAGTTGTTTATGAGAGCAGACCAAATGTTACTGCTGATGCTGGAGCTCTATGTTTGAAATCAGGAAATGCATCCATATTACGAGGTGGTACTGATAGCTTTCATAGTAGCATTTCAATTCATAAATGCCTGGTAAAAGGTCTCACAGATGCTGGAATATCAAAAAATGCTATTCAAATTATTGATGATAAGGACAGAGAAGCTGTCAAATTAATGCTTAACGGAATTGAGAAATCTATAGATGTTATTGTGCCTAGAGGCGGTAAAAGTCTGGTTGCTATGGTGGAAAAGGAAGCCCAAGTGCCTGTATTCGGTCATCTTGAGGGAATATGCCATATTTATATTGATAAAAATTCAGATGAAGAGAAAGCGATTAATGTATGTATTAATGCAAAAATGAGAAGACCTGGAATATGTGGTGCAGTAGAAACTATTCTTGTTCATAAAGATATCGCAAAAAGTTTATTACCAACTCTTATTAATGCTCTAAATGCTCAGGCTTGTGAAGTTAGAGGATGTGAAAAAACAATGCTCTATTCTGATTCAATAACTAATGCGGATGATTCAGATTGGAGCACCGAATATTTGCTACCTATCGTAAGTATAAAAATAGTAGACGATATTGATGAGGCCATAGACCATATAGATACCTTTTCATCTGGACATACTGAATCTATTATTACAGAAGATCTAAATAACGCATCTCGATTCCAACAAGAATTAGATTCTGCAATTGTTATGCACAATACTTCTACGCAGTTTGCGGATGGAGGAGAGTTTGGCTTAGGTGGGGAAATAGGAATAGCAACAGGAAAATTTCATGCAAGAGGTCCTGTTGGAATTAATCAATTAACAAGCTTTAAATATCTTGTTAATGGAAACGGACATATTAGACCATAAATCATTTTTTTTGTATTAAAACTACAAAATTATATCACTTGAAAGTATTATTAATATAGTAAATAAATATGTTATTGACATATACAAGTGATATGTGAAATATTACACTACAAGAATTGCTGCTTTGCTTAAATAAAACCGTATATCCTTTTTTATATTTTTATTTTTGACGCCCAGCTCTTAATCCTATAGTTAAGGGTAGTTAACAAAGTAGTAAGTAATAATTTTCACTCATCTTTTTTTATTATTTCTCAGTTAAAGTCATAGCTAGGAGTAGCAATTCTTATTTAATATACACTTAATATATATATTTATTAATAATAAGGAATCTAATGAAAAACTTTAAACATACAACAAGCCTCTCAATATTATTTTTTATTAGCGCATGCGGTGGTGGTGGTGGAGGCGGTGGAAGTTATATGTCAGATGGTGGTAGCAGTGGCGGCTACGGTTCTGGATCATCAAATACAGCCCCAACAATAACCAATTCAACTCTAAGTATTTCTGTACAAGAAAATCAGACTTCAGCTTTTACAGTTACTGCAACTGATGCAGACAACGATTCTCTGTCTTACACAATTCTGAATAATGACTCATCATTATTTGCTATTAGTAGCTCAGGTGTTGTTACTTTCTCAACTGCTCCTGATTTTGAGAATCCAAGTGATGCTAACTCAGATAATATTTACAGCTTAACTGCGTCTGTAAGTGACGGAACATTGTCAGATTCAAAAGATTTTACAGTCACAGTTACAAACGACACATCTGATGATGAAGTTGCTTCCGCATGGGACGGAACATTAGTAAAAGATAATAGCTATGCCCCTTATGATAAACATGCAACATCATATGCGTTAATTTTAGCCGGACTTCCTGATGTTACTGATGAATTTGTTATCAATGTAGCTAATATTACTAATAGAATATTGGCTTCAAATTCCTCAACAAATAGTACAAATAGAAATGCCTTGTTAAATGGGTTTATTACTAATAAAGCCTTTCAAAGAATTGGTAAAACCAGCATGAGTAGCTACAGTCCTGCTCTCGATGAAGCTAATTATCCAGGCTGGGATAATATAAATGACACATACGATGTTATAGATTTTATATGGGAGGCAACATCAGACTCAGATAGTCAATCTAAAGAAAATCAAATTAATTCTATTCTAGAACATCTTCTTCACACCATTACACTTGGATATGACAGAGTATTTAACAACTGGTCATACGATGATCAAAATTCAGAACTTAATCTAGCAATGCAACAAGCAGTCGATATGGGCCACTATGACACTACTGGCATGTATACGGATGTTGATGATGCAACTAAAAAAAGAATATTAGCACAAGAGTTTGCTTACTGGATGATACTTACAGGTTGGGATCTGAAGAGTTCATATGCACCTGATGCATCACCAGAATGGAGTGTTTTAACAGCTGCAGAAATGCAAACAAAACTGCCTCTTGCTCATACGTTATTTACCGACACAGTTAATGGAGTTTTAGTAAACCCTACTAAAGAATATTTAGACGGACTAACATTCTCATCAATAACTGCTCAACAACAGACTGAAACTGTACAAGTCTCTGTTGCAGCAAACAACTCTGGCTCAGGAAATGTATATGTTATTGATGGAACACAAAAGAAATCAATCACTTTAAATGTTGGCATAACTTATACCTTTACTCACTCGTCTTCACATCCGTTTAGATTTTCAACTACCTCTAATGGAACTCATGGTGGAGGAAGTGAATACACATCTGGTGTAACTAAATCTTCTGGTTCAACGGTAATAGAGGTAACTTCAAGCACCCCTACTACTCTTTACTATTATTGTTCAATTCATTCAGGAATGGGTGGAACAGCTACGATAAGTAACTAAAATTATTGGCTAAATCTTCTCAAATTTTTAGCCATTTTCTTTGCCAGTCTCTTAAAGATTTTTAATGCTTTTTTCAAGTCTTTGTCCTCTTCTGATTCAGCCAAAGAGTATCCGTCCCAATAATTAATGCTGTAGCCCTTCTCTTCTTCAGTTAATTCTAAAGATGCTGCATCAGAGTTAGTTGGATCAGTGCACCGAATAACAACATTTTTATCGTTAAGCACAATTGAAGTTGAATCAATATCTACAAACATTGATTTATATAAATTTTCAATTTGAATATGGTTACTTTTTATATTTATTTTGATCATATGAATGATGTCTTCCAAAGGCTCCAAACTCTCTTAAACCAACATGTTTTGTCTTTCTACCTCTAGCTCTTTTTCTCCATAAAACATAACTATTCTTCTTAAGATTATTCCGCATAAGATCCTCAACCTGATTCTGATTAAGACCATACGCAGACTCTATGGCATCGAATGGGGTTCTATCTTCCCATGCCATTTCAATAATTCTTGAAATATCTGAATCTTTTAAATTCATATTCTTTATCTTTTTATGATATTTTTTTTAATTGCTTTTCTAGAAAATGTATTCTTTTTTCTAATTTTATGAGCTCATCTTTTTTAACAAAACCAGAATCAAGCATAAATTTTTCCAATGCTGGTTTCATCATCTTTTCCATGTTTTTAGCATCTTTCATCATTGTAAATGGGTTCATTTGTTCTCCAAGTAGTGTAGTTATTATATATAGATATCGTATCTAGTAGACTTTCCTTTAACTTGATAGTTAATATTTAAATCTATTTTATTAGCTTTTATAGGTCTTTTTAAAACAATTTTTTTATAGTCAAGTTTTTTAAAATCATGAAAAAGTAAATCTCCTTTATTTTCAATTTTTTCTATTGCTAAAATATTTTTTATTAAATTAATATTTCCAGAGCCTAAAGCTTTCTTTTTAGTCTCTGGATACATAGGATCTAAGTAAACTAAATCAATGTTATTTAATTTTTTGAAAGCCTCTATAGAGTTATCATTTAAAAATTCTAAATTTTGTAGGTATGGTATTTTGCCTATTGCTCTAGCTAATGCGTCTTGCACAAGAAGGTATACTATCTTACTTTGTTCGCAAGCTATGATCTTGTGACCTTGTGCAAGAAAAATCATTGCATCGGACAAGAAGCCTGCGGTACCGTCAAAAATTTTTAATGTACCTATATTCTTTCCTAGCGTTTTTTTTAACAACCTTTCGTGATCTGCTCTCTTAAGTCTCCATCCCATCGAGCCTGATAGAAAATCAATATTTAAATAATTAGAAGGATCTTCTGAGTTTAGAGTAAAGCATAAGCCATTGTCCTTAATATCAAGAAATGCTCCTTTGACAGGCATTTTATTTACTATTTCAAAATGCAAGTATTCCGAAATTTTGTTTAGTTCTTCTTTTTTTTCAATAGAATCTAGATATATAACACAACTCATATTAATAGAAGCAAAGTTATACCGAGGGCGACTCTATAAAATACAAAGGGATACATTCCAATTTGCTCAACAAAAGCTAAAAAATATTTTATTGTTAGAAATGCAAAAATTGAAGATGAAAAAAATCCAATTAATAGAACTGATAAGTTGAGACTAATGTCTGAAGTAAAGAAGTCACCAATTAAGAAAATCATTGCACCCAGAATTGTGGGTATTGCAAGCATAAATGAAAACTTAGATGCATCTTTCAGATTTAAGCCAACAAAAAGAGCTGCAGTAATAGCAGTCCCAGATCTAGAGGCACCTGGTAAAAGAGAAAATACTTGGAAAAACCCAATACAAAGCGCGCCAACAAGTGTTAATTGTATTAAATTTTTATTATTAGAATTTAGCTTATAAGCAACAAGTAAAAGTGCAGCGAATATTAAATTCATCCATGCGATGCTTGAGATATTACTTCTATTATTTTGAATTAAATCTGAACCCAAATAACCAAAAATAACTATAGGAAGTGTTGCTGCTATTAAAAGTAAAGCTAATCTCTTGTCTTCTTTAAGATTAGTATTATTTTTTAACAAAGATTTGATCATAGATATGATCTCCTTTTTAAAAAAGAAAATAACTGCACATAAAGTCCCAGCATGGACAACAATATCGAATGCTAAACCTAAATCATTTGAACCAAATATTAATGATGGAAATAAAAGATGAGCTGAGCTTGATACTGGTAAAAATTCTGTTAATCCCTGAATAACACCCAATACAAATCCTAATAGCAAATCATTCATTTACTTTTTTGTATTGAAGTTCTTGTGAATATATTGGGTTGGCATTTTTAGGATTAAACATTTCTGAATTTAATCCAGAGTTTTCATATTCAAGTAAAGCAAGTTTTGCAATCGAATCTGCATACAATTCATCAATATCATCAGATGATACTGCTATTAATGGTTTTTTTAGTGCTACCGCTAAGCCTTTCATGTAGGTCGCAATACTTCTAGTTGCCGTATATGAGCTTGAACTATTTGCAAAAGCAAATAAACAGATCTCATCTATATTAAATAATTTGTTTAGCCCCAAGTTAATTAGCATATTGTTCCAATCCGGCCTTTTTTTTCTTTGATGTTTCTGTGAAAAGGTTAAGAGATCATCATTATGAATTAGACAAATAGAGGTCTGATCTCCAGAGCTTTGAATCGCTAAAACTTTCATGAATTTTATATTTGGCTAGATATATCTTGAAATACTTTTTTTACTTCTTGAGACCCGTCAACCTTTATATATTTGAGCTTATTGTTTAAGGATTGATCATTGTAAAAATCAGATAAGGGTTTAGTTTGCTCGTGATAGACGCTTAATCTTTTTAAAACAGTTTCTGGCTTATCATCTTCTCTTTGTATTAAGGCTTCGCCTGATTTGTCATCACAATCTTCTACTAGAGGTGGATTAAAGTCTATGTGATAGTTTCTACCTGATCCAGGATGAACTCTTCTTCCTGACATTCGATTTACTATCATTTCGTCATTTACGCTAATCTCAATTACATGGGTGAAATTTATTTTCATATCAGATAAGGCAGAAGCTTGTCCCAAGGTTCTTGGAACGCCATCAAAAAGTGAACCATTTTTACAATCTGGCTTTGAAAGTCTATCCTCAATTAAAGAAGCAATAATTTCATCTGAAACTAGACCTCCAGTATCCAAAATATTAGAAACTTTTTTTCCAAATTCACTTCCAGAAGCCACAGCTTCTCTCAGCATATCTCCAGTGCTAATTTTTGGTATATTACAAAGATCACAAATTAAATCTGCTTGGGTTCCTTTGCCAGCGCCTGGTGGGCCTAATAAAATAATATTTTTCATACTTCCAATATAGCAAAAGCTACTGCATAATTTTTTTCGTCTGAAAGACTAACATGGGTTTTTGCAATTCCCAAATTTAAAATCTCCTTTTTAATGTTGCCTAAGGGATTAAAAATTGGCTTTCCTTTCTCATTTCTTAGTATTTCTATATCTTTAATTAAAACTGGTTTAGAGAATCCAGTACCAAAAGCCTTTGATATTGCTTCTTTTCCAGCAAACTGTTTGGCAAGATACGAGGCTTTATTTGATTCTTTTAAAGTATTAAATATTCTTAATTCATTATTAGATAAAGTCTTTTTAGCAAAATTATTTAGGCTTTTCATTTTTTTAAATCTAGATATATCAACAAGATCGGTTCCAATACCAAAAATCATGATGTCATTCTTTTAAAAATATCTCTGCTTGCAAGATCTCTTCCATCTAAGCAAAAATGAATAGCAGTTTGGGTCAAGTGTTTAAGATACTTTTTTGATACTTTATTCAAGTCTCTTGTTCTAATATTGATTATGTCTTCGCCGGTAAAGTCTGAATCTTTAGATTCTCTAAAACCTCTTTCAGGAATGAAGGAGTATTTTTTTGAAGGAACTATGTCTTGATGGTTATCGATATCGCTCTCAAAGTCTAATCCATAACCAAGCATATCTAAAAGATCTAACTCGAAGTGCCTAAGGGTTACCTCAAGCTCATCTCCTTGAATAATCTTCATTAAGAAATTTTCGTAGAGTATAAATAAGTCTTCCTGTTGGGCATCTTTTGGCAATAATCTTATTAAAAGTTCATTTATATAAAGAAGACTATAACTAGTTTTTGAAAAACTATTGCTTGTTTTAGAAAAATCTCTATCTACATTGGTTAGAGTCTTTAGCTCAGACCTCCCAGAGTAAGTAACCTTTAATTTTGTAAATAATGCCAAGTAGCCAAAAAATTTCGATTTTGGTTTCTTTGCACCTTTTGCTATTACTGACATTTTGCCATTTTTTTTACTGAATATTTCAGCAATTAAGCTAGTTTCACCATGAGATCTCTGATGAAGAATAAAACATTCGTCCCAGTCGCTATGATTCATAGCTTCCACCCACTCCCAGGCTTTGGATGTAATCTGAATCAGTATTCCAATTTTTTTTGACTTTTACCCATGTTTTAAGAAAAACTTTTTTATTAAAATAATCTTCAAGTTCCAATCTGGCCTGCTGGCCAATTTTTTTTAAAGTTGCGCCCCCTTTACCAATTACAATTTGTTTCTGACTTTCTCTCACAACATAAATTGCCGCATGAATTTTGAGTATTAAATCCTCATCTTCCATCAACTCAACCTGGACAAAAGTATCATGAGGTAGCTCATCTCCAAGCATTCGTATTATCTTTTCTCTTATTAACTCAGATACCATAAATAAGTCTTTGTGTTTGCTTTGAATCTCCTCTTCACCATAGATATGATTATTTTCAGGTAAGTATTTTTGAATAAGCTCCTCTAGATTATTAATACCATCATTATTGATAGCAGAAATTGGAATAATATCTAAAAAATTATATTTATCTGCAAGTCTTGAAATCAATGGTAACAATTTATTTTTGTCCTCTATTTGATCTATTTTATTAACTACGCAAATAACTTTGGCATCTGCTTCCTTAAGTTTTTCTAAAACAGATAAATCTTGTCCGTCCAAAGTCAGTCTTTGAACAACAAATAGAATAAGATCGGAATCATCAATTAAGCTTTGCGCTGATCTATTTAAAACCTTATTCATTACCTTGGGAGATTTAATGTGCATTCCAGGAGTATCTGCAAAAATCATTTGTTTATTCTTTACCGTTTTTATACCTAAAATATTATTTCTTGTGGTCTGTGCCTTTCTTGAGGTAATTGATATTTTTTTTCCAAGTATATGATTAAGAATTGTGGATTTGCCGACATTAGGTTTTCCAATTATAGAAATATAGCCACAATATTTCTTACTCATTATTTTCCTTGATAAATTTAAGAACCAATGAAGCTGCCTTAGTTTCAGCCGAGCGCTTTGATGTTCCAATTGAGTTAAAAATATTATCTTTAAAATTTATACTACAATTAAAGCCATCTCTACCTAAATCTTTAATAACATAATCTGGAGGATTTAATTTTATAGATTGCAGATATTCTTGCAGTTCTGTTTTTGAATCTTTAAAAGTCATATCAGAAGATAGTGCAGCAAGCTCTTTTTTATAAAGGTTTAAGATAGTTGAATTTGTTATATCCCAACCACTATCAATGAAAATTGCTCCAATAACAGCCTCAAAAGCATCTTCAAGAATTGAGTTTTTTCGGTCTTTTGATAGATTAGCTGTGCCCTTTGATAATTTAATATGCTCTTGAAGTCCCAAATCTTCTGCTTTTTGAGTAAGCGTTTCAGCTTTGACTAATTGGGCTCTCATTCTAGTTAAGAGTCCTTCTTTTTCATTAGAAAATCTTTGGTATAGATAATGAGAAATTACTGCATTTAATAAAGAATCACCAAGAAATTCGAGTCTTTCATTATTTAATTTATTGTCATAACTTTTATGAGTTAGTGCCTGGTCTAGTAATTCAATATTCTTAAATTTGTAGGAAATATATTTTTCTAAATCATTGTATGACATTAATTAATCTTACCAACTCTAGAAAAATATGGCATGCAAGTCCAACACTCCCATGTCATGAAAAGATAATCAGCCTCTCCAAAAAAATTATCTCGAGGAACAAACCCTACATCTTTTGTACTGTCATTAGAGTTATCTCTATTATCTCCCATAACAAAGTAATGATTCGATGGTATTGTCCACTCTGAGGGATATTGAATATTTTCTCCTCTTATGTTTCTGGTTATATATTTTTTATTACCATGTTCTTCAAGATAAAGGTCAATGGTTACATCCATATCGCGGGTCGTGATATTTCCTGAGCTGTCTCTATATCTTTTTGTAATTGTTGTAGTTTCTGTTTCGATAAACTCCCTACTGATAGCCTTTCCATTAATAAAAATTTGTTTATTTATTATTCTTACTGAATCTCCTGGCATGCCAATTAATCTTTTGACATAAGGAACAGGATTATGAGGCGGTATAAAAACAACAACATCGCCATATTTAGGATCATTTTTAATAACGAAGGATTTACCAGTTCTATTAACTTTTAGTCCATAAGAGTTTTTGTTAACTACTAAAAAGTCTCCCTTTTGCAGTCCTGGCAGCATAGAACCGCTTGGAATCTGATATGGCTCGTAAATAAATGTGCGTAGAACAAAAATCAAAAAAATTGGAATAAAGTAACCTCTTGAAGTTTGAATAATGGATGAGTTACCAATAACAACTCCAACCACTAAAACTAAAAAAGCAATGATCGAACCTATAAAAAGAATAATTCCTAAATCACCAGCATTTATAAAAATACTGTAAAGCATCATCAATCCAAATAAGGTAGCAACTGTAGATATATTACTTGTTATGAAATTTTCTTCCTCAGAAGATTTAATTGTATCTTTCATCCAGAAAATTACACACGAGGACATTCCAATTACAGAAAGTATAAAAATTGGGTCGGATAACAAAACTATTCTCCAGATTTAAAGTAATTTAAGAATGCGTCTTGTGGGATAGATACCTTACCAAACTGTTTCATTTTCTTTTTTCCATCTTTTTGCTTTTCAAGCAATTTCTTTTTTCTTGTTATATCACCACCATAGCATTTAGCGGTTACATTTTTTCTTAAGGCTTTTACAGTTTCTCTAGAAATTATTTTTGAACCCAATGCAACTTGTATTGGAACATCGAACATTTGTCTTGGAATGAGCTTTTGAAGATTAGCTGCAATTTCTCTGGCTTTTTGATTTGAGAAAGATTTATGCACGATCATGGATAGAGCATCAATCTTTTGATTATTGATTAAAATATCTATTTTAGTTAGATCTGATTTTACAAATCCTATTAATTGATATTCGATAGATGCAAAGCCCTTTGTTGAAGATTTAATCTGATCAAAAAAATCTACAATAACTGAGGATAATGGCATTTCAAAAACTATTGAAACTTGATTGCCAAAATAAGTCATGTCTTTTTGAACACCTCTTTTACTTGTGCATAATGTAATTACGTTTCCGACATACTCATTTGGAGTAAGAATGGTAGTGTTTACAATTGGCTCCCTAATTTCATTAATATCGTTAGGGGCTGGGAGTTGAGACGGATTATCACATTTAATAATAGCTCCATCATTTTTTAAAACCTCATATTCAACAGAGGGTGCAGTTGAAATTAGATCTAAATCATACTCTCTCTCAAGTCTTTCTCTTATAACCTCCATATGAAGAGTCCCAAGAAAACCACATCTAAAACCAAAACCAAGAGCATCTGATACCTCGGGTTCATATAATAAGGATGAGTCATTAAGAATAAGTTTAGATAAGGCGTCTCGAAATCTTTCGTAGTCATCAGAATTTACTGTGAACATTGAGGCGAATACCTTTGGATTAACTTTTTTAAAGCCTGGAAGTGCTATAGTAACTTCATCACCTGACTGAACTATGGTGTCGCCCACAGGTGCACCTTTAATGTTTTTAATACCTGCAACTAAGTAACCAACTTCTCCGGCTGAAAGAATATCCTTCTTTATTTTCTTTGGCGAAAATATTCCTATTTCATCAGCATTATGACTTTGACCTGTTGAATGTATTTTAAACTTTTGTCCAGTTTTAATTGATCCGTTTTTAATTCTTACTAACGAAACTACTCCTAAATAAGAATCGAACCATGAATCAATAATCAATGCTTGAAGGGGAGAGTCAGGATTACCTTTGGGGGAAGGAATATCTGTAATCAGCATATCTAACAATTCCTCTATACCCTCTCCGGTTTTAGCACTTACCAAGGGTGAAGAATCAGCATTAATACCAATCATATCTTCTATTTCTTTTTTAACTCTATCTGGTTCAGATTGAGGTAAATCAATTTTATTAATTACTGGCACAACTTCTAAACCTTGATCAACAGCTGTATAGCAATTAGCAAGCGTTTGCGCTTCAACTCCTTGCGATCCGTCTACAACTAAAAGAGCACCTTCACATGCTGACAAAGATCTTGAAACTTCGTAAGAAAAATCTACGTGACCTGGAGTGTCTATAAAATTTAATAGGTATTCAGTATCAGCTTTTTTGTATTCTAAGGTCACTGCTTGGGCTTTAATGGTTATTCCTCTCTCTCTTTCTATATCCATAGAATCAAGAATCTGTTCAGACATCTCTCGTGCAGTCAAACCACCACAATACTCAATTAATCTATCCGATAGCGTTGATTTGCCATGATCAATATGCGCTATTACAGAAAAGTTTCTAATATTTTTCATAAGTTAGTGCTATTTTACAGGCAATAGGAGCTATATTGGAGTAAATAAAGTCTATTAAATATTAATTAATAGTTATTGACCTTATTAACCTTCCGCCATTTCTGATGATATGAAAAGCAACTTTATTACCAGAAGAAAAATTTTCTAGCGCTTCTTCAAAAGATTCAACATCATCAATTTCAAACTTTTTACCTTTGTATTGAATCATGGTAATCAAATCACCTCTAGTAACTTTTCCTGAGGCAGGCGAGCCAGGATTTACTCTAGAAACAATCACGCCATCAGGCAAATTAGACATATTAGGATTATCTCTGTCTACATCTGCAACTTTTAATCCAATTGGATCAGATGAGGTTTGAGATTTTGCAGGAACAAATGATTCGTTATTAACTGGAAGTTCTCCAAGAATAAAATCGAGTTTTATTTCATCGCCATCTCTTATAACTTGTGCACTAGCACTTGAATTAGGCTCCAGTTGTCCAACAACATGAGGCAAATCAGAGCTAAATTTAATTTCTTTATTGTTAAATTCTATAATGACATCACCTGGGAGCAGTCCTGCATTATCTGCTGACTCACCCTCTTCCACATCATTAATTAAGGCGCCATAAGGCTTTTTCATTCCTAATGCATCAGCCAAGTCACTGTCAACTTCACTCATTCTAACGCCTAGGTACCCTCTAGATACCTCACCTTTTCTAATAATTTGATCAGCTACATCTACAGCAACATTCATTGGTATTGCAAAAGCTAAACCCTGATAACCACCACTTCTTGAATAAATCTGAGAATTAATACCAACAACATTTCCATTAAGATCAAATAAAGGGCCACCAGAATTTCCTGGGTTTATAGCTACATCTGTTTGAAGAAATGGAACATAATTTCCAATATTATTGTTTTGGATACTTCTTCCTTTTGCACTCACTATTCCTGCTGTAACTGAAAAATCAAAACTAAACGGAGAGCCAATGGCTACAACCCAGTCACCAACCTTCAATTTATCGCTATCACCAACCTTTACCTGTGGGAGATTTTCTCCATTAACTTTTAAAACTGCCAAATCCGAGAGAGGGTCAACTCCAATGATTTCAGCAATATATTCTCTTCTGTCTGAAAGAGACACAACAACTTCAGTTGCATCTTCAACAACATGAAAGTTCGTAAGTATATAATTGTCTTTTAAAATAAAACCAGACCCATAAGATACCGATTCTCTTTTTTGCTCTGGCGCCTCTCTATATTGTCTTGGAATTCCAAATCGTTCTAACATTTCATCTGGGATTCCTCCATAACCATAGGATTGTCTTTGTGTTATTTCTTTTTTTGACGTTACATTAACTACAGCTGGAGCCGACTCATCAACCAATTCAGATATATTTTCTGGCAAAGCAGCAATTAAAGTATTTGAAATTAATAAATTACAAAATAGAATTGAAAGACAGATTTTTTTAATATTGTTCATAGTATGTTTAAAGCTTATTAATTTATTGTGTTCGCTACTGCTAATGCTGATTGTGTATCAATATTTCCATATATTGTTAATACTCTTCCATCAGCTAGAGGAACTAAGTAGATAGTTTTATTCCCATGTTTCCAGTTCCTTACTTTTTTAAGGCCTAAATCTTTTTTTTCAATGCGTAAAGTGAAGTTTTCATTGCCTCTCATAAATATTCTTTGATTGTTAGGTTGCCTAGTAAAGCCCACATTTTTTAAATCAATACTATAAGGAGTTGTATTCATGAAATCAGGATTATTTATTACGCTCATTACGTGATCAACTAAATTATTTTCAGTCATATTGACAATATTTTTAGCTTCTTCACTGTTTATTGCTAAATCTAATTTATTCTTTGCAGAATAGTCTTCACCCATCCGAGATAATTCTGCTTGATTGATAAAAAATAAAGTTATCAAAATAGAAGCTGCCGCAGTAAATCCATTAGAAAGCCAGAAATTATAATTTAGCTTATTCCTATTGTGATCGACAAAGACTTCATTAGGATTATCTTGGTTAAGTGCAGAACTTATAAGACCATAATTTGAGAGTTTTTTTTGTAAATCTTTTCTCTCAGAAACTGATTCTAATACATTTTGTATTTCAGATGAATCAAGCTCTCCATCAAATAGTGCTGATAAATTTTCTTCAAGATTTTTATTATTATCCATTTTTATAACTCCTTCGCTATATATTCTAGGACTCCTTCTCTAGCCCTAAAAATTCTAGATCTGACTGTCCCAATTGGAGTATTTGTTATATTAGCGATTTCTTCATAACTCTTTCCATCCACTTCTCTTAATGTAAAAGCAGTCCTCAAAGACTCAGGCAGCTGATTTACATAAGACTTTATTCCGTTAAGAGACTCTAAATGCATAAGACTATTTTCAGGATTTTCATATGAAGGGAAGTCTATTTCTACAGAATCAGATGAAATATTAACTTTTTGTTTCTTATAAGCAGAGCTTGCAACATAATTCTTTGCTAAATTTATAGCTATCCTATAAATCCATGTAAATAGAGCGCTCTCACCTCTAAAACTATTTATCTGTTGCCAGACCTTCACAAAGGTTTGCTGTGCAATATCTTCTGAATCTTCTTTAGATTTAGTAAAAGAATATAAAGAGGCGTAGACTCTTGGATAATATTTTGTCATTAAAAAATTAAAAGCTCCTTCGTCCCCATTTTGCGCTTTGTTAATTAACAAAGAATCTTCATTAAGGACATTCTTATTCATTTATTTTTCCTTACAAATTAAGACAGAATAAAACATCAAAAGTTTCCTTGCTTGTTAAATTTTTTCAGGTGAGTATCAATAAAGGCTTCATGATCTTTATTTCCTAAAGATTCTTGTTTAAAGATATAGTCGTATAGAGATTGGTCATCATAATCTAGAATTTCATCAAATAAATTTACATCATTTTCATTCAATGATGAAAGCACTTTACTTGAAAACTCTCTCAAAAGAAGATCAATTTCTCTCATACCCCTTCTGCATTTCCAATAGATTCTGTTTATTTCTTGATTCATTAGTTAAAATAATTTTATTGAGCAATAATTTTACAAGAAAATAGACATACAAAATAAATTAATATCATTTGGATCCATTTATATAGATTCGTTAAGAGTTATTGATGTTATTGGAGATATTAAAAAAGTTGAAAAATTTTTAGAAGGTCAAGTAACATCTGATAGTAACTCTATTAAAGATGGTGATTATCAACTTTCATCAATTTGTAATCAAAAAGGTCTTGTAGTGGCAAGCTTCTTTCTTACAAAAGAGAATAATAATTTCAAAATAATAATTGATGAAAGTCTTATTAATATACTCGTAGATGATCTGAGTACTTATTCTAAATTTTTTGGTGTAACGTTTGAGTTAACCTCTCAATTTGTAATAGGCTCTATTTCTGATCATGAAAAGATAAAGCCTTTTCTTAAAAATGAATACTTTTCGCTAACATTGCAACTAAGTCACAAAAAAAATGAGTTGAATAACTCTATAAAACTAAACGAATGGTTAACAGCTAATAAAATTTTAAGAAATTATTTCTTATCAATTGATGATGTAAATAAATATAGACCACTTGAGCTTAATTATGATCTTTTAAGAGTTTCTTTTGATAAGGGTTGTTATAGAGGTCAAGAAGTTGTTGCTAGAATGAAATACTTGGGAGTGAATAGAAGAAGGTTTAGTACAGTTATAATTAAATCTGATTATGAATTTGAAAAAGATTTTAAAGTTGTCGGTAACAAAATTGATTTAAAAAATTATGGTGTTTTCAACGCTATTATTAAAAGAGAAGATTTGGAAACATTAAAAGAAAACAAAGGGGTAATAACAATAATTTAATTTCTACCAAGAAATACCCTGAGTATTATTTTTTAATAGTATTTTATTTGCCTTAGAAAAATGACAACAACCAAAAAAACCCCTATACGATGATAAAGGAGATGGGTGTGGTGCTGTAAGAACATAATTCCTATTTTCATCAATAAGCTTTCTTTTTGAAATAGCTTTTTCACCCCACAATAGAAATACAACATTGCCTTTTTTATTTAGTTTGCAAATAACTAAATTAATAAGATTATCCCAACCTATTTTAGAATGTGAGCCGGGTTTAGAGTCTTCAACCGTAAGAGATGTATTTAATAATAATACTCCTTGTTTAGCCCATTCATCTAAATTGCCAGAATCATTTATAACAAAGCCTATATCATTTTTTATTTCTTTATAAATATTTTTTAAAGAAGGAGGTATCTTATTTCCTTTGTTAACAGCAAATGCTAAACCGTTAGCTTCAGCATCTTGGTGATATGGGTCTTGACCAAAAATTACAAGTTTTGTATTAGTAAAACTACATAAGTTAAATGCGCTATATATATTTTGTATTGGTGGGTAGATTGATATATTTTTTTCTATTCTTGAGCACAAATAATCTATCGTCGTATTCAAACAAAGCTTTAATTCAGATGAATTTATTTCCTTTTCCCAGTCATTTGGCAATCTGTATAGCGCTTGTAGTTTATGCATAAATTAACTTAAATCTTATCCACAGAATCTGTGGATAAAGTTATGGATAACTTTATTTATACCATATAAAGCCCCTTTGTATAAAGGTTTTATTAAAGTTGAACAAAAATTATACAGATATATAATAAAACACCATATATCAGTAGTTTAAGAAAAATATGTGCAGTTATTAAAGCTTATTTATAATAATAAGTAAGTGCCTCAATATCATTTTATTTAACTGTTGACAAGTATTATTTACACTTAATTTTACATATAATAAGAAATCAACATAAGTTCTTATAATAAAGTCTTATTTTACTTTGAGATTAATAATTTATTTACAAAGCCTAACACTAAGGACATGGTCGATATTCTCAATATTACTTATCAACTCTGCTGATGGCTCTTGTTCCAGATCTATTAAATTAATGCCAATCGAGTCTCTAGTTTTATGAGTCATATCTGCAATATTAAAATTATTATGGCCTATGGCATCAGTTATTTTTCCAATCATACCTGGTTCATTTTTATTCACTATAACCATTCTATATTCAGCAACCCTTCCAAGTTTAATTGATGGAAAGTTAA
Organism: uncultured SAR86 cluster bacterium; assembly: GCA_902515155.1. Classification (GTDB taxonomy): domain Bacteria; phylum Pseudomonadota; class Gammaproteobacteria; order Magnimaribacterales; family D2472; genus SCGC-AAA076-P13. Next base: position 48,163 of record CABXTT010000003.1, on the reverse strand, counting down.
CAGAATTTATAATCACGCCATTGTTTAAAAAATTTGAAACCTGATCAGCAGCCATTACAGCACAATTAATTTCGGCTTCTTTTGTGCTTGCTCCTAAATGAGGTAAAAGTATTACATCATTCATTTTTGAAGATCTCTCTACTAATTCAGGAGTTGGAAAATCAGTTACAAATGTACTTATAACTTTTTCTTCTAATGCCTCAATAATATCTTTGTTATTAACTATGCCTCCTCTAGATAAATTTATTAGCTTTGCTCCTTTCTTAAAAAGTTTTAAGGTATCTTTCGATATAAGGTTCTTAGTTGAATCAATCAACGGGACATGCAGAGAAATATAATCTGAGTTATTTAATAAATGAGTAATAGTTTCTGCTTTTTCTACTTCTTTAGGAAGTCTCCAAGCCGAATCAATAGATATGTAGGGATCATATCCAATAATTTTCATGCCTATTATTTCTGCTGTTTGAGCTAGTAGTGATCCTATCGAGCCCAGACCTACAATTCCAAGAGTTTTTCCCTTTAGCTCGCTTCCTTTAAATTTTTTCTTTTGAGCTTCCATTGATTTATTTAGCTCAGATGTATCTTGCCCTGTAAGACCTTGCGCAAAGGTATTACCTTCTATAATACCTCGTGAAGATAGAAGCATTCCACAAACAACAAGCTCTTTTACTGCATTAGCATTTGCGCCAGGAGTATTAAAGACAACAATACCTTTTTCAGTAGCCTCTTTTACTGAGATATTGTTTGTTCCAGCTCCTGCTCTTCCAATGCATTTTAGTGAATTATTGAAATCCTCATCCGATATTATCTGGCTTCTTATTATTAAAGCATCTGGATCTATTTCATCAAGATGATAACTATTGTTGGTTAAGATTTCTAAACCATCTTCTGCAATGTTATTAAAAATTTTATATGTGTACATTATTGAAATCTTGTTTAATAAAACAGAAGCATTATATATAAAAATATCCTATATTAGTCCTACTAATGTCTATAAAAATAAAAAATCTAAGTTATTCAAGAAACGGCATTCCGTTACTTGAAAATATTAATTTCATAATCGAAAAAAAAGAAACTGGAGTGATCAAAGGAGAGAGTGGTAAAGGAAAAACTACCTTATTGAATATAATTAATGGTTTAATTGCTCCAAAACTAGGATTAATAACGTGTGGTGATGAAATATTCAATTCAGATTCGATTTTTTTGCCACCAGAAAAAAGAAATATCGGTTATGTTTTTCAAGATTTTGCTTTATTTCCTCATTTAAATTCTAAAACAAATGTCTTATTTGCATCAAAAAATAAAGATAGAACCCTTTTTAATGAAGTTATTCAAGATCTTGAGCTAGGCAGCCACCTTAAAAAGTTTCCACATGAACTTTCTGGAGGTCAAAAACAAAGAGTTGCAATTGCAAGATCTATTCTTATGGAGCCTCAATTGCTAATTATGGATGAGCCATTCTCAAATTTGGATAGCGATTTAAGTAGAAAGACTCAAAAATTAATTGATAATGTTATAAACAAACTCGATATTCCTTGTCTAATTGTTACCCATAATAACGAAAATGAGTCTTTGTTAGGTAAGTCTAAAATTATTTATCTTTAAGGCTGCCAATAGATGATTCTACATAATCCTTCCAAGCATTATAGTCATGCATATAGAAACTTGAGTTTGCTTCGTTTGAGATAAATTTTTTGTCTAGTTTGTTCCTGATCTCCTTTAGAGAAACGCCTGCTGATATTTGTGATACAACACATGCACCTAAAGCAGTTGATTCTATATTTGAAGGTTTAGAAATATCAATTCCAAGAGAGTCGGATAAAAGCTGACAAAAAGTATTATTTGATGTCATGCCACCGTCCACTAATAAGTCATTAATAAATATATTCTTATTATTAAGAGACTCTATAATATCTTTAGTTTGATAACAAATTGATTTAAAAGCAGCTGTAACAAAATCTTTTTTATCTGAGTTTTGGGTTATTCCCTGAAAACCACCTCTTACATCTGAATTCCAATAAGGCGCGCCAAGACCATTGAAAGCTGGAAGAAAATGAACATTCCCAGACTCCCCATTTGTGTTGATGAGCAGCTCGCTTTCTTTAGCAGATTCAAAAAATAACATTTTATCTCTTAGCCACTGAATGATATTGCCGCAAGAATAGATACTTCCCTCAAGTGCATAATTAGTTTCATTATTTAATTTATAAGCAACTGTAGTTAATAACCCATCCTCTGATCGTACTATTTTTTCTTTTGTACAAACCATTAAGAAACACCCAGTCCCATATGTAGATTTCATATCTCCGTAATTGATGCAATGTTGCCCTACTAATGCACTTTGCTGATCTCCAATTACTCCATTGATATTTATGTCATTAAAAATCAGGTTGCCAAACTCTCCGTCACAAGGTGCAATTTTAGGCATCATTGAAAAAGGAATATTAAATAATTCTAATAAATCTTTATCCCAACACATATCGTTGATATTAAAAAGCATTGTTCGAGATGCATTTGTAACATCTGTCATGTGATTTTTTTGTTTTGATAAATTAAATATCAAAAAACTGTCAATAGTTCCAAATAGCAGCTCTCCAGATTCAGCTCTTTTTCTTGCATTCGGAACATTATCTAAAATCCATTGAATTTTGGTAGCTGAAAAATATGGATCAAGCACTAGACCTGTTTTTTGTTTAACCATTTCTTCATGCCCTTTAGCCTTTAGAGATTTACATAAGTCATCAGTTCTTCTGTCTTGCCAAATAATTGCTGGATAAACTGTCTCACCAGTTTCTTTAGACCAAACAACAGTTGTTTCTCTTTGATTTGTTATTCCACAAGAGGCAATTTTTTCAGAAATTTGATCAAGAACATTTTCAATAGAGTTATTCACAGTCTTTAATATTTCATTTGGATTGGCTTCAACCCATCCATCTTGGGGATAACTTAAACTGTATTCTTGCTGAAAGTCCGCAATTGGCTCTAAGTTAGAATCAAAAATTATCGCTCTTGAGCTTGTTGTTCCCTGATCGATTGCTAAATATTTTTCCATAATCTTGTCTCCTTATTAGAATTATCCACAATTTATTCACTAATTACCAACACCAAAAAAACACGTTTTACACACTATATAGTGATAAAAAGTGAAATTGTCACAATATATAGTGTTTTTTTACTTGATTCTTTATCCACAACAAGTAATATTAGACATAAGAGAAAAAATGTAAGTGTAACTGCAGACACACAAAAACTTTTTCAAAAAAATAAATAAATATACTCTTTAGAGTTTGGAATAGTTCAGGATAAAAAAAGGGAAAACTAATAAAATGGAAATTCAGCAAGAAACAAGCAAAACAATAGATGTTCAAAATAAAACTATTGCAAATGATATTGAAACAACAGCACCAGGCAAGCTAAGAGTTATAAAAAGAAATGGAAAAGTAGTTGCTTTTGAAGAAGATAAAATTAAGGTTGCAATTACTAAGGCATTTCTAGCTACTGAGTCAGGAAACGCTGCAGCAAGTGAAAGAATACATAAAAAAGTTAACCAATTAACTGAAGGAGTTATTGAGGTTTTTGAAAGAAGAATGCCTTCTGGAGGTACGCTACATATAGAAGAAATTCAAGACCAAGTTGAACTTCAATTAATGAGAACAGAAGAGCTTGAGGTAGCAAGAAGCTATATTTTATATAGAGCAGGAAGGACACAAGAAAGAAAAAAAGAAACACCCGAGGTAAATATATCAAACAGACCAAATATCAATATAACAAAAACAGATGGAAGCCTTGTTCCTTTAGATATTGATAAAGTTGCATCACTTATAAATGATGCCTGTGATGGCTTGGATGAGGTTTCTATGAATGAAGTCTTAGAAGAGGCACTCAAAAATTTATATGATGGGGTCTCTATTTCTGATATGCGAACAAGTCTCGTAATGTCTGCAAGAACGAAAGTAGAGAAAGAACCAAATTATTCTTTTGTTACTGCAAGAATACTAATGGATCAAATAAGAGGCGAAGCGCTAGGGTTTTTAGGTGTTGCTGATGAAGCAACATACGAAGAAATGGAGCAGTATTATCCAGAAGCACTTGTTGCATACATAGATAAGGGAATAGAGCTTGATATTTTAGATCCTATTCTTAAAACTTTTGATTTAAAAGTTTTAGGGGAAGCAATTGACCATACTAGAGACAATCAATTTACTTATTTGGGTCTTCAAACACTTTACGATAGATACTTTATTCATAGTGATGATACAAGGTATGAATTGCCTCAAGTCTTTTTTATGAGAGTGGCAATGGGCCTTGCAGTGGAAGAGGAAAAAAGAGAAGAAAGAGCAATAGAATTCTATAAACTACTGTCTAGTTTTGATTACATGAGCTCAACCCCAACATTATTTAACTCAGGTACAAAAAGACCTCAATTATCCTCGTGTTACCTGACAACAATTCCTGATGATCTTGATGGAATATTTGGAGCCATGAAAGATAATGCTCTTTTGTCAAAATGGGCAGGCGGATTAGGAAACGATTGGACTTCAGTGAGGGCAATGAATTCATACATTAAAGGAACAAACGGAAAAAGTCAGGGAGTCGTTCCTTTCTTAAAAGTAGCAAATGATACTGCTGTTGCTGTTAATCAAGGTGGAAAAAGAAAAGGAGCTATGTGTGCATACCTTGAAACTTGGCATTTAGACGTTGAGGAATTTTTAGAATTAAGAAAAAACACAGGTGATGAAAGAAGAAGAACTCATGATATGAATACTGCTAATTGGGTTCCGGATTTATTCATGAAAAGGGTTGAGCAAGATAAAAATTGGACTTTATTCTCTCCAGGTGAGACTCCAGAGCTACACGATTTGATAGGCAAAGATTTTGAAAAGAAATATGAAGAGTACGAAAAAAAAGCAGAAGCTGGAGAAATGGATCAATTTAAGTCTATGCCTGCAAAGGAATTATGGAGAAAAATGCTTACTATGCTGTTTGAAACTGGTCATCCATGGATAACCTTCAAAGATTCATGTAACTTAAGGTCGCCTCAACAACATGCCGGTGTTATTCACTCCTCAAATCTATGTACTGAGATAACACTGAATACAAGTGCGGATGAGATCGCTGTCTGTAATTTAGGTTCCGTTAATTTGGCAAGGCATATGAAAGATGGAGCGCTTGATGAAGATAAAATCAAACAAACAGTCTCAACCGCCATCAGAATGCTTGATAACGTTATAAATATAAATTATTACTCAGTTGATACTGCAAAAAATTCCAATCTTAAACATCGTCCTATAGGACTTGGAATGATGGGTTTCCAAGATGCATTATATGTTCAAGATATTGCTTACTGTAGCGACGAAGCTGTCAATTTTGCAGACAAAAGCATGGAACTTATTAGTTACTATGCTATTCATGCTTCAACAGAACTTGCAAAAGAAAGAGGAAGTTATGAAACTTACGAAGGCTCTCTATGGAGCAAAGGAATACTCCCAAAAGATTCAATAGAAATTTTGGCTGAGAATAGAGGAAGTGAATATCTAAATGTAGATAGATCAGAGACGTTAGATTGGGATACTCTTAGGAAAAAAGTATTATCAGATGGAATGAGAAACTCAAATGTTATGGCAATAGCTCCAACAGCTACGATCTCAAATATAACAGGTGTAACACAGTCTGTTGAACCTACATATCAAAATTTATATGTTAAATCTAACCTTTCAGGTGAATTTACAATTGTTAATCCTCACCTAGTTCATAAATTAAAAGAATTAGATTTATGGGACGATGTGATGATAAATGACCTAAAGTATTTTGAAGGTAGTTTATCTCAAATATCTAGAATTCCAGATGAAATAAAGACTATATATTCAACAGCATTTGAGGTTGAACCGAGATATATCGTTGAGTCAGCTAGTAGAAGACAAAAATGGATAGATCAAGGGCAATCATTAAATCTATACATAGGAAATGCGGATGGTAAAAAGCTTGATATTACATACAGAATGGCGTGGTATTCTGGTCTTAAAACTACTTATTATCTGAGATCAATAGCTGCAACATCAACAGAAAAGTCTACTGTTCAGCAAGGAAAACTAAATGCAGTTAGCTCGCAAGAGACACAAGCTGCACCACAAGAACTTGGTGCACCAGCACCTGTTCCTGACGCTTGCTCTCTGGATGATCCAGATTGCGAAGCATGTCAATAAAATAAAGGAGAAAGAGAATGTTAAATTGGGATGAATACGGAAAAGATGAAAATACTTCACCATCGGCTGCTGCACCAACAGAAGCAGTTAAAGTTGTGGCTGAGCCTCAGGAAAAACAGCCAGAGCCAGTTGTTATGGATACAGCTGCGCCAGAGACTACTTCAAGTAAAGAAATTGAAGAAGGCTCTAGAGCGCAAATTGCAAGAGAAGCAATTAAAAATCTAGATGAAGCAGCAGGAATTGAAGAACTTGATGAAATGATGGGTTCTAGAGTTCAGGTTGACGATAAAATGATGATTAATTGCAATGCGGATTTAAATCAATTAGTTCCATTTAAATATGATTGGGCATGGCAAAAATATCTTGATGGTAGTGCTAATCACTGGATGCCACAAGAAATAAACATGACTAATGATATTGTTTTATGGAAATCTGAAGATGGGCTAACTGAAGACGAAAGAACAATTGTTAAAAGAAATCTAGGTTTCTTTTCAACTGCAGATTCATTAGTTGCAAATAATTTAGTATTAGCGCTGTACAGACTAATAACTAATCCAGAATGTAGGCAATATATTTTGAGACAAAGTCTTGAAGAAGCTATTCATACTCACGCATATCAATATTGCATTGAGTCTTTAGGTATGGACGAAGGCGAGATTTTTAATATGTACAGGGAAATACCATGCGTAGCAAGAAAAGCGTCGTGGGGATTAAAATATACACAAGAAATATCTGATCCAGACTTCAAAACTGGAACTGAGGAGACTGACAAACAGCTTCTTAAAAACTTAATAGCATTCTATTGTGTCCTAGAAGGAATATTCTTCTATTGTGGGTTCACACAAATATTATCTATGGGTAGAAGAAATAAAATGACAGGAACAGCAGAACAATTCCAATATATTCTTAGAGATGAATCTATGCATGTTAATTTTGGTATTGATGTTATTAATCAAATTAAAATTGAGAATCCTCATCTTTGGGATGAGGAAATGAAGACTGAAGCCGCTCAAATGATTCTTGAAGGCACAGAATTAGAAATTATGTATGCAAGAGATACTATGCCAAGAGGAGTTCTTGGGATGAATGCTGCAATGATGGAAGAGTATCTCAAGTTTATTGCTAACAGACGTTTAACACAAATTGGTCTAGAAGAAGAATTTAAAGGCGTAACAAACCCTTTCCCATGGATGTCAGAGATTATTGATCTAAGAAAAGAGAAAAACTTTTTTGAAACTAGAGTTACTGAGTATCAAGTTGGTGGAGCTCTAAACTGGGAATAATTTAAACAGAAAAACTAGGACGACTATAAACCTGATTGATGTATTCATTCAGGTTTTTATAGTTTTCAATATCAAGTTTGTTAAGTCTTACTAAAAATTTAAGATTAATAGCCATCTGAATATCCGCATAAGAGAAATTATCGCCAGCAATAAATGCCCTAGTGGCAATTATTTCGTTATAGATCTCGAGAGCCTTTACTCCTATTTGTCTTTGCGCTAAACCAAAGTCATTATTTTGATCTTCCATCTGACTCATATGAGGATGGGTATGTCTAAATCCATGAGCTAATGGTGTTGCTAATTCATAAGTAATCCTTGAATACCACATTTCTATTGATGCGATTTCTAAAGGACTTTGTCCAAATAAGTTTGGTTCCGGGTAAAGAGATTCAAGATATCTGCATATTGCAGTTGTTTCTAAAATTATCGTTCCATCATCTAATTTAAGAGCAGGTACTCTCGAATTAGGAGCTATAGCTTTGTACTCTGGGGTCTTATGTTCCAGTTTTCCTAAATCAAGATTTACTATTTCTATATCTTTAATGCCTTTTTCAGCAATAAAAACAAGAACTTTTAAAGGACTAGGAGCAAGCTCGCTTGAATATAATTGCATTATTTATTGTTTATTTATTAACTCAAAAATTTTAAGAGTTTGTTCACCGCCATTTTGTAAGGCTCTAGCATCATCCATGTCAGATATATTATCCCAGTTGGCAGCAATGTTTTCTGCTGTCATGTCTTCATCTGTCCCAAGAGAAACTCCCATAGTTTCATGAATAAAAATTCTTGAAAAAACACCAGCGCCTGCTGATACTATAGCGCCGTTAGGGGCTTGATCACTAGATAAGTATATTACTGCTGGAGTAACATATTCAGGTTGCATGTTCTTTCCAAAATCTTCAGGTATTAGACCCTCGGTCATTCTAGTATAGGCAACCGGAGTAATAGAATTTGAGAATACATTATACTTTTGCCCTTCTATCTTAAGAGTATTCATTAAACCAATCATTGCCATTTTAGCGGCGCCATAATTACTTTGACCAAAATTACCAAACACTCCGCTTGATGAGCTTGTGAAAACTATTCTTCCATAGCCTTGTTCTCTCATAATTGGATAAATAGTGTGTGTGCAATTTAAAGTTCCTTGAAAATGGACGTCCATGACAAGATTAAAGTCATCAAGAGTTACGTTATGAAAGCTTTTATCTCTTAGAATTCCAGCATTATTAACAAGAATATCAATCCTTCCCCACTTATCCATTACATCCTTAACCATTTGATCAATAGCAGGAAGATCAGTAACGCTTGCCCCATTAGACATAGCTTCGCCACCTTCTGATTTAATTTGCTCAACTACAGCTTCTGCTGCATCGCTTGTTCCGTTTCCATCAACACTTCCACCCAGATCATTGACTACAACTTTTGCGCCTCTCCTAGCCAACTCTAAGGCGTGCTCTTTACCAATGCCTCCTCCAGCTCCTGTTACAATAGCAACTTGATTATCAAATCTAATACTCATTTAAATTCTCCTTTGTTGGAACTAATTCTATGATTTAAAATAGTGATATATTTTAATCAAAATTTATATCGAATACTATGTTCAAACAAGAAAGCATTGAAGGCCATCCTGATTTAAAAATACATATTTATGAAGTTACTGAAGATTTATCGCAACTCAATAATTGGTTTGAGTCATGTATGGAAGACATTGAATGGACAGAAGGAACTATAAAAATTTTTGGTAAAGAGCATAAAATTCCTAGGCTACAAGCATGGTATGCCGATCAAAATATTAATTATTCTTATTCAGGTAAAAAATTGGTTAGAAATAACTGGAATAATGTTCTTAAGGAAATTAAGAGCAAGGTTGAACTAATTACTTCAGTAAAATTTAATTCAGTACTTGGTAATCTTTATAGAAATGGTTCTGACTCAATGGGATTGCATTCAGATGATGAGAAAGAATTAGGTAGCGAACCAGTTATAGCATCTTTTTCTCTTGGAGAAGAAAGAGATATATCTTTTAAACATAAGATAAAAGAAATTAAATTCTCAATACCTCAGGAAAATGGGAAACTCATTGTAATGAGTGGGCCAACTCAGCAATATTGGAAACATGAGGTAAAAAAGACTAAAAAATTTAAAAAGCCGAGAATTAATCTAACTTTTAGGAATATAATTACCCCATAATCTCAAACATCATATTAAGGAAAAAAATGAATTCAAAAGTAAAAGTAGTAGTAACTGGTGCGGCTGGACAAATTGCATATTCACTAATTCCAAGACTTGTTGATGGCAGAACATTTGGAGACAAAATAGTTGATTTGTGCCTGGTTGAAATTCCACAAGTTGTAAGCAAGTTAGAAGGCATAGTAATGGAGTTAGAAGATTCTTATTTTCCGAATATGGGCAAAGTTACATATACAGATAATTTTGAAGAAGCATCTCATGATGCAGATTGGTTTTTACTTGTTGGAAGTATTCCAAGAGGAATTGTCTATGAAGGAAAAAAAATAGAAGAAAGGTCTGATTTATTAAAAATTAATGGTGGCATATTTGTTAATCAAGGTGAATCAATAGGCAAGAATGGTAAAGACAATGCAAAAATTCTTGTAGTTGGGAATCCAGCAAATACAAATGCTTTGATTGGTAAAAATGCAGCTGGTAAAGATTCTCAATTATGGATGGCTATGACAATGCTTGATTCAAGTAGAGCTAAATCAGTTATTGCTAAAAAAACTTCTTCTAATATAAATGATGTGAAAAATATGATTATTTGGGGCAATCATAGCCCTACTATGTATCCAGATGTTGAAAACGTATCAATAAATGGAAAAACTGCTAGTTCTGTTATAGATGATATGGATTGGGTTGAAAATAATTTTTTACCTACTGTTCAGCAAAGAGGTAAGGCCGTAATTGATGCCAGAGGTGCCTCCTCTGCAACTTCCGCTGCCAAAGCAGCACTCGATACTATTATTGCCTGCGAAAACACCACAGATGATGGTGATTGTTTTAGTGCAGCTATTGCAAGCGACGGAGCTTATGGCGTTCCTGAAGGTCTTATATGCGGCTATCCTCTCATTACATTAGAAGACGGCAGTGTAGAAATTAAAAGGGACCTAGTATTGTCTGACTTTGCAATGGAGAAATTTAAAATTTCCATCGATGAACTATCCTCCGAAAGAGAAGCAGTAAAACATTTATTGAAATGATTTCTAAAGATAAGACTTTATATAGTTTTTTATTGAATATATTGGTTGATGAAAATTGCTCAAGTGCTCAACTAATTACATCTCAAGATGTCTCCAGTTTATTAAAAAGAATAGAAAAAATTAATATGAAAAGTATTAGTATTGATCCTGAAATCAGTGATGTTAGTGATTGTAATGATGATATTTTTGTTGTTCTCGATGATGTTGTGTTATCTGAAAGTGATATTGGTACTATTAAAAATTTATTAAGTCAAAAAATAGTGATCTTTACAAATTTTAAAAAAGACAAAAATATTGATGATGTAATGCTTCGGCTTGGATTCCAAACTGAATTAAGAGATTCTAAGAATAAACTAAAGTGTTTTTCATATAATCTTAAAACATATAACAATAAAAGATCTTGGAATAATTCAGAAGGTTGGGCCAATCCTGAAAACTTCGATAAGTTTAGATGGTAAGTTCTATCTAAAGCTTGATAAAAATTGTAAAAACTCTGTATTGCCTCCCTTAACTTCTATCTCACCAGAGGCTATAGCCATAACTGGGCTTTTTAAGCCAGATAATGCCATTTTAAAAACTAATTCATCTCCAAATACTTCAATATTACATGGTTGAATAATGCTATCTGATACAGCAGCTACATTATTTCTAATCGTAATCGTTTTCGTTATTCCTGATGAAAATGTGAAACAAGCTTTGTAATTATTTTGAAAAATGTTTTCTGGATCAAGGCTTACTGACAACAAGCTAAATAAGGTATCAATAGAAACTTCATTAATGACTTCTACAGTTCTTTCTGCCAGAGGGAAGCCTTTAAAATTTTTATCAAGCTCAATAGCAGATGTTAAAAAATAATTCCTTTTATTAGGGTTAGATGATCTTTTTCCAATATATATTAATGCATCCTGTCTTAATGAATTGACCTCATCTAGTGAATATTCTAAAGCTATTAATCTATCACTTAGTTCTAATGCCCATTGCATATCTTGTGCTTGAATTGCTTGCTGAAGCGCTGCAAGCATATTTTCATTACCGCCAACCATATTAGAAAATCTTATTGCCTCTTCAACTCTTGACAGAGGGTCTAAATCTGAAGGATTTCCGTTGAACCAGCCAAGATAACCGCTAAAGATACTTTTTACAGACCACCTTACTGTTCCATAAAATTCATATAAAAATGGTGACTCTCTAATTTCTTTTGGAAGATCGATCATTTCAACAATCTGATCAGGGTAATAGCCTTCATTCATTAAGCGAATTGTTTGATCATGAACGAATTGAATAGCATCACGATAAATTGTTAGAGCATCCATAACTTGATCACCTGAAAGAGGTTTAGTATGACTTGGAAAAAGAAATTCAGGATTAAAAGATCTCATATGATCAAGACTATTAACCCAACCCATTACATCTCTGTGAGTTGTTCCCCTTATAGTGTACAAATTTGGAAAGGTCTTATAGATATTATCACCTGGCATAAGAGAATTATGATCAGGAAGCCAAATAAATATTTGATCATTTGTTTCTCCAGGTGCATGATAAAGCTCAATATTTATTCCAGCAATTTGCATTTTTAATTCTTTATCAAAAGTTGTATCTGGTTTTACATAGCCAAGAGGTGATTTACCAACACTTAAACTTTTTCCAATCCCCACATTAATAAGTTCATTTTCTGGAAGTTGCGTTCCAAACATTCTTGCACTTCTTGAGCCAATAATTGGGTTTATAATGCCTAAAATGCGTTGCATATAGTAGTCGGTTGTTTCATGTGCAATAATTTTTGGTCTTTCTTTTTGAGTTGAAAGGTAGTGAGCCGCACCAAATGTATGATCTCCATGATTATGTGTATAAATTATGGCTTTTATTGGATTAGGATTTATCTCTTTAAAAAGAGTATATATTTCTGCAGCCTCAAATGTACTGTCAGCCGAGTCAACAATAATATTGCCGCCCTCACCCTCAATCATAATTGAATTAGCGATACCAAATCCAACTGCTGTATGAATTTTTCCACCAGGTGTTTCATATGAGTAAACTTTTTTTTCAAATTCTTTTGAATGCTCTATAAGCTTCTCTACTTTAGAAGTTTTAGGTATTTTTCTTTCTTCAATAACCTCATTGGAGCATGAAGATATAAAGATAAAAAAAAGGAATACAAGAATATTGTTAATTTTATTAATCCCCCCTAATAAAAATTTAAAACTGATTATAAAAAACTGATCATAATCTCATCAACGAGAATGTTTGAAGCATCATCTGTTGCAATTGATTGAGATGATCCAGATCTCCATGCAGTAACAACTGTCCATAAAGTGCTATCTTTTGATTTGTCTTTTAGATTGATTCTTAAAATATTTTCAGTAACCGTTCTAACATCGTCATATAACATATAGTTATTCCAATAATATCTTGAATAATGATAATTAGATCTATTAGACATTACTTTATCTTTGGACATAAGATTAATGTTAAATTCTAAATTTGAGTCAGCTGAAAAAGAAAGCCCTCTCTCTTCGATAGCTGATTTAAGGTTATCCCTGAACCTTTCAAGTTCAATTGGGTTTATCTCAGTACTTACATTTGAATCATTTATCTTTATAGAAAAATCGCTATAATTGTTTAAATTAAATGTTTCGATAGAATCCACTTCAATATTAGTTTGCATACCACTGCATCCGATTAAGATAAAGATGCTAAAGAACGTTGTTATTTTTTTCATAGAATTAGTGTACATGTTTTTATAAAATTTTATTATGTTTAATCTTGAAGACCAGAAATATATTCCTTTACTAGATCTCAATGCACAAATATATAATGAATCTGAATTTAATTGCAAGCATGTTCATTTAGATTCTAATAGCGATGAAAAAGTTTTCATGGTGGCTTTTAGAACTATTCCAGAAGATTCAACAGGTGTAGCTCATATTCTTGAGCATACTGCTCTTTGTGGTTCAAAAAAATATCCAGTTAGAGATCCATTCTTCATGATGATCAGAAGATCTTTAAATACTTTTATGAATGCTTTCACATCAAGTGACTGGACTGCATATCCTTTTGCTACCTTGAATAATAAAGACTTTAACAACTTATTAGGTGTTTATTTAGATTCTTCATTTTTTCCAAATCTAGATAATCTTGATTTTGCCCAAGAAGGACACAGACTTGAGTTTAAAGAAAAAGAAAACCCTGAAAGTGAAATTGAAATTAAAGGCGTTGTTTACAATGAGATGAAAGGCGCGATGAGCTCTATATCAAGTCAGCTATGGCACGGCATGTCTAGGCATTTGTACTCATCATCAACATATAAACATAACAGTGGTGGCAATCCAGAGGATATATTAGATCTTACGCATGAGGATTTAGTAAATTTTCATAAAAAACATTATCATCCATCCAATGCAACTTTCTTTACTTTTGGAAAGGTAAATCCAATTGAAATTCAAAATTACATAAAAGAAAACGTTTTAAATAATTTTACTCCTTCACTTGAAGAAATCTCAGTTAAAAATGAAAAGAGAATAACTTCTCCAAAAACTATTTCAGATTTCTATAATCCACAACCTGGTGACGAAAATAATCATCATGTTGTTATAAGTTGGTTGTTAAGCGAGAGCCACAATCCAATTGAGTTATTAGAAACATATTTAATGTCTAATATTTTATTAGATAATTCAGCCTCTCCTTTGAGGAAAGTTTTAGAAAATTCAGAGTTAGGAAAATCGCCCTCACCCTTAACTGGTCTTGAAGCAGACCAGAAAGAGCTAGTTTTTGCTGCTGGCCTTGAAGGAGTTGAAAAAAATAAACATAAAGATGTTGAAGAACTTATTTTAAATTGTCTTAATGACCTTGTTGCAAACGGGATTGACAAAGACCTTATTGATTCGTCATTACATCAACTAGAAATCAAACAAAGAGAAATCACAGGATCAGGTATGCCATTTGGTCTCCAAATTATGCTTAGTTGTCTTCCTGCATGTATACATAATGACGATCCTTTAAGTATTTTAGATTTAGATAATGCATTTAATACGATAAAAAGTAATCTTCTATCAGAAAGGTATGTTGAAGGTTTAATTGAAAAGCACCTTATTAAGAACAGCCATAGACTAAATTATTCTCTTATTCCCGATATTAATTTTAATAAAAAAACTGAGGAAAGAATTCAAAATAAGGTTTCTGAAAAAACTAAAAACTTAACAACAGAAGAAAAAAATAATATTGTAAAGCTGGCAACTTCTTTACAAAAAAGACAAGAAAGTCATGACGATCCTGAAATTCTCCCTAAAGTAACTAAAGAAGATATTCCAAAAGAACGTAAATACCCCTCGCCACTTATTTCTCATTCAAACAACACTACCAATTATTACTATAAATCGGGTACAAACGGAATTATTTACCATTCAATGTTATTTCCGTGTGATGCCTTAAATAATAATGAGTTGGCAGTAGCGAGCTTGTTTTCAAGTTCAATCACAGATATTGGTCTTGGCAATGACAGCTATGAATCAATTCAAAAATATCAATCATCGGTTACTGGTGGAATATCATCATCTTTTGTGATGTTACCAAGTGATGATAATAAAAATTATAAACTTGCTCTAAAATTAAGTGGTAAAAGTCTAGAAAAAAATGATCTTTTGATGCAGGAATTAATGTTAAGAACTATTGAAGATTCAAAGTTTGATGAAACACAAAGAATTAAAGAATTATTGGACTTTATTTCATCAGATAATGAAAAATCATTAATACAAAATGGTCATGTTCTTGCTATGAACAATGCCGCCTCACAGATAAATTCTATAGCTGCTACAAATGATCTAACATCAGGAATTCGATTTATTAACAACACAAGTAACTTGTCTAAAACTATTACGGATAAAGATAATCTTGAGCGATATATTGAAACTTTAAAATCTATTAAAGCTAAAATTTCAAATACACCAAATTATTTATTTACAGCCTCTTCTCTTGAACAAAATAACTTAAAACTTCTTGCAGAATTTAAATCTTCATCTCACGAATTAAATAATCAAGAGCTTTATAGTGTTCAGAAAGATTCAATAGGATGGATCACTGGTTCACAAGTTTGTTTTTGTTCTGAGGCTTTTGCAACCGTTGATTCAAAACATCAAGATGCTCCTGCATTAACAGTATTAGGGGCAGTACTCAGGAATGGATATCTACATTCAGCGATTAGGGAAAAAGGAGGAGCTTATGGATCTGGTGCCTCTCAAGACTCATACAATAGGGTATTTAAATTTTTCTCATACAGAGATCCTAAATGCTCTGAAACATTCTTAGAATTTAAAAAATCAAGAGAATGGTCACTAAAAAATATTACTTCTACTCAACTTGATGAAGGAGTCCTTGGAGTTATCTCAAGCATTGACAAGCCTTTGTCACCACACGGAGAAGCTATGAGTGACTTTATGAGCGAACTAGATCATAAAAAACAAGCTGAAAGATTGGCATTTAGATCAAAAGTAAAAGAATGTTCAATTGATGATTTAGTAAAAGTTTCAGAAAAATATTTATTTAGTGATTCTAAATCAGCAGTAATAGCTGGTGAGCCATTTGAATCAGAAATAAAAAGCCTAGACTTTAAACTTAAAAATATATAATTAGCCAAAGAAAATAAATCTCTTTCTTTTAAGTTCTTTAGCACATCCCCAATATTGTTGTTGATATTTTATTGATCTTGATTGAACTCTATCAGCTACCTTAACAAGCCATTGCTTTTTCCTATATGTTTTTTTCTTATAGCCGCCATAACCCTCATGATAGGCAAGATATAAAGATCTTGCATCTTCTTTTTTAAAACCTTGGTAATAACCTTTACTTGCGTACCATCCTATGAAATCAGCTGAATCTTTAAAATCTTTTCTGTTTGCTCTTGAATTGCCAGTTTCTTCTTTATAATCTTCCCAAGTCATGTTTAATGCTTGAGAATAGCCCACAGCCGTTGAGGGTCTAAACCAAGGAATAAAACCAAGCAATTTTTTTCTTTCTGGTCTAGCGTCAGATTGAAAACTAGACTCTTGATATACAAATGACATAAGAACATATGGAGGAATTTTCCATCTCTTTTCAGATCTTATAACAGCTTTATACCAACTCCTTTTTTCTTTAAATATTAGGCAAATATTATCAGGATTTTCAGGTGGCTTCGTAACACATGACTGAATTAAAAATATTGATAAAAAGATACCTAAAAATCTTAATTGAGATTTCTTAATCATAATTTTTCTCCCGCAACAAAACCTCTAAAAGTTTTAAATCTTGGGAATCTTAAACTGTAATGTTCGCCTTCAACACTTTGAGTGACTGCATCAGCTCGTATTTCTATCAATTGGCCTTTTAATGAATCCTTTTCTTTCCAAAATTTTTCTCTGTCTTCATCAGTTAAGCCACTTCCAACACTTAATGAAAAAAACTTACCATCGTCTTCTCCTTCTACGCTAAAGGCACCTAACCTACCTTCATGCTTTCCAGTACCTTCTTGAATATCCGTTACTCTTAAAGTTACTTCTATAAAAGGTTTTATCTTTAACCATGCATGGCTCCTTTTACATTCATAAATATCATTGATTGGTTTTATCATTAGTCCTTCATATCCCTGATCAAGAGCATTTTTATTCATTGAAGAAAAAGTTTTTTGCCCTTCCTTTGTATCAAAATCAAGAACAATATAATCTACGGGCTTTATGCAGGAATGAAAACCTTTAGAAATATCATTAAGAAGGTCTTTTCTTTGAACGCTGTTTAGCTTACTTTTTCCTTTATTGAATTCCGATAAAGGCAATATATCAAACAAGGCCAGATATGCATCATCAGTTTTGGCATTCGTTTTTCTATGAACTTGTTTCATCAAAGATTGAAAATCATCACTCATAACTTCACCATCTAATACTAGACCATTAAATTCAGGTTTGCTTAATGCCTCCTCAATATGAGGAAAATTACTTAGTATCTTTCCATTTCTACTGTATAGAGTAGTACTGTTATTTTTGGTTATAGCTATAACCCTTACTCCATCATATTTATATTCTACCAAACATGGGCCTTTAATTTTTTTAGGATGTTTTGCGCCATCATGAGCAAGCATGCACGAGAATACAGGCACGCTAAATTTTATGCCCATTCTCTTAGCAACATTATTCACTGTTTTTTGACTAACTCCACAACGTAAATCTTTAATAAGCACGCGCCTATACCAATCATTCCATTGCTCGGAGGTTGCTGTTGCCATTAATTCAAGTATTTGATCTCTTGCTGCATGTCCAGTTTTTTCTCTCTCTATGAGCAAAGATGCTTTCTCTTTAAATTCTCTCCAATTTAAGCCTTTGCCATTTTCATTTGATTCAGGAACTTGTTTGACTCCAAAAGTTACAAGAGCATCTAAACACATTGAAAGTCCCTCTTGAAAGTCAGTATCTTCAAGATATGCCTCTATAACATCTTCCTTAAACAAGCGACTATTATCACTTTCTAACTTTTGAATTATTTTCCAAGGAAGCATAGTTATTAAAAAGACCTCATATTATTAATCAAAATCAGCAAGTTGTTTAAGGCGCATAATTTCCTGTGCCTTGGTTTCGATATGTGAAATCATCTGTTTAGTAATTGGCATCCTTTCAGCATCACAAATATTTGCATGAAATTTTTCTGAGAAATCATATGCAAAATTTACCATTTCTTTAACTGTTTCAATTGGATTGCTCACATTATTTAGATCAGTAGCGATAATTATTGCAAATGTTTTAGTATCTTCAGCAAATGTTCCAGGATTAAGAGCATTTGCAATTCTAAAAATTTCTTTATTATTGTCATCTTTATGTGTAAAGAAGCCATGAGCTAATTGGACACTAGAATTAGTCATAAAGCCAAAAATTTGATCAATATCAAAGGGTGATTTATCTACTGAAATTAAATTTAACACTACCAATTCTTGGAATGTGGTCTCTTGTTGTGCCTGAAAATCAAAAGCTTGTTGATTTTGTAACTCAGGATCATCCATATCTTTGATTTCAAAAGCATCAGTTACAGGTTCTATTTTTACTTTAAGGCCCCCTTTATTCGAAATTTTTCTGATAAATAAAAAAGCTATTATTAGAAAAATTAATACAGAAAACCCTATTAAATATATATCAATATTCGTTTGCATTTATGCCTCTGCAAATTCTAATGCTTGATTCACATCTACAGTAACCATTCTGGAAACTCCTGCTTCTTGCATAGTGACTCCCATTAAATGATCACTTTTTTCCATAGATACCTTGTTATGTGTAATAAATATAAATTGAACTGTTTTTGACATTTCTTCAACCATATTTATAAATCGCATCGTATTTAAGTCATCTAAGGGGGCATCCACTTCATCTAAAATACAAAATGGAGCAGGGTTTAATTCAAAAATTGCAAAAACTAATGCTAGGGCTGTTAGAGCCTTTTCTCCTCCAGATAATTGAGAAATTGATGAATTCTTTTTACCAGGAGGTCGAGCCATAATAACTACACCTGCATTAAGAGCATCATCTTCGGTTAGTGCTAGCTCTGCAAAACCACCACCAAAAAGTTTCGAAAATACTTCTTTCATTCTTAAGTTAATTGCATCAAAACTATCCTTAAATCTTGTTTTAGTTTCTTGATCAATAGTTTTAATGGCTCCAGCTAGTTTATCCATTGCCTCAGTGAGATCATCATATTGAATATCTAACTCTTCTTTTCTTTTTGATTCCTCTGCAATTTCTTCAGGTGCGGCAAGGTTTATAGCGCCAAGTCTAATTATTTTAGCTTGAATGTCTACAAGCCTATCTTGAAGCTGGTTGACATCCATATCTTGATATTTCAATGGATCAATACTATCAACACTAATGCCAGATTCCTTAATTTTTTGATTTGCATTTTCTAAATTAATTTCATATGTTTTCAAATCTAGCCTTACATTAGTAACTTTTTCGTTAATAGATTTTAAATCTAATTCGGCAATAGATTTTTTATTTTCTAAATCTCTTAAGCTTTCATTAAACTTGGATTGCTTTTGACGAATATCAGTGAGAATTGCCTCAGAGTTTGAGCTTTTTTCGACCAATTCTGACATTATTTTTTGCAGTTCTAATTTTCTAGATTCACCCTGTTGTATCAAACTAGATAAATCATTTTGCCTTTCTAAATATTCTTCAGGAGATGCAAGATTAATTGAGCCAATATCTGCAATATTTTTTTGAATTTCATCAAGAGACTTCTCCAAACCAACAAGATCCATATTTTCATAATCTGACGAATTTAATTCAGATATATTTATATTAGCTTTTTTAAGCACTACTGAAGCATTTTCTAAATTAACTTCATAAGTTCTGAGGTCTAATCTTAGGGTATTAGCTTCTTTTTCTAATGATCTTAATTCATTTGAAGTAAATGATTTATTGCCATCGAGCTCTCGAACAGAATCATCAACTTTTTCAAGAATTTTAGAAAGATTATCTAATTCTTCATCAATAGATTTTTTTTCTGAACGGGCTTCATCAAGATTCCCCTGAGATTCTTTTTTATTTTCATCAGTTTTTTTAAGTAGTTGAGTAATTTCTTCCTGTCTTTCAAGATATTCTTTGGTTAAGCTTTTCGACTGGTCGGAGGCAATTTGTAAGATGCTTGTAAAAAGTTCTTTAAGCTCTAAAACTTTTCTATTTACAGCTTCAGCATTAGATCCAAAACTTTTTAATAAATCAATAATAGAATCTAGCAGTCTGACTGCTTTCTCTTTTGGACTTAGGTGATCATTATTCGATTCATTTTCAAGAGCTTTATTATAATTAGAATTAGCCTTTTCTAAATCAATTTTGCTTTGAGACTCTATTTTTATTAAATTATTTAGACTCCCCTCTAATCTTGCAATATCGCTACCCTTTTTATAGCTTTGTGATTGAAGATCTTTAACTTTTTCATTAATTGAAATTTGTTTATCTTTTATGCTATTTATAGCACCTTGCTTTGAGTCTAAATCAGCTTGTTTATCATGAATCTGGTCTTCTAGAGGCTTAATAAGCTTATTAATGCTATCTTTTTGATCTAAAGCTTCTAGAGCCTTTATTATTGAAATATTGAGTTTTAACTCTTGCTCTTTTGGGCTTAAGTCTTTAAATGTTGATTCATTTTCCAAAGCTTTCTCATAGCTATCCTTAGCTCTTTTGAGTGCATCAATGTTTGACGCCTCTGATTTAGATAGATTCTGGAGGTCAGCCTCATGCTTTGCAATTTCTGCTCCTATGGTATAAAAATTCTTTTGAGCATTTTCATAAGCATCAACAACTGACTCATTTTGAGTTCTAAATTCATCTATTTGTGATTGCTTTGTATCAGATTCAGTTTGTTTTATTTTAAGATCTCGGTTTAGTCCGTCTAGATTTTTTTGAAGCTTATCCCTGTTATTTTGAGCCTCTATAGAAAACAATACCGCTGTATCTATTTGATTTTGCGACTCTTCATTTTTTAGAAGATTATATTTTTCAGCTGCTTTAGCCTGATTTTCTAATCTTCTTATTAGTCTCTCAATTTCATCTTTGATATCTTTAACTCTTGAAAGATTTTCTTTAGTTTTCTTAATTCTACTTTCTGTCTCTCTCCTTCTTTCTCTATATTTTGAAACACCAGCTGCCTCTTCGATGTGAGTTCTTAACTCTTCAGGTTTTGCACTTACTAGTTTACTAACCATACCCTGTTCAATAATTGCATAAGAACTAGGTCCAAGCCCAGTTCCAAGAAATATATCTTGAACATCTTTCCTTCGACACTTTGTGCTGTTAATAAAATAGTCAGATTTAGCGTCTCGATTCATTACTCTTTTTATAGAGATTTCATTAAATGCAACATATTCGCCGCCTATCTTTCCAAGCGAGTTATCGAATAAGAGTTCAATACTACATTGACCAGAAGCTTTTCTATTTTCTGAGCCATTAAATATGACATCAACCATAGATTCACCTCTTAAATTCTTGGCAGATAATTCACCAAGAACCCATCTGACTGCATCAATGACATTAGATTTACCACATCCATTTGGGCCAACTACACCAACTAAATTCGTAGGAAAAGATATCTTCGTTGGATCTACGAAACTTTTAAAACCTGCTAGTTTTATATGTTTAAGCTGCATTGTTAAGAATTATTTTCTTATCTATATATTAAACTATTGTTCCTTTTTTAACCATTCATTTGAGCCTATTTTATAGGTATTTGACGCGCTATTTTGATCAAAAAAGATTGAGGTTTCGTAAATCAAGTTTACGGAAGAATTTACGCATCTTAATGCAACTTTTAAGTCAGTCGTTTCTCGATTTAAATAAACAGAAGTAAGATCGAAACCAGGTATTGAAGAATCTAAATTGCTTAAAGAAACTAAAAAAAGATTCTCAAAATTCTTTTTAGCTATTGGAAGGTTGGGTCCATTCATAATGAATAATTCAATCTTCCCTTCAAAATCTTCACACTCGCTTATCGGCTCTAATTTAAGTATAAAATTTGAATCAGCAAATACAGGAAATTTACTATCTCTAAGTTTTGTATAGAGACTATAAAAAATAAATTTCTCATCAGGAGACTTAAAGTATTTTTCAGAATAAGAAATAAGATTTTCAGCAGCATTAAGCTTCTTTGATGATATAGCTTTGTTAATATATGCCTGCATCCATTCTGCTTTCAATGTGTCTTCTATGTGTTTTTCAAACTCTGAAATAGTAATTGAGGGCATTGCCTCATCTTTTGAAATTGATGATTTTATTTGAGTATTTATTTCTTGTTCTTTTAAAGACCCAAGAAATGAAAACTTTCCAGTAAATATTAAAATACAAAACAAAATTACAATAGTTGAAAAGCCAAATATGTATCCTTTATTGATTGTTTTTTGAGATAGTAAATATGCAATAATTGGAAATAATGCAACTACCGATAATAAATAGATATAAATCATTTATTTTTTCTTATAACAAACATCATTAACCCCATTATTAAAAATAATACAGGCGCAAACCAAAGAAAGTATGTATTTTGATTAAATCCAGGGTTGTACAAGACATCATTTCCAAATCTTGAAGTTAAAAAATCTTTTATTTCTTTATCAGTTTTTCCTTTTTTAATTAATTCAATAATTTTCTGTTTTAAGTCTTCTGATACTGGTGCATTTGAACTTGCAAGAGATCCGCTTGTACATTTAGGACATCGTACTTCTTTTATTAAATTATAGAACCTCTTTTCATCTTCAAGGCTTTCAAATTCATAAAGTGCATCTGCTGACATATAAAATGAAAAAAATAATGTAAAAAGAATACAGGGTCTAATCATTATTAAAAATTTCCTCTTTTTCTATAATCGGCATAAATACATCGTTCCAAATCATTTTATTGACCTCTCCTCTATACTGAGCAATAACATTTCCATTGTGAAGTAAAAATGTTTCTGGTGCTCCCGTTACACCCATGTCTAATGCTAATTCGCCTTTTAAATCGTGTATTATTAACTCATAAGGATCACCAAATTTAGTAATCCAACTAATTGCATCATCTTTTTTGTCTTTGTAGTTCAGTCCAATAATTGGTATTCCTTCATTACTTAGTTTCGATAGAAAACCATGTTCAACTCTGCAAGTTATGCACCAGCTTGCCCAAACATTAACTAAATAAGCACCTTTAAGATCATTATTAGATATATTTGATTCATCATATAAGCTATTTATTTTAAAGATAGGCATCTCAAATTTTCTAAAGTCAGCGCCAGGATAATATTTATCTTCATTGATATATAAATAAAAAAATGTAAAAAATAAAATAGGTAAGGTTATTAATATAGCTCTCAATATAATCTTCATCTTTTACCTCTTACAAGAGAATATGCCAGCATAAGTCCGGCAAACGCCATCATGATTGCTGAAAACCAAATCCATCTAATAAAATAATTTAATTGTATATTTACAATCCAGCTTCCATCATCAAGTTGATCTCCAATAGTCATATAAATATCCTTTAATGGAGATATTTTTATTGCTGTTTCTGTTGTTATTTGGCCTCTAGCAAAATATTTTCTTTTTTCTGGTTTCAAAATAAAGTTTCTTCCATCTGAACCATTTAAAATAAAAGATGCAATAACAGCATCGTAATTTGAAGATTTTTCTAGCCTTAGATCGTCAAATTTAATATCGTAGCCTCGGTATGTATCGCTTTCATTCATTCTAATATTTAATGCCCTTTCGGAACTAAACTCACTATTAAATGCAATAGATATAATTAGAATACTAAGCCCCAAATGAGCAATAATGCTATATGGATTTGAATATTTTCGTTTGAATAAATATTCGTATATGACGAACATATATCTTACAAGAATTAGTATTCCAACAAACACAGATAAGAGTATCGAATAATCATTGATGGCCAAGAAATAATTAATTAAAAACAAACTTGCTCCAGCTATCAATAATGAAGCGCTCATTGGACTTAAAAAATTAATTATTTTTACACTTCTTTGCCATTTTGAATCAATTGAGAAAAAAAGAAATATCCCTGCAATAAGGGTTAAAGGTATAAATATTGCATTGTAAAAGGGCGCACCAACACTAATCTTTTGATCATATAGATATTCATAGATTAAAGGATATAAGACTCCAAGCATAGTAGAGAATATTAAGGTGCCAAAAATTATGTTATTTATTGATATAAATGATTCTTTAGAAAAAGAAGCTATATTTCTTTTTGAAGCTAATATGGACAATCTGAATGAAAATAATATTGTTGAAATAACAATTAATATTGCTATAAATCCTAATAGATATAATCCTCTTTCGGGATCATTAGCAAAAGAATGAACGCTATCAATTATTCCCGAGCGGACAATAAATGCACCAAATAAACTTAATGAGAAAACTATTATTGATAAAAGGATGGTCCAAATTCTTAGCAATGAAGACTTTATAGATACACTCAACGAATGAACAAATGCAGTAGCAGCAAGCCATGGCATCAAAGCAACATTTTCAACAGGATCCCAAAACCAATACCCTCCCCAACCAAGCTCATAATAAGCCCACCAACTCCCCAAGGCTATTCCAACTGTAAGAAGAGACCAAGAAGAAATAGACCATGTTCTAACAAGAGATTCCCATTTAATTGAAGGGTCGCCATTAACAAGAAATGCAATTGCATGTGCGAATGCTATTACAAAACCAACATAGCCCAAATATAATATAGGTGGATGAATAGCTAAGGCAGGATCTTGAAGTACTGGATTTATATCAGCACCGTTTTCGGGTGCTATAGGAAGAATTGTTAAAAATGGATTTGATGTTAATAATAAAAATAGCAGAAATCCAACAGCCACAAAAGAGATAACGCCAAGGCTTTTTGCTTTAAGATCTTGGATATTTTTAGTAAAAAGATTGAATATAACTCCCCATAAACAAAGGAAAACAATCCATAAGAACATTGACCCTTCATGTGCGCTCCATATAGAGGATATCTTATAAAAAGTTGGTAAATTAGTATTTGAGTGTTGAGCAATATATAAAACATTGAAATTATCATTTATAGCCAACCAAACGTAAATTAGAAAAGATATCAATAAAAATAAGAACCCATGGGTATATACCCTAGAAACTAAGTTAATAACAAAAATATCTTTTGCACTCAAAATAAATGCAAATAGAAAGCATAAGAAAAATAGTCCGGTAGCTAATATGGATAAATAATGTGCGACTTCTATTAACATCTATTTTTCTATTTCTAAATTTGGTGGCATATAGTTTTCATCATGTTTAGCTAAAACCTCTTCAGCTAAAATAACGTCTTTATTCATGTAGCCAAGAACAACTACGCCGCTTCCCTCCTGAAATAAATCAGGAACTATTCCATTAAAATTTACGGTTATAGAATTTTTGTAATCTGTTATTTCAAAAATAATATTTGTTTTATCTCTTTTAACAGAACCTTCTAAGACCATTCCACCAACTTTTATTCTTTTATTATCAGGAATATTTTGTGAATATAATTCTGAAGGTGTAAAAAAGAAATCTAAATTTGTATCTAATGCTTTAATAATTAGGAATGATCCAAATGCAGAAGATATTAAGATCAAAAAAACAGTTGTTAATCTTCTTTTTCTTTGGGGTTTCATTTTATTTTTTTGCTTATTTTCTTTAACTTATATTTATAGACTAAAAAAGTAATTAAAAGAGTAAAAAAGACAATTGCTAAAACAGACCATACATATAAGCCATGATTTTGTCCGTTTAAGCTTTGCATTGTGAATGCCTCTGATATTGAGTTAAAGGCAAACTTAGACATAGTCCTTTATCCATGACTTATTTTTTTCGCGAACGAATATATGTAATTTTGATGACAGAATAACCAAACATACAACAATTCCTGTAAAGCCTATCATTGAACCAAAAAGGGGGTACAGCATTGATGGATCAATGGTAGGTTTATCGGAAATAGTTATAGAGGCTGATTGATGCAAAGTGCTCCACCATTCCACTGACATTTTAATTATAGGGATATTTACAGAACCAACTAATACCAAAACAGCTAAAAATTTATCAGCTTTTTCGTAATTTGCAAATGAATCATGAAGAGATATTAAACCAAGATACATAATAAATAATATTAAGGTTGATACAATTCTTGCGTCCCAGGCCCACCAAGTTCCCCAAGTTGGAATACCCCAAATTGAACCTGATATGAGCGCTATAAAAGTAGTCATAGCACCAATAGGCGCAATGGATTTAACTAGATAAGCAGATAGCTTTACTTTCCATATTAGAAAAATTGCGCTTGCTATCGCCATACCGCCATAGAGAGCTTGTGAAATAAATGATGCTGGAACATGAAGGTATATAATCCTATAAGAATTACCTTGAACAAAATCTTCAGGTGTTAAGAATAATCCCCAGAAAATAGAAATAATATAAATCAATATTGATATTACAAAAATATAAGGATATGCACGGGTAACCTGAAACAAATATGTTTTTGGTGAGGCAAACTGATGTATAAATTTTTTTATCACAATAAATGGTGCAGTTAAGCCAAAAATTATTCTAAATGAGCCCTAATAATAAAGGAAATAATTAATGGAATTACAACTATTATAATCGATAAGATTCCTAAAAGCAGGGCTAGAAATCCAAAATAATTTAATCCAATATTTATAGATATGACAACTTTACCTAGCACAACTAATAGAGGCAAAACTAATGGCATTGTAATTAATGTTCCAAGAACAGAGCCTTTAGTTAAACTCAACGCATTACCAAAACTAAATACATTTAAAAATATATAAGATGTCACTAAAAGAATAGGTAAAATATTTAGACCTAAATCAAAGGACCTTGTAATTCCAAAACCATAAAATGAACCAATAAAGGAAATTGGGACTCCTATTAGCATCCAGTATATAAATATTTTAGTTCCAAGAATTAAAGCAAGGGATTGATTTTTTAAAGCGAGTTGCTCTAGACTCCCGTCATTATAATCTTCTAAAAAAATATCTTCTGTTGCAAGCATCATTACTAACATTAGCGCAATCCACAAAACTGAAAAGAAAGCCTGATCTAAATCTTCATTTAAAAATTCAACAGTCAAAGGGAAGGCAGTCATTATTAAAACAAAAACAAGTATAGGTCCAATCCAGCCTCTAGATTTTTTTCTTAATTTTAGAAATTCAAAATAAAATATTTTCATAACTTATCTAAGTTCAATATATTAGCCTCGATATCTAATCGAATGTGAGAAGAAAAGATAATACATTTATCTTTCTTTAGTTCCTCGTTAATAAAGAAACATAAAATTTGTTGAGAATTACTATCAAGACCAACACATGGCTCATCAAGTATTATTAAATCTGAATCATTAAGAAATACTCTAAGCAAAGCTAGTTTTTTTTGTTGACCAAAAGATAAATTTGCAACTGTGACATCTAAGCTATTATGCAAATCAAGATCAGTAAGATATTTATCTAAATTAATATGGGTATTTAAAGATAACAAAATGAGGTTATCTTCTACTGTAAGATACTGTTTTAAGGCATTTTTATGACCAGTAAAACATATATCTTTATAAGCAAAAGATTCGATTGAACCTCTTGTTGGTTTTGAAATGCCCAAGA
Organism: uncultured SAR86 cluster bacterium; assembly: GCA_902515155.1. Classification (GTDB taxonomy): domain Bacteria; phylum Pseudomonadota; class Gammaproteobacteria; order Magnimaribacterales; family D2472; genus SCGC-AAA076-P13. Next base: position 20,314 of record CABXTT010000003.1, on the reverse strand, counting down.
TCATTCTAAGAAGCGTAGTTTTTCCTGTTCCATTACCACCTTTAATATGAAGAGCAGAACCAGCATCTACATCAAAAGAAATATTCTGAAAAAGTTTTTTTTCATTTATTTTATAACTAAGATTTGTGGCTTTAACTATTGTTTTCATTTTTTAATCTAATTTAAGATTCTTAGTTCTAATTATAAGAGCTGGAAGCGGATTTTGTGGATCAATCCTTGAATAAAATCTTTTTGAAATTTCTGTGAACGGCGAGTTACCAAAAGTTCCAATTCCACCAACAGAAAAATAAAGTCTTTTTGTAAAGTATATCCCCTGCTCTAGATCGGGAATGCTCCTAACAAGAGTACTTACTTTTTTAATATTTTGAATAATATTTTTTCTAGTTAGGCTATATTCAAACCACCCCCAAGAAGAAAGACCAATAAGTGCAATTTTTTTTAGGGCTTCTTTAGCTGCTGTATTTGGGAATGATGAAGGTGGAAGAAAAACAATTAGTTCGCCTTTTGAATTTGTTATTGACTCATTTAATTGATCTTCAATAGATGACTGGAAATCAAAATTTGAAAAAATGTATTCCTCATATTTATTGCTTAAGGGTAACTTCACCCCATTAAGTCTAGACTCCGAGCCAAGAACTATATAAGTAACTAATTCTTGGCTCAAGATTTTTTAGATTTTTGCTAAAGCTTGCTCGTAATCCGCAATAATATCATCAACGTGCTCTAAACCAATTGAGAGTCTCACAAAGCCTGGAGTGATGCCTGCTGCTAATAACTCTTCTTCGTTTAACTGACTGTGAGTTGTGCTACCAGGGTGAATAGCAAGACTTCTTGAATCTCCTATATTAGCCACATGATAAACCATTTCTAGTGCATTTATAAATTTCTTACCAGCCTCAATGCCGCCTTTTATTTCAAAGCCCATAAGACCTCCATTGCCCTTAGTAAGGTATTTATCAGCTCGTTCTTTTGCATAACCATCCATACAAGACGGATAGATAACTTTTTCAACTGAATCATGGTTTGAAAGATACTCAGCTATCTTCTCAGCATTGCTAGTATGTTCTCTCATTCTCAAAGCCAATGTTTCTAGACCTTGAATAAACATAAATGCATTAAACGGACTCATGGCTGCTCCCATGTCCCTTAAAATAGTAGTTCTTGCTTTAAGAATGTAAGCTATTGGGCCTAAAGGCTTTACAGCCTCTGTCCATACCGCACCTCCATATGATGGGTCAGGAGTATTAAGAGCAGGCTGTCTCTCAGGAAACGCTTCCCAATCAAAATTTCCACTGTCCACAATAATGCCTCCAATGGATGTTCCGTGACCACCTATAAATTTTGTAGTTGAGTGTATTAATACTGCAGCACCATGGTCAAAAGGTTTACAGATTACAGGAGCTGCTGTGTTATCTACTATTAATGGAATACCTAAAGGTCTTCCTATTTCAGCAACCTCAGAAATTGGAAAGACCTCAAAACTTGGATTTGGAAGTACTTCACCATAATAGGCTCTCGTTTTATCATCAGTTGCGTTTGCAAAATTTTGCGGATCTGATGGATCTACAAAGCGCACATCTATTCCCATATCAGACATAACATTCTTAAATTGATTATATGTTCCGCCATAAAGATGGGATGAAGCCACTATATTGTCTCCATTTTTTGCTAAGTTCTGAATAGCATAAGCGGAGGCAGCCTGACCAGATGCTACAGCTAATGCTCCAACGCCACCCTCTAAAGCAGCAACCCTATCTTCTAGAACTGCACATGTAGGATTCATAATCCTGGAATAAATATTTCCTAATTCAGACAGTGCAAAAAGATTTGCCGCATGATCGCAATCGTCAAATTGAAAACTTGATGTCTGATGGATAGGAACAGCTACAGAATTTGTATTATCGTCTTTTCTCCACCCAGCATGAAGTCCAATTGTTTCTGGGTTTGTATAAGTTTTACTCATAATCTCTCTCCTAAGATTAATGCATCAACGTTGAGAAATTTGTTATAAATTCTCTTTAGCCTATTTATGACGCCGGCAAGCTGATATCAAAGGGCGAACATTAATTATATTTTAATAGTTCTAAATAACAACAGTTGATAACATTTTATTGGCATATGGTGTCTAAATAACTATAATCGAGGTGTTAATCAAGGGAATTAAAATGGCAAAAAAATATGTTAATTATAGGGTTGGCGGGTCACCGCATAATGTTAATGAAGATTATGCAGTATGGACTAATGACCTGTTAAAAAGAATAATTGCAAGTAAAACAGTTATCCAACCAGGCAAATCAACTCATGGACACAAACTAATAGACTCTGATGTTGTTTACGTCATAACAAATGGAAGAGGTATTATGGAAGTCATAGAGTATATGAATTCTGATGAGGGACACGGTTCAGATCCCTCTTATGGCGTAGAGCATAAAGATTCGTATGAGTTAACTTCTGGTGATGTTGTTTTAGTGGAATCAGGTGACTACTGTAAAGTAATAAATGCTTCAGACCATGATCAACTAACTTATCTAAGAGTATTCGATAGAGGCGGTTGGAGAAAATAATATTCTTTAAAAGTAAAATACCTAAAGCTTAAATGTTGATTTTTGCTACCATAGCAAAATGATCAGATACTCCCTTTTTAAGCTTTGGATCAAACCTATAAGGCTTTCCTGAGTTTTTATACGTATTAGACTTTGTTGTATGAACTTTAATACTACTCACATCAAAAGAAATTCCTCTATTTTTAGAGATAAAAATTGAATCTAAAAAATCCCAAGAATTGCCGGAGTTGAAGTAATAAGTTCCTTTACAAGCATTACAACCCTCAATATGAGCCACAAGCCATTCTCGTGATTGATTCTCATAAACCTTATATTTGATATCATCTTTTGAACTTATATTAAAATCACCAAGAACTATGGATGGATAGTGGTGTTTTTTATGCAAATCTCTCAAGGCTTCAAAAGATTCAATTCTCATTTGCAGATCATAATAATTTGAAGGGAAGTGAGCGTTGTAAATTTTAATTGTACTTTCTTGCATCTTTAAAGTAGCTTCAAATATTGGCCTTGTATCCTTTGTTCGAAATTTGGATGAAAATCTAATGTAATGCAATTGTGGATTAAATATCCTGTACTTCGATATGTAAGCTGTATCTATTCCTCTTTTATCTTTACTTTCAAGTAATTTGTAATCAATGTAGCCATAAGGTTTGAGTAGAGTAAACAATTGCTTAAGAATATTAATATTTTCAACTTCTTGGAAAGCAATTAAATCCGGTCCAGAGCCTTCAAAGGATATGATATTCTCAAAAACATTTTTCAATTTTGCATTTTTAGTCTCTTCGTTCCAATCTAAATAAAGGCATTCGTCCCTCCATGATTTAACATAGATTTTTTTACATTCTTTTTGATGTTTTTCAGATAATTTTTCTTGCAAAGGTAAAAACGCTTTGTCATCTTTATAAGGATCATTATTGGTATCAAACAAATTCTGAACGTTAAAGGTCATGACACTTAAAGTATCAGAGTATAAATTGGGAACAAGAAAAATTAAGGTTAGGAAACTCCTAGGCCTGCAAATCATTAATTTTAAGTTTAAGATCAAATGGCAAATCTTCTTCAATTTTATTAGCTTTAAAATAATTCAAAATATGGAGCAATTTATCATCACTAAAATTTGTCATTTTTCTTTCATTTAAATTTATGTGGCCTAATACAGTTTCAAATATTGCTGCTACATCATCCTTGTCATTTAATAATATTCCCACAAAATGAAGTAATTTTTTATTTGCATTATTTAAATAAAAAGATGGGTAAACTTTATCACCAAGTCTAAATTCTTTTAAATAGCGGATGCTGTCCTCAAGTGTAAAAGTTGAGAAACCACTTTCTAAATATTCCGAAGTGAAGTCTAAATCCTCAACATACATATCGGTATAACATTTATCAAATAGTTTGTAATAAAAGTTAACGTTCATGTGTCCATTGTGATCACACATCTCTTCAGAAACAGTGATTAACTCTGATTTATAAGGTAATGATTCCATAATAAGTTGTAGTATGAAGCAAAAAAAAAGCCCAGTAAACTGGGCTTTGTATTAATTTAAAATTAGTCTAAAAACTAGTTCCAAATTGTACTCCATAAATCCTAGGATCATTTAACTGCCACACTACACCACCACCTTGCACATTACTTTGTGTACCAGGAGATGTTCTCCAAACCTCATCATTAATGTTTTTAGCAAAGAGTGAGAGATACCAATCAGCATTAGTTGGTTCATATTTCACAATTAAATCAAGATACTCTTGTTCGTCGTTAAATAGCCTTTCACTGTTAAAAGCATCACCTGCGAATGAATCTTGGAATCTATGAGTTAGTCTGAAGTCAAAAGTACCTATTGAAGATGTAAATCTCTTATTGAGAGATAAACTATAAGAAAGTTCAGGTGTTCCAGGTAACTTATTTCCTTTAACGTTTTGCTCAACACCTTCGGATCCTGTTGGACAGTCCACACCAAGTAAAGGATTAAAGAGTGGTGTTAAACAACTAAAACCAGCTGACTTAAATACTGTGACTCCGTTTGAACCTGTCGCCATGTACATTAAGCCTAGTCCATTATCATCAACAGCCATGTATCCTCCATAAGGACCAGTCCATGCTCCAGGGTTTAGATAATCAACAATCATTGCATCTCCAGTGAATTCTGCATCGGTATACAACCAATTAAAATCAATCCTTGTTGACTCTGACATGTAAGCAGAAAGATTACCTTCAAAACCAGTCATTTCTGCTGTAGCGTTAGCAGCATCAGTTCCTGTGTTAACAACAACACCTACTTGATAACCATCAATATCCGTGTTGAATACTGTTGCATTTAATAAAACTGCACCATTAGCTAGAATACTCTTTATACCGATTTCCATGTTAGTAACATTTTCTTCTTCTAAAACTTCAGTATTATTACCAGTATTAATACCTCCAGGTTTCATAGCCGTTGAAACTGAGGAATAAATCATAGTGTCATCCGTTAGGTCATGCTGAATAGCAATTTTATAAGCTGTGCCATCTGCAGGAGCAGCAGTTGATGTTGTAAAACCTGGTACATTTCTTTGTTCTCTTACAAGTTTAGTATCAACTGTTCCTGGAAGTGCATGAAATAAGGAAGCAAACGTATCATTAATTTGAGTTTGACCAACATCTGCTTCATCATATCTTGCACCTACAGTAAGCTTAGTCTTCTCAGATAAATCAAAATACATCTCACCAAATATTGATTTTTCTGTAATACCAATATGATTATCAAGTATCAGTCCGTGGCCATCACGCGGTGTAGTTTTAGAAGATACTGGTAAAGCTGCAGCTAATGCTGCCTGTGTTGCAGGATGAGTCCACCCAACAGCACTGCCTGTTGCTATCCATGTACCTATTTCTTGATAATATGCAGCGCCACCTTTACCACCTATTGGTGCTCCACCAGAAAGAAAGTTTAAAGTAGGAAAGTATGGATGTGTTCCTAAATCCATTAAGAATGAACTTGCTCCAGTTGCAATATTAGTTTCGTTGTCATTTTTAGACTTATATTGATAAGCACCTACAGTAAAGTTGAAAGCACCATCGTAATTAGAAATTAAATTTATCTCAGCATTTTGATTTTCATAATCAATATGGATCATTGAATATTTTCTTGGGCCATCGACAGTTTCACAAAAATCTCTAAAACAACCCTCACCTACAAGAGGACCTAATGCACCCATAAATGGGACAGTAGCTAAGGACATATCATTATCATCAATCTGCTTAAATTTTCTAGTTCCATATGAATACTTTGCAACAAATTGAAGCTCATCAGTAATATCAGTTACAAGCTCTAGATTACTAAATTCGTTTTTGCTTGCATGAAGTGGATTTCTATCTAAAGCAACTCTTCCTCGAATAGCGTTAGAACCTGCTCCAGCATAACTATTAATTATTCCAGTGCTAGGCATTCCAAAAGCTACTAATCCTAATAAGCCGCCAACTTCACCTCGAGAGTCTGCAGTCGAACCTTGAAGTCCAACACTATAAGGTGAACAACCAAAGAAAGGATCTTGCGCACAATAGACAACATCTTGTTGCGATCTATTATCCTCTGCTTCGTTCATTGAATAGGTAAATTTGAGCATTGTTGAATCAGATATATCCCAATCCATCGAAAGCCTCATTGCTGTATCGTCTCTATCGTCAAATGGTGAATCAAGATTTGTGTTATACATCATCCCATCTCTGGTGAAAGTCATAAACGCCAATCTTGAATTTAGTGAGTCGGAAAGTGGTAAATTAATAATTGAAGTAATCTTTTTAGAGTTGTAATTACCCGCTTCAATATCAATTGATCCATCAAGCTCCCCTGAAGGCCTTGCAGTAATAACATCAATTTTTCCAAGTGCGCCGCTTCTGCCGTTTAGAGTTCCTACTGGTCCTTTTTTAACTTCTATTCTTTCAATATCAAAAAATCCAATATTTGTCATACTTGAAGAATTGATACTATGTCCATTTATATTCATGGAAAGTGAATCCACTGATGCTGAAGAAATATTTCTAGATAATAATCCTCTCAATGAATAGAGTCCTCCAGATGCAACCCCTTTATCAGCTATAAATCCAGGAATAACTTCTTGAAGATCCTGAAGGTCATAAATCTGATCTTGTTCAAGTTGTTCTGCAGAAAGAGCTTCAATAGAAAAAGCAAGATCCTGAACAGACTCACTCTTTTTTGTAGCAGTAACAATTACTTCTTCAACTTCTTGAGCAACAGTAATAGATGAAAATATAAAAAGGTTTATAAAAAATATACTTTTAAAAAAGCTAGATGATTTCGACATGAAAAATCCCCCAAATGATGTCAATTAATATGACTAGATTAGGCTACTTCAGGGAAAATTGACTATATATTGCATACAAATTTTATATAAAAAAAATATCAACATTAATTAATATATAAAAAAAAGGCTGGTTAAAACCAGCCTTTTTATATTAAGTCTTATTTAAAATGTTGTTCCAAACGATATTCCATAAGTTCTAGGATCAGTATATGTTGCAAATTGTGCTCCACCTTGCAGTGCACTAGATGCAGCCCATGTTCCAATAAACTGGTCATCATTTAAATTTTTAACATATAACTTTAAGTTCCAATTTCCATCATTTGGGACATAGTTAAAGGATACATCTAAATATTCTGTTTCAGGCATTCTAGCTCTTGCCTGATTAAAGACATTCCCTTCTCTCTCGGCTTGATATCTGTATGCTACTCTCATTTTTGTGACACCGTTGTCTGAGATCATATCTTTGTTAATACCAATACTGTATGAACTTTCTGGAGACTGAGGCAATGAATTACCGCTTATAGAAACAGTACCACCTGAATCTGAAGCAGGACAGTCTACACCACCCAATGGGTTAAATACTCCTAAACATAAGTATCCAGCAGATTTAAATACTGGAACAACATTTCCAGCTGCATTGACACCATATCCGTATTGAACTGCTCCTTGAGGGTCTAAAGGTAAGCCTTGAACTCCTGCACCAAATGCAGCAGGACCACATAGGCCTGTTGCTGTTGCACAACCCACTCCGGGGATAAAGGCAGCAGGATTGACATCCATTAATGCTACTAAACCAGCAGGATTAAGAGGATCTGGCATTCTTTGATCACCAAGCTCACTCTCAACTAATAACCAACTAACATCAATGCTTGCAGTTTCACTTAAGAAAGCAACCATATTACCTTCAAAACCTTTAATCTCAGCATCAACGTTATAGTTAACAGAACCAGCATTTTCAATATTAGATATAAGCATGCCTTTTGTATCATTCATAAATATGGAAGCATTAAATAGCATGGCTCCATTAAATAGAATACTTTTGGTTCCTACTTCAAAAACACCTGTTTCTTCTTGATCGTATGGATCTGGAGTCGTTCCAATGACTGGGTTATTACCACCAGCTTTTACAGCTGTTGTATAACTAGCATAAATCATTCGATCATCCGTGATGTTATGCTGAATAGCTAATTTATAAGCTAAAGCATCATCTTTGACTATCTCAACGGTTGGGTGAAATCCATACTTACCAGAATCCCATTGAGATTGAGGATAGTTAGGACAATCAAAGTCTGTTAAACAAGTCATAATTGTATCTTTAACTGTATCGTCATTATATCTAAGACCAAGAGTTAACTTAGTAACTTCAGAAAGGTCTACATATAACTCACCAAAGATAGCAGTAGATTTAGTTCTTACATGGTCATCATTAAGATAACCTGCTAATTCTGTTGGTATGTGATAAGGGTTAATACCTTGAGCAGCTAATAAGAAGCCTAAACAATTAGGATTTGTTGTGTTTGGAGTTCCTCCATTAGCAGCTGGCGGAATTCCGGCAGCATTACCAATTGGTGTTCCACCAAGTGCGCAATTATCACTTCCACTTAATCCTCCTAAAATTAAAGTTTGATAAAAAGGTATTCCACCGTAAGCCTTAAACATGCTGAAGTTAGGTAGATTTGAATATGGATGTTTGCCAAAGTTGCCTGTTAAGTTCCATGCAGCTGTTTGAACTTGATATCTGTTATGACTTCTTGAATCATACTGATAAGCTCCAAGAACAAAGTTTACTGCTCCATCATAATCAGAAACAATTGAAATCTCTGCCTGATTTGTATTAAATTCTGAATTTGAGAATTCATAAGTTCTTTCAGTATCTACTAATTCGGTAAAACTATAATCATCTCCGTTAAAAGTACCACCAAAAGTTCCACTAAACGAAACAGGTGGAAGGCCGATAGAAGCTAAAATTCCAGGATATGGTTTAGTTGAATGCGAATAATCATTATCAACCATATGGAAATAATCTCTAACCTGATGTGAAATTTTAGCAACAAGTGTTAACGAATCTGATAATTCAGTTTGAAATTCTAATTGACCAAAACTATAGTCAGATTTATGAATAGGATTTCTTGTTATGTATGCTTCACGAAAACTGTTAGGAGTTGTAGTTCCAGCATATTGATTAACATATGCTGATGCTTCAAGACCGGCAACAACATTAAATAGTGCTGCTGTACTTCCTCTTGAATCAGATGGAACATTAGGTGTACCAACCGTTAAAGGATTACAACCATATAATGCATGACTTTCACAATATGGAGCTCCAATATTGTTTCTATTGTCATCAGCTTGGTACATATCATAAGTAAACTTAAGTATAGAAGAGTCGCCTATGTCTTTATCTATAGAAATTCTGGCTCCATAAGCATCTTTATCATTAAAGAATGAGTTATCTCTTACATTTCTTGTGAAACCGTCTCTTTTGGTAGTTGTAAATGCAATTCTTGCTCTAAGAGAATCAGAAACAGGCATATTAAATACACCTGTAATATCTTCAGAACCAAAATTGCCCATATCAACATTCATACCTCCCTCATATTCTGATGTTGGTCTTGCAGTAATGACATTAATAGCACCTACAACTGCATTTCTTCCAAATAAAGTACCTTGAGGTCCTTTCAATACCTCAACACGTTCAACATCAAAAAAACCAATGTCTGCGAAAGCTGACGAGCTAGAGTCATGACCGTTGGTTGCCACAACAACTGCTCCCACAACTGCAGCACCTACTCCATACGAACCAGTTCCTCTTATTGCATAAGATACGCCTGATCCTATTCCTTTATCAACTATCAAGCCTGGAACAACTTCTTGAAGATCAGATGCATCTTCAATCATATTTTCTTCCATGCTTTCGGCTGTGAAAGCCTCTATTGATAAAGCTAGGTCTTGAATTGATTCAGCTTTTTTAGTAGCCGTAACAACAACTTCCTCTATTTCTTGCGAAATAACACTCGAAGATATAAAGAAAAGAAAACCTAAACTAGCTAATGTAAATCTAGATAATTTGTTCATAATTAAACCCCCCTATTGGCTTTATAGAACTTTGTGTCCTCAAACTATATCATTAAATAGACTATATATATAGAAAATAGGTACATTATATAAATTAAATTATTTACTACAAAATGTATATAAAATACCTATACTTATAGGCTCTTAGCTTTTTTCCGTATGCCAAGGATGGCACTTTGATATTCTTACAATTGACATGTATGAACCTTTTAAAATTCCGTATTTTTCTATCGATTCAATAGCATATTGCGAACATGTCGGTTGAAATCTGCATGAAGGTGGAAACAACGGAGATATAAAATAACGATAAAATCTAATTGGAAGAATAAATATTTTAGCAAGCATAATGGCTATAAATTGTTAGATTTTACGATTTCATTTATAGCATCGTCTAATTGAAGTACATTGGTTTCTTTGCTACCTATTCTTCTAATTGAAACAGTTTTGTCATTCATTTCATTTTTACCAATTGCTAAAATAATTGGTACTTTTTTGGAGCTATGCTCTCTTACTTTATAGCTAATTTTTTCATTTCTTAGGTCAACTTCAGCCCTAATACCCTGTTTTTTAAGTAATTCTAAAATCTCAATCGAATAATCATCAACTTCTGAAATAATCGAAGCTACTACTACTTGCTGAGGTGCAAGCCAAAATGGAAGTTTTCCTGCATAATTTTCAATAAGAATGCCTATAAATCTTTCAAAAGAACCTAATACAGCTCTATGTATCATTACAGGATTATGTTTTTTTCCGTCTTCACCAATAAAATGAGCATCTAATCTTTCTGCTAGATTGAAATCTAATTGAAAAGTACCGCACTGCCACTCTCTTCCAATTGCATCTGTTAAGACAAAATCTAGCTTAGGACCATAAAATGCTCCGTCTCCCTCATCAATCCTATATGGGTATCCTAAATTCTTGATTGCCGCTTCAAGTGCAGCTTCAGCCTTGTCCCATGTTTCATCTGATCCAACTCTCATTTCAGGTCTTGTAGATAATTTAATATCAAATTCTTTGAAACCTAAATCGGCATATAAACTTGATAAAAATTCTATAAATAGTCCAGTTTCAGATTCTATTTGATTCTCAGTGCAAAAAATATGTCCATCATCTTGGGTAAATGCACGCACCCTCATCAACCCATGCATGGTTCCAGAAGGTTCATACCTATGACACAGACCAAATTCAGCATATTTTAAAGGTAAATCTTTATATGATTTTATCCCTTGATTATAAATTTGAACGTGACCAGGACAATTCATAGGTTTAAGTGCATTTATCCTTTTTTCATTTGCATGCTCTTCATCAATTTCAGTGATAAACATATTTTCACGATATTTATCCCAGTGTCCTGAGGCCTCCCATAACTTTCTATCAATAACTTGAGGGGTATTTACCTCTATGTAACCACTTTCTTGCAATCTTCTTCGGACAAAATTTCTTAAATTTCTATAAATAGTCCACCCGTTTGGATGCCAAAAAACCATTCCAGGTGCCTCTTCTTGAAAATGAAACAAATCCATTTCTTTGCCAAGTTTTCTATGATCCCTTTTTTCAGCCTCTTCAATAGAGTGCAAATATGCATTCAAATCTTTATCATTTTTCCATGCTGTGCCATAGATTCTAGTTAGCATTTTGTTTTTTGAATCTCCTTTCCAATATGCTCCTGCTAGCTTAGTAAGCTTAAAAGATCCAATATGTTTTAAATTTGGTAAATGAGGACCTCTACATAAATCTACAAATTTACAGTCCTCTTGATAATAAAGTTGAAAACTGTCTTCTTGATCTGAATCTTTAATAATTGATTCTTTGTATGGTTCCTTTTCTTTTTTGAAGACTTTGATAGCCTCTTTTTTTGTATGCAATGATTTAGTAATTGCTGAATTAGTTGCAATAACTTTTTTCATTTCTTTTTCAATATCTTCTAAATCTTCTGTTGAAATAGGTTTCTTGAATTCAAAGTCATAATAAAAGCCATCTGTAATAGTTGGGCCAATAGCTAATTTAGTATCTGGATATAAATTTTTAACTGCTCTTGCAAGAACTTGAGCGGTAAGAGTATGACGCATTATCTCAAGACCCTCTTTAGAGTCTATTGTAATTATAGATACTTCAGAGTCATCCATAATTGGATCACATAAATCTTTTTGAGAACCATTTACTTCAACAGCAATTGCTGCTTTAGCAAGCCCTGGACCAATACTGTTTGCTAAATCTAGTCCTGTAGATCCTGATTCTAGTTTACGGATACTTCCATCCGGCAGCGTTATATTCATGTTGCTATTATATAGGTAAATACACGACTGTATTAGTTGAAAGTATCATTATGAATACCAAGGTCGTTACCATAGGTCCAAGATACACTCTGCCGGTCATATAAAAAAAATACCTATTAAAGTAAGGCAGAACAAACATCATAGGTACAATTGCGAATAACAAATTAACGCTTAACCAGTTTGTTGTCCAAAAAACAGTTCCAGTTTTTGCAAAAGTTATGTACTGAATGAGAATTATTAAAAATAAGCCTAAAGAATTTGCAATTCCTGCAATCATCATAGATTTCCATTCGGGTTGACCTTCTATTCTCATTGCTCCATTGACTCGTAATGAATTTGAAAAAAAGAAAATAAAAAATAACGGAGCATACATGGCTAGCACCAGCAACATTTCAGGCTGAAATACTCTCACTCCCATAAACCAAAATCTATAATCAACGTGAAAAATATAATAGATTAGAAATAAAAATGAATAGTAAAGAGTAAATACTAGAAGGGATAAAATAATAGTTTTAAGAATGTATTTACTATCAGCTTTTAAACCCCATGATGATGATTGAGCTCCGTGCTTCTTTCCAAACAATTGAAAAGATAATGTAAATAAAATAATTCCAATTATTCCATTAAATGCAGCCCATAACATTACGGAGTTATTCATACGTTGAGGATAAAACCATGTCATTCTTCGATTTGTAGCGTCTTCAAATATGTACTTAGCAGCATCAACCATTGGTATATAAGAAAAACATGCTATCAAAGCACCTAAAAAAAATATTATCCAAAAAATTGTTTTCGAATTTTTATTTTGCCTTGGAAGGGCTTTGGGTATTTCCTTCACAAGTGATTTAAATACTCCAAAAGTAAGAAGAGTTTTTGATAACGGAATCAACATTATCATTGCAGTAATCATAGAAATTAAAGTCATTAATTCTTTCCATTGCCATATCTGGTTTGATGATGAAATAGATGAATTGATCCCAAAAACTGTTTCAAAATACTCTATTTGATTTGCTGTCGCAATATTGTTGTATGGTTGAAATGGGTGAATTAACTCTTCATTATGAATAACTCTTAATGTACTGTTCTCAAGAGATCCGTAATATTTTCCTAACTCTACTTCTTGTAAATTTTCATTTCCATTATTTATACCCCAATTAACTACTCTTAGTGATTCGGGAGCAATCTTCATATTTGAAGCATCCCAGCCAGTTAATTCATTTCTAAATGCTCCTTCATCATACAGAGCATAACTAACACCAACATTAGATTGAATATCTTTAAGGACTTCGTCTAATAAAGTTAATACATACCCAGATACATAAACTGAGTGGAGTTTGGATGCTTCATTGTTTTGAGAAGCCTGTTTACCAAAATAATTTGCTCCTCTTATTGCCGCATTACCTCCCATTGAGTGACCTGTAGATGCAATTTTATTAATATCTATGTAATCAAGAAATTCTCCAGAAAATGCATACTCAACCAAGTGAAACATTCCATACCCTTCTGTAGTTGCTGATCTTCTGCTTCGTGATGAGCTTGAAAGGCCTTGAGCATATGGATCAATAAGAGCAATGACCATTCCTCTCCTTGATAATTCAATTGCGATATTTGATAAAGCCTCTTTCGACCTTTGAAAGCCTGGAACAACTACAATAAAAGGTGCTTTGTTATCTTTGGTGGCTGAGTGGGGCTTATATAAATCAAAAACTAAATGTTGTCCATTTTGAGTATCTATTTTGAACGAATTGACTTCCACTTTTCCAAAACTTGTTTGCACAAGCGAAGCCACTGCACTACAAAAAATAATTAAAAAAATGCATCTAAACAAAGATTTCATAGGCAGATTATAATCTTTATGAAAATCTTTAAAAGTAAATGGCCTTCTTAGTTAAATGGATATAACAGATCCCTCCTAAGGATTAGTTGCAGGTTCGATTCCTGCAGAGGGCACCAAAAAAAAGCCGATATTTAGTCGGCTCTTTTTAATTGCAAATTGGTATTATTAATCTTCAAAATCTGAAGCCTGAGTTTTATGAACGCCACCATAACTAGCTGGTGAGTAATGAGCAGTTTTTACAACCCATTTTCCTGATTCTTTAACCCAATTCATAGTTACTCTTGTTCTGTAATCACTAAGACTCCCATCATTTCCAACCATGCCTTCGGAATAAAATCTAACATGAACTACATCCTCTGATATAGCAGTTGCCTCAGCATAAAAATGTTGAGTTACAGCATCTCCACTTTTTGCCCAACTAGCCTCTGTCTGAGTAGCTAATGGCTTGTGAAAACTTCCATCTGAGTTAGTGTCTAAAGTTCCAGTCTTACTCGACATAGCTACAACAGTTTTATAATCCTTACTATTTCTTGCATCCATGTATTCTGAAAGTGCTTTTAAAACTTCCTTTTCTGATGACATATGTCCATCAGCAATGACAGATACTGTCGTTAACATTAATAGACTTGTTAATAAATATTTCTTCATACCTTTCTCCTTTTAAAAAACCCTAATAAATATGCATATTAATTAATAGTACATTATTAATAGATAAATGTATTGATATGAACTTTGTTTAAGGAACGAGCCATGAAGAAGAATATTCACCATCCCAGTTATGAAGAGCTCTTCGGTGACCTGAACTTTTTAAATATAAAAATTCAAGAGAAGAGAACCTGAAAAGTAAAACTGCAAAATTTTTATAGCCGTCCTCAATATTTCCATCTTTCAAATCATATTTAGAAGGATCTTCAATATGCATTGTAGATCCGCCATCAACTGAGTAACATTTTTTAGACCTTGAAGTAGATGCATCCCATGCAGACTTAGTAACATCATTATCATAATTAACTTCAACCGTGCCTTGGAGTTTAAGTTGAATTTTTAATTCGGGATCATATCCCAATATTGCAGCATTATTATTAAGTTCAAATTCTTTAATTTTTGCAGCTCTTGCGTCTGTATGAAAACGTAAGTATCTTTCGTTTTTATTAAACTCTCTTAAAACTACTACCCTTGAGGCAACTTTTTCGTTGTCAAGTGAGGATAGAACTAAGGTATGAAATAGAGTTTTAGAATTTTCTACTGCATCAGCAAGAATTAATTCAGAACTTTCTAATGTTTGTGATATATCAGAGTAGGAATCAGGTAATTCAATCATGATTCGATTGACCAATCGGTTCCAGAATCGGTATCTTTTATTTTAATGCCCATTTTTGATAGCTCATTTCTTATTAAGTCAGCTTTGACAAAATCTTTTTTAGCTTTTGCTTTTAGACGAGTGGCAATTAGATTATCAATTTTATTTTTGTCAATATTTTCAAGTTCTTCATTAAACCAAGATGAGGGCTCTTCTTGTAAGATGCCTAATATTTCTCCACATAGAATTAGTTTTGATTTAAAAATTGATCTATCTTCTTCTGTTTTAATTAAATCGAAATCTTTGATGAGTTTATTGAGGTTTGCTAAAAAACCAGGAGTATTGAGATCATCCATTAAAGATGCAATAAAATCTGGTGAAATATTTTTTGACTCTTTATTTATAGTATCTGAAAGATCCTCAAGAATTTTATAAAGCTTATCAAGAAGTTTTTTTGCTTGATGAGCTACTTGGTCATTCCAGTCAAGTCCTTGTCTATAGTGAGAGGAAAGTAAAGCTAATCTTATTACTTCTCCATGATACTTTTCAGATAGGTCTTTTACCAAAATGATATTGCCGAGAGATTTAGACATTTTCTCACCATTAATTGTTACAAAGCCGTTATGCATCCAATAATTAGCGTATGAGTTAGGATTTTCAATATCTCCAGAGGAACAACAACTTTGTGCAATTTCATTTTCATGATGGGGGAAAGTTAGATCTTTCCCACCGCCGTGAATATCAAAAGGTAGTCCTAGTGTCTTTTTTGACATGGCTGAGCACTCTGTATGCCATCCAGGCCTCCCAAAGCCCCATGGAGACTCCCACCCTGGTTGATTCTCATTACTTGGTTTCCATAAAACAAAATCTGCTGGATCTTTTTTAAAAGGAGCTACATCGACTCTACTTCCGGCTATCTGACCTTCCCTATTAACATTTGACAGCATTCCATAATTTAAATATGACGGCACATGAAAAAGAACATGTCCTTCTTTTTCATAGGCATGCTCTTTAATAATTAGATCTTGAATTAACTCAATCATTTCAGAGATATATTCTGTTGCTTTGGGTTGAATATCTGGAATCATGACTGAAAGTTTAGCCATGTCTTCATTATAGATATCTGTATATTTTTCTGTGATTTCTTTAATGGGAAGATTTAACTCATTTGCAGCATCAATGATTTTATCGTCTATATCTGTAATATTAGAAACATAAGTAACTTTTGGATAAGTGTATCTCAAAAGTCTTACCAAGGTATCAAATACAACTGCCATTCGAGCATTACCTATGTGAGCGTAATTATAGACCGTTGGACCACAAGCATATATCTTTACATGAGAAGGATCTATAGGATTAAACTCTTCTTTTTTTCCTGAAAGAGTATTAAATACTTTTAAAGACTGCACTGTTTGCACCATGTTCAAATACTTCAACTGATATTAATTTTACTCTTTGATTAGTTTGCTCATCAATAAAGTTGCTTGCAAAATTGTGAGTCAGTTCAGCAAATTTTTCACATCCAACTTCATCCATATAAATAATTTTTGCAAGACCTAGCTCCTCACCAAGTCTCTCCAATTCTTTAAGTTTTGGATCATCTCTTGCTATTACTAAAGTATGGTCGAAGTGATTTTTTATCCATTCTTGAATGACTCCAAAACCTCCAAAATCATAAACCCATGATTTGTCATCAAGTTCACTAGTTTCTAAAGTAAACCTAAAACCTAAACTGTATCCATGAATATATTTACAATCAGAATCTGCTTTCCACTGCCTAAAAGCACAAGAAAATCCTCTTTCGGTACCAAAAGTTTTTATTACTTGAAATGTTTTCATACAATATTTTTTAAATCAATTATATCAAGGTCTCTTAAAGCTTTTAATAATGGTAATAGAGGCATTCCTCTAATTGTATATGAGGATCCTTTTACAGAAGAAAATAAATTACATCCAAGGGATTCAAATTTATATGCACCTGCTGCATTGATAGGATTTTCAATTTTTACATAATTAATAATCTCTTCTTCTGATAATTCATGCATATTAAGCTCAACTGCCTCAGAATACTCCCATATGGATTTACTATCTTTAAAAAGACAAACTCCACTATGTTGATAATGAGTCTTACCAGATAACTGTTTTAGGTTAGCTATAGCTTTCTCTGTCGATCCAGGTTTATCAAATAAAACGTTATCAAGAACGCACATTTGATCTCCACCGATAACTATTGAATCTGGATTAGACTTGCTTACTTCTAAGGCTTTTGCAGAGGCTAGTTTTATAACTTTTTCTGGATAGGAAAGATGTAAAAATTCTTCTTTTATAATATCCTCATTAACCTCTGAGGTTATAACTTTAAAATTGAGGCCAGCATCTTCCAGCATTACTTTTCTGCTTTCGGAGCCTGAGGCTAAAATAATGGGTATTTTTGGATTGATACTAGATAGTATCGATTCCTCGTTCATTTAAAACTTTTTAGGCATATTGATTAAGTTAATAAACTCTTCTCTAGCTTTGTTGTCTTCTCTAAAAATTCCGAGCATTCTAGAAGTTATTGTGCTTGATTCAGTCTTATGAATTCCTCTTGTGCTCATGCAGCCGTGACTAGCATCAATTACAACAGCAACGCCTTTAGGTTGAAGAACATCTTGAATAGTATCTGCAATTTGAGCAGTCATTGTTTCTTGAGTTTGCAATCTTTTTCCAAAAATATCTACAAGTCTTGCAAGCTTACTAATGCCAACAACCCTGTTATTTGGAATGTATCCAACGTGTGCAACTCCAACAATTGGAACCATGTGATGTTCACAATGAGATTCAAGCCTAATATCACGCACTATTACTGCATCATCATAACCTTCAACCTCTTCAAAAGTTTTGTTAAGAACTTCATATGGGTCTTCATCATATCCAGAAAAAAATTCTTTATATGCCTTTGCTACTCTTTTAGGAGTTTCAACAAGACCTTCTCTATCTGGGTTATCACCAGTCCACAATATAAGTTTTCTGACTGCTTCTAAAACTTCTGTCTCACTTGGTTTGTTACTCATTTGTTTTCCTTAAATTAGGTACATATTTTATACGAAAAAAGGAGCAAGTAGCTCCTTTTTAATAAAATGGGGTTTTTACATCATACCGCCCATACCGCCCATACCGCCCATATCAGGCATAGGAGGCATTGGTGTGTCGTCTTTAGGTACGTCAGTAACCATTGCTTCTGTAGTTATCATCATACCAGCCACAGAACCTGCAGCTTGAATTGCAGTTCTAGTAACTTTTGCTGGATCAAGAATACCCATCTCAATCATATCTCCAAATTCACCAGTAGCAGCATTGAAGCCATAAGATGCTTTCCCGTCTTTAACATTTGCAACTATTACAGATGACTCTTCACCAGCATTAGATACTATTTGTCTAAGAGGAGCTTCAAAAGCTTTTTTAGCAATATTTATACCTACACTTTGATCATCATTATCACCAGTTACTTTATCAACTGCCTCAAGACATCTAATTAATGCTGAACCCCCTCCTGGAACTACTCCTTCTTCAACAGCAGCTCTAGTCGAGTGTAAAGCATCTTCTACTCTTGCTTTTTTCTCTTTCATTTCAACTTCTGATCCTGCGCCAACTTTTATTACTGCAACACCGCCTGCTAACTTAGCAACTCTTTCTTGAAGTTTTTCTTTATCATAGTCTGAAGAAGTTTCTTCAATTTGCGCCCTGATTTGATTAACCCTTGCAGCTATTCCTTGTTCATCGCCAGCGCCATCAATGACAGTAGCATTATCTTTATTTAGAACAACTCTCTTAGCAGTTCCTAGATCTTCTATGGAAGCTCCTTCAAGTGAAAGACCTACTTCATCTGATATTACAGTTCCTCCAGTCAATATAGCGATATCTTCAAGCATAGCTTTTCTTCTATCACCAAAACCTGGTGCCTTACAAGCAGCTGCTTTTACAATACCTCTAAGATTATTAACAACTAAGGTTGCAAGTGCTTCGCCCTCTATATCCTCTGCAATAATCAAAAGTGGTCTTCCTGCTTTTGCAACAGATTCCAGCAAAGGTAATAAATCTCTGATATTGGAAATCTTCTTATCAAATAAAAGAATTAATGGGGTTTCAAGTTCAACAGTCATATTGTCTTGATTTGTAATAAAGTAAGGTGAAAGATAGCCTCTATCAAATTGCATACCTTCAACAACATCTAGTTCATTTTCTATGCCGCTACCTTCTTCAACAGTTATAACGCCTTCTTTGCCAACTTTTTCCATTGCTTCAGCTATAATTGCTCCAACTGCCTCGTCTCCGTTTGCTGAAATAGTTCCAACTTGAGCAATTGCTGTATTGTCCGTGCAAGGTACGCTTAGATCTTTTACATGATCTACTGCGGCTGCAACAGCTTTATCAATACCTCTTTTAAGATCCATTGGATTCATACCAGCAGCAACAGCTTTATTTCCTTCATTGACAATTGATTGAGCTAATACTGTAGCAGTCGTTGTTCCATCTCCTGCTTCGTCGTTTGTTTGAGAGGCTACTTGCTTGATCATCTGTGCTCCCATGTTTTCAAACTTATTTTCTAGTTCAATTTCTTTGGCAACAGATACACCATCTTTAGTAACAGTGGGTGCTCCAAAAGATTTATCTAAAACAACATTTCTTCCTTTTGGCCCCAAAGTGACTTTAACTGCATCCGCTAGAATATTGACACCATCAAGCATCTGGCTTCTTGCGCTATCTCCAAATTTTACATCTTTAGCTGACATTTATTTACTCCCTTTATTTAATTTAATTTACTCAACGATACCGAAAATATCACTCTCACCAAGAATGAGATAATCTTCACCATCTAATTTAATTTCGTTTCCGCCATATTGGCCAAAAATAACAATATCTCCAGGCTTAACATTTACAGGTGTTACGTCGCCTGAGTCTGATTTTTTTCCTGGACCAA
>CABXTT010000002.1 GCA_902515155.1 uncultured SAR86 cluster bacterium | reverse complement strand
ATGTTTAATGCATCCTCAAAGAGAGGCAATGATTCATATTTTCTTTGGTGAAAGAAGCGCTTCTAAAATTTCTGATGTTCCAAAAGATACTCCTATTATGGACATAAAAAAAGCGGGAATTATTGGATCTGGGACAATGGGTGGTGGTATTGCAATGTGTTTTGCGAATGCTGGCATACCTGTTCATATTATTGATCAAGATGAAGACAATCTTAAAAGGGGTCTATCAGTTATTGAAAAAAATTACGACTTCATGGTCGGCAGGGGTCGAATGACAACTGAACAAAAAGATATGGTTTTTGGCTTAATTTCATCAAGCTTAGATTATAAGGATTTACATGATGTAGATATTGCCATAGAAGCAGTTTATGAAAATTTAGACCTAAAACTTGATATTTTTAAAAGCCTTGATGAGCATGTTCAGGAAAATGCAATACTTGCTAGCAATACCTCAGGACTTGATGTTGATGCAATAGCAGCAGTAACTAAAAGACCTGAAAAGGTAGTGGGTACTCACTTTTTTAGTCCGGCGAACATAATGAGATTGCTTGAAGTCGTTAGAGGTGAACATACATCACATGAAACATTAGCTACTGTTATGAGTACAAGTAAAAAAATTAAAAAGGCTGCTGTAGTATCTTTAAATGCTCCAGGATTCATAGGTAATAGAATGTTATTTAACTATACTGCTCAAGCAAATATGCTTCTTTTAGAGGGAGCTCTGCCTCATCAAATAGATCAAGCTATAGAATCATTTGGACTAAATATGGGACCATTTAGAATGATGGATTTAGTGGGATTAGATCTTGGTTGGAGAGCTAGACAACTAAGTGGAGTTGAGTCCCCTCTTCATGCGAAAATTGGTGATCACCTCTGTGATAATGACAGATTTGGTCAAAAAAATGGAAAGGGTTACTATAATTATAGTGAAGGGTCTCGTGCTCCTAATCCTGCTCCTGAAAATGAAGAAGTATATGAAAAAATATCCTTAGATAATGGTTTTACTAGAAGAGAGATATCTGACGAAGAGATTACCGATAGATGTATTCTCGCGTTAATTAATGAAGGCGCAGATATCCTATCAGAGGGCGTAGCTCAAAGAGCAGCAGATATAGACGTAGTTTATATAAATGGTTATGGATTCCCAATATGGAGAGGTGGTCCTATGCATCATGCAAATGCCATGGGTCTTGATATTGTAGTTGATAAACTTAACAAATATTATGAAATTACAGGCAATAATGCCTATAAACCAAGTGATTTGCTTATTAAATTAGCCAAAGAAGGTGGTAAATTAGCTGATTCTCCAACTGATGAAGATAGAAAAGATAAACTCAATTTTGCTAAATCATCTGTTGCAGGTAACTTTTAGTAAAAATAATGAATAAATAGGGATTTTTAAGCCTTAATAGTAACTTTTGTCCCTATTTTAACTAAATTAAACAACTCAATTACATCAGCATTAAACATTCTAATACATCCGTCTGAGGCTTTCAGTCCTATAAGACCCTCCTCTTGAGTAGCATGTATATATATGTATCTGCTAAAAGAATCTATGCCTTTTCCTTTGTTTAAACCAGGCTCTAACCCGTCCAGCCAAAGGATTCTTGAAGTCACATAGTCGTTGGGTGTATCTATTTTTTCATGAATTATATCAGCAGTCCTTTTTGTATCAATTCTTGATTTAAAAATAGTGTTAATTGGCGCATTATCGCCAATCTTTTCTTTTATCACATGTTCGCCAAGGGGGGTTTTATATGAGTTTTCAATACTACCCTCTCCATATTTTGATGTACTTATGGGGTAGGAGGCCTCTAGACTCTTATTTTTATATAAATATAGCCTCTGTTCTGATACATCAATTTCAATAATGCGATCAGATGCCAAAGGAGAGCCACATAAGAATAAAAATAGTCCTAAGCAAGTCTTTTTGTACATAAATTTATTATAACTGAAAATAATATAACTATTAATGCAAACAGGTATGGTATTAAATATCCATAAATATTGTAAAAAGAGCGCTCTTTAAGCAAAGAAATGCTACCATTTAATATACTAGACTCACCCTTTTCAATTTTAGTAACAATTGTTCCATTATTATCAATTATTGCTGAAAATCCATCATTTGTTGATCTAACTATCCATTTATTATTTTCAATTGCTCTTACTCTAGCAATATCTAAATGATGATAAGGACCTATTGAACTTCCAAACCACGTATCATTACTTATATTAATCATAAAATTAGAACTTATGTTGCTTTTTCTAACTGTATTACCAAAAGCAATGTCATAACATATCAAAGGTGCAAACTTGATATTGTCAAAAGAATTAAGTTTCATTACGTTTTGCTTTGTACTCCCATGAGATACGTTTGACATTGGCATATCAAAAAAGGCAATTAACCCTCTTAATGATGAAATGAACGGAATATACTCCCCAAATGGGACTAAATGCTGTTTATTGTATATTTCACTAGTATTTAGGTTTACTAAGGAATTAAACAATCTTCCATCTTCAAAATGCCATGCTCCAGTTAATATTTCTTGAGAATGATCTAATTTTCTTGAAAATTCATTGAATTCTTTACTTTCCAAAGCATAAGGTAACTCTGCTTCTGGAAAGATAACTATATGAGACTCTTTAGATCTATTTCTATACAGCTTTAAGAGATTAGTTTCTATAATTTTTTTATAGCCATTTGAATATTTTAAAAATGGGTCGGATGCAGGCTGTATTATAGAAACATTTATATCTTCAATTGTTTGATTCTTGTATAAAGTATTTGGTAATAATGTAATGAATGTAAGTATAAAAAAAGCATAGGATAATCTTTTATTTTTTATCCAAGATATGGCCATTAAAGCTGATAAAAAATATATGATAAAAGATCCACCAGCTACACCTAGAATAGGGTATAAATTTTGAGTAATGGTATCTAAAAATATAATTCCTGGAATAATCCATGGAACACCATTAAGGAGATAATACATAGACCACTCGCTTAGAATAAGTAAGCTACTTATATATAAGATTTCTCCAACTCTTTCGTATTTAAACCTATTAAATAACCTAATTTTCATAACTAATAATGGCATGCTGAATACTGCGGTGAGTATTAATACAAGAATAAAAAAAATAATTAAAGATAGGTAAATATTAGTATTTCCGTAATAGTAAACACTTACTATTATCCATGACATGCCAAATCCCCAGTGGCCAAGAGACCAAAATACTAGTTTCTTAATGCTACTATTATTCTTGTAAGCAAGTTCTTTTATAAGATAGGCATATGAAAGAAAAATCAGGGGCTTAATTGAAAAGGGTGCAAACGATAAAATACCTAAGAAACCAAATAAAAATGGAACTACATATTTTTTAGTTAGCATTAGTTCTTAGTAATAAGTACCTTGTCTATTTTCCTATCATCAGCGTGCGTAACTTTTATAGTTAAATTATCAATTTCAATTTTATCGCCGACCTTTGGAAGCACTCCAAGTTGATTAATAACGAATCCTCCAAGTGTTTCTGTGTCTATCTCTAACAAGTCTGTATTTAAATTAAAGAACTCAACAAATTCCTCTATTTCTACTTTTGCGTCTGCTGAAAAAGTTCCTTTTGAAATTTCTACAATCTCATCCTCTTCAATATCATGCTCATCTTCAATCTCACCAACTAATTCTTCAAGAATATCTTCAATAGTCACTAAACCACATATAGTGCCGTATTCATCTATAACAACGGCAAGATGCGATTTGTCTGTTTTAAATTCTTCTAGTAATGAGTCTGCTTTTTTTGTTTCAGGAACAACATTTGGCTCTCTTAACATATCCAAGAGATTAAAATCGGCTTCTCCGTTAACAATTTTTGGTAAAATATCCTTTGCTAAAAGTATTCCAGCTACATCATCCCTTTCATTCCCTATAACTGGGTATCTTGAGTGTCCAGATTCTATTATTCGATCAATAATAATATCAGTTTCTTCCCCCAAGCTAACAGTAACCATGTCTACTTTTGGAACCATTATTTCTTTTACAGTGGTTTTTCCTAGTCTAATTGCTTTATTTGCAATTGACTCTGCCTCTTTGTCAATAATATTTAAATCTACTGCATCTTTTAAGAAATCAGTTACCTCTGATACTGATTGAGTCTTTATAAAGAATGGATTCTTAAAATATTTCTTTAGTTTATATATGATTCCCGAAGGAGGGTGAACGTCTTCGTTTTCTGATTTTTGATTCATGTTAGTGATACGGATTATTTATATTTAGTTTCTTTAGTGTCGATATTTCTTTTGACTCCATAACTTCTGCCATAGAATCAACCTGATGATCATGTCCTAGTATATGATATATGCCATGTGCAAGCATATGAATCATGTGTTCATCAAAGTTTTTGCCTATATCTTCTGATTCATTTAAAACATATTCAACGCTAATAGCAATATCACCAATATTATTTGTCTGTTTTAAAGAAATATCGTCATTAGTAAAAGATAGGACATTTGTGGTTTTATCTTTATTTCTAAATTTCATATTTAACTTTTGCATCTTTTTATTATCCACAAGCCTTAGATTGATTATTGCTTCATCCATTTTTTCTTCAGCTAAAATTAAATTAGTTACTTCTTCTAATTTTTTATTAAGTTCTTCACTTATTGAGACGTTCTTATTTGATGATATTAAAAGACTCACTTAGAGGTCAGTTCTTCAAATTTTTTATATGCATCTATAATTTTTCTTACAAGAGGATGTCTCACCACATCTAATGATGAAAACTTTGTAATTCCAATACCATCAGTATCTTTTAAAACTTGCATTACATGATCTAATCCTGAAGTAATATGTTTTGGTAAGTCAATTTGAGTAAGATCACCGTTTATAACAGCATACGATCCGTAGCCAATTCTTGTAAGCACCATTTTCATTTGTTCAACAGTAGTATTTTGACTTTCATCCATAATAATAAAAGAATTATTCAAAGTTCTTCCTCTTAAATATGCTAACGGAGCAACCTCTATCGATTCTCTCTCGATAAGTTTTGTTACTTTCTCAATTCCAAGCATTTCATATAACCCATCGTATAAAGGCCTTAGATAGGGATCTACTTTTTGAGAAAGGTCACCTGGGAGAAAGCCTAGCTTTTCTCCAGCTTCAACAGCTGGTCTAATTAAAACTATTTTTTGAACTTTATCGTTAAGAAGGGCATCTACGGCTGCTGCTACAGCTAGATAGGTTTTACCAGTTCCTGCATCTCCTATCCCAAAATTTAATTCATATTTATTTATGCTCTTGATATATTTTTGTTGGTTTATGCCCCTTGGTCTTATTATTTTTCTTGGAGTCTTTATTTGAAGGTCATCTTGTAGTAAGTCAACTTTGTTATATTTAGACAAACTTAGATTTAAATGAGATTGAATGGTTAGATGCACAGCCTCTTTACTAATTTCAATATTTTTTTTTGTTAGATTATATAAATCTAAAATTGCATCGGATGCATGCTTAATATCCTTTTCTGCCCCAGTAATATTAATTTTATCGCCCTTATGAAATATTTTAACTGAAAAACTTTTTTCTATAAGTTTCAAATTGCCGTTAAGTTCACCAACAAATAATGCTATTCGTTCAGCGCTTGATGGATTAAGTGATATATTTTTGAGAGCGGTTTGCGTTTCCTGCATTAAAATTTAATTTTTATCCTCTTGGGTTATGCAATGTTCCTAATAATGAATAGGATAATGCCTCATCAATATTAATGTCTACTAATTTGCCTATAAAACCTATATTTTTCAAGTCAAAATTTACAACCCTATTACATTCTGTTCTTGCCTGAAGTTGGTCTGGTCTTTTCTTCGCAAGACCGGTCACCAAACATCTTTGTATTGAGCCAACCATATTCTCACTATGATCTTTATGATGTTTATTAAGTTGGCTTTGAAGAATATTTAGCCTTTCTTTTTTTTCATCCATTGATGTTTTGTCCTCTAATTTAGAAGCAGGAGTCCCTGGCCTTTTTGAGTAGATAAAACTAAAAGAAGAATCAAACTTGATTTCGTTAACAAGATCCATGGTGTCATTAAAGTCTTTACTCGTCTCTCCAGGAAAGCCTACAATAAAATCAGATGAGACTCTTAAGTCTGGTCTGTGAGATTTAATTTTATCTACAGCATTTAAAAATACATCAACTGTGTAATTTCTTTTCATCTTCTCAAGGATTTTGTTAGAGCCAGATTGAACTGGTAAATGGAGTTGGCTTACAAGCTGAGGAACAAACTGATAAACCTCAATTAAATCATCTGTCATATCTAAGGGATGTGAAGTGGTGTAACGAATTCTATCTATTCCATCTATATGACTAACAATTTCTATAAGATCTGAAAGTCTTAATATCCTATCACCATAAGGCATCTTATATGAGTTTACATTTTGGCCAATAAAAGTTATTTCAGATACTCCTTGTTCGGCAAGTCTTGCCACTTCATCAAATATCTGTTCTGGTTTTCTGCTAACCTCATCTCCTCTTGTATAAGGAACAACACAGAATGAACAATATTTTGAACAACCTTCCATAATTGCAACATAGCTTGAAGGTCCTCCAGAAGAGGGCTCGGGTAAAGAATCAAATTTCTCTTCTATTGGAAAAGTTATGTCTATAGCTTTTATACCTTTTGATTTATTAGCATCAAGTAAGTCAGACACTCTGTGTAGAGTTTGAGGACCATAGATTAGATCAACATATGGAGCTCTTTTTTGAATGTTCTTACCTTCTTGAGTTGCAACACATCCTCCAACTCCAATTTTGAGATTAGGTTTTTTTTCTTTTAATTTATTGAGTCTGCCCAGCTCAGAATAAACTTTAGCTTCAGCTTTATCTCTTATAGAACAGGTATTAAGAAGGATGATGTCTGCCTCTTTTATATCGTTGGTAACCTCAACTCCTTTTTTCTCTTTTAAGATATCAACAGTCTTATCAGAGTCATACTCATTCATTTGACATCCGTAAGTTTTAATATAAAGTTTTGTTCCCATATATAATCAAGTATTATGAAAAAAAATAATGTTTACAAGATAATTTTTATCCAGCTCGGAGAGATCTACGAAGTTTTTGCAAATCAAATTTATCAAAGTGACATGTATGGTTTTATAGAAGTCGAAGATTATATATTTAATAAAGACAAACAACTAGTTGTAGATCCTACTTCTGAGAAACTAAAAAATGAATTCTCTCAAGTACAAAGAAGTTATATACCCATGAATGCAATTATTAGAATTGATGAGGTAAATGAGACAGGAGATGCAAAAATAAAAGAAAATAAGGATCAAGTAAGTCCCTTTCCTTTAAATATTCAACCAGCAACTAATAAAGATTAATTACCCATCAGGTAGAAATAAGTTTTTATAAAACTTCAACTCAGCTACAGACTCTTTAATGTCTCCCATGGCTCTATGTGAGCCTTGTTTCTCATATACTTGTGCCTCATTCATCCATCTGACTGCAGCTTCTTTAAACGAAGATGCATCAATATGTCTATAATTAAAATATGCTTCTAATCTAGGCATATATTTAATTAAAAAACGTCTGTCATGTGAAACTGTATTTCCACACATTGGAGATTGTTTTGGTCCAACATATTTTGAAATAAATTCTAATGTTTCTATTTCAGCCATTTGCTCTGTGACCGCACTTTTTTTAACTTCATCTATTAAACCAGAAGAGCCGTGCTGATTTTGATTCCAGTCATCCATTTGATCCAGAAGACTTTTGGATTGACTAACAATTATATTAGGCCCCTCAGCAAGAATATTTAGCTGAGAGTCAGTAATTAATGTAGCAATTTCAATAATTCTTTCCTTTTCTGGATCAAGACCAGTCATTTCTAAATCAATCCAAATAAGGTTGTCTCTTGATTGCATGCTTTTCATAACTTTTTATATTCCTTTCTTTAGTGTATTTTGTGCTTTATATGGAAAAAGTTCAATCGGGATATGTAATAGAGTTTTACTCTAATAGCTGTTTGGTGCGTATCATTGATGCGGATATTAATTGTATTGCTATTAAAGACGTAATTGTTGGTGACTTTGTAAATATAGAGATTGTCCAAGATAGCAAACAAGTAAAAGGAATAATCCTATCAAGAGAGCCAAGAATTTCAGTTTTAGAAAAAAAAGATGAAATTAAAACAAAGGCTATTGCAGCAAATGTTACTCATGTAGGAATTCTTGTTACTCCTGAGCCAAAAACTAGTACTGAATTTATAGATAAATGGATAGTTACAGCTATCTTATCTGGTATTACTCCTTTTATTATCAATAATAAAATTGACCTTAATCAAGATGATAATTATCAATCAAAATTAAATATTTATAAAAATCTCGATATTAAATTGATTGAAATTTCTGCAAAAAATAAAAGTAATTTAGATGAATTAATTAAATATTTAGAAAGTGATTGCGTAGTCTTTGTTGGTAATTCTGGAGCAGGTAAGTCAACTCTTACCACATCAATTACAGGTAAAAAAATAAAGACAAATGTCTTATCAAATAATCAAGGAGTTCATACAACCTCTATTTCATCACTTTATGAAACAAACAAAGGAACAAAAATTATTGACTCACCTGGAGTTAGAGATCTTCCTATTGCTGGCTGGGACAAAGAAGAAATCATACGAGGTTTTTCAGAGATATTTTTAATTTCTAAGGATTGTAAATTCAATGACTGTAATCATATAAACAATGAGGGATGCGCAGTCAAAGCTGCACTAAATGATGGAGTAATAAGCGAAAGCAGATACAATAATTTCATCAATTTTAGAGATAATAATGAAAATGAATAAGAAAACTCATTTTGGCTATAAAGAGGTAGATAAAAAAGATAAAGAAGTTCATGTTGGTAATGTCTTTTCCTCTGTTGCAGGTAACTACGATATTATGAATGATGCAATGTCCATGGGCATGCATAGACTATGGAAAATGATTTTAGTAGAGCTTGCAGGGGTTTCAAAAAAAGATACTATTTTAGATATCGCTAGTGGTACTGGTGATATTGCTAAATTGATTTCCCAAGAATATCCAGAAACAGAAATATATATGACTGACATCAATATGGACATGCTTATTGAAGGAAGAGATAGGGCTGTAAATGAAAGCTTTTACTCAAATTGTCATTTTTGCCAATTAAGTGGAGAGATTCTTCCATTCGAGGACGAGACGTTTGATATTATTACAATAGGCTTTGGTCTTAGAAATTTCACAGACAAGGATGGTGGGCTTAAAGAAATGAAGCGCTGCTTAAAAAAGAATGGTCGTTTACTCGTCTTGGAATTTTCAAAACCCATTAATCCTTTATTTTCAAAAATTTATGACTGGTATTCATTTAATATCTTACCTAGGCTTGGCTCTATACTTGCCAATGATTCTGAAAGCTATCAGTATCTTGCAGAGTCTATTAGGATGCATCCCGATCAGGAATCCTTAAAAGATATGATATTGAATGCTGGGTTTAGTAAGTGTAAATTTTATAATCTAGTAAATGGTATCGTTTGTATTCACGTCGCATATGAAAAATGAAATAATAAAAGCCTTATCGAGCTTAATAAGTGATATTGAGGAAGCGTCACCTAATACAAAAAGTAAGCTTCAAGAAATTTATCCGATAAGTTTTAGTATTAACCTAAAAGGTCATAAGACTATTTACATTTCTTTAGATAATAATGTTAAAGATATTTCTTTTACAGAAAAAGCTAGTATCGATTTTGAAATTCGGTCTTCAGTTAGTGAAATCTTTCAATTACTGATAACAAGGAAAATAAAAAAAGATATTTTATTTGGTGATATTGAGCTAGCTGTAGTAGTTATGAATGCTCTTATTAAATCAGACCTTGATTTTATTTTTCTAATTGATAGATATTTTGGAAACACCTCAGCTGCAATTGCTTTGTTAGCAAAAGAAAAACTTTCAAGCATGCAAGGGGCCAACTCTATTAAGGATAATGAAATTCAATCAAAGTTAAGAGATCTTTCTATAAGGCTAGATCGACTAGAGGCTGCAAATATTTTATGAATATTATTATTTTAATCTTTGAGGGAATAAGAATGTTTGTCCTTGGAGCAAGGTCTGGAATATTTTATAAGCCTGATGGTAAAAAACTTGCAGGGTATCTAGAGTCTCTAGGCCCTATCTTTATAAAGTTTGGGCAACTCTTGTCTACAAGAACGGATATTTTGGATGTTGGGACAGCAAAGGATCTTCAGGGACTAACCGATAGTTGTCAGCCATTTTCTGTAAAAAAATTAAGAGCGATCATTGAACAGGAACTTGGAGATTCTATAGAAAATATATTTGATGATTTTGATAATAAACCGCTAGCGGCTGCTTCACTCGCACAGGTTCATTTAGCAAAATTAAAAGACGGCAAACATATAGTTATTAAAGTTTTAAGGCCTGGAATTGAAAAAGAAGTTAAAAAGAATTTAAGACTACTTAAAGCAGCAGCAAAATTTTGTACCTATGTTTATTCAGAAAGTCATCGATTAAGACCTGTTGAAGTGGTTAAAGATTATGAAAGTACTATATTGCGCGAGTTAGATTTAAAACTAGAAGCTGCTAATACAAATCTAACAAGAAAGAATTTTTCTAATTCTGAGGAGTTATATATACCAGAAGTATTTCTGGATATGACAACAAGCAGGGTCATGGTTCTTGAAGAAATAGATGGTATTCCATGTACGGATATAGAACAAATTGAAAAATTTGGTATCAATAAAAAAAGACTTGCTGAAAATGGAGTAATGATTTTTCTTAACCAGGTTTTTAGAGATAATTTTTTTCATGCCGATATGCACCCTGGTAATATTTTTGTTTCAAAAAAACATCCAGATACTCCCGGTTATATTGCTATTGACTGTGCTATTACTGGATCTCTATCAAATGATGAAAGATATATTCTTGCAAGAATGTTACAAGCTGTTCTTAAACAAAATTATAAATCTCTAGCACAGCTTTTTATAAGCTCTGAATGGGTTGACCCAGATACAAATATAATAGATTTGGAAAATACCTTAAGAGCATGTTGTGAGCCCATCTTTGAAAAACCATTATCTGAAATCGAATTTGGAAAACTGTTATTATATCTGTTTCAAAGTACAAGGCCCTATGGGCTATCCTTACAACCATCTTTAGTCCTGCTTCAAAAAACCTTGATTCATATTGAAGGAATGGGAAGGCAAATATATCCAGAGCTCGATTTTTGGGGTATTGCTGAGCCATATCTTGATAACTGGCTCAAGGAACAATTTAGTCCATTAAAATTGAAGGAATTTATTGTTGAAAATAAAGAAGATCTGCTCATGAAAGCATCAGAGATGCCTGGCTTTATTTACGAAGCTTTGGATGAGCTCAGAGTGTACTCCAAAAATAGAAAATCTTATGACGAAAAAATTAATAAGATGCAGATGCAATTTCAAAGAGAAAAATACATCATAAGAGCTATTGGAATTGGTATAATAGTTTTGTGGGGTATTTTTGTAATACTATCATAGGAGATTCTTATGGGTTTTGGTGGAATTAGCATTTGGCAGCTACTGATAATTTTAGCTGTTGTTCTTTTAATCTTTGGTAGCGGTAAATTAAAATCTTTAGGCTCTGATTTAGGAGCAAGTCTTAAAGGTTTTAAGAAAGCTGTTAAAGAAGAAAGTAAAGACGAAGATAAAAACGAATAACAATTGTTTCAAATTGGTTTTCTAGAAATTGCGATAATCCTTATATTAGGATTAATAATTATTGGCCCTTCAAGGCTGCCTAAGCTTATAAAAACTTGCTTAAAGTTTTATAAAAAAATTCAAAAACAAATTTCAGGTTTTAAAAATGATATTGAATCTGAGATCGGTGCAGATGAAATCAAAAAAGATGTATTTAATGAAATGAGGATGGAAGAGTTAGATCTTTCTGGAAAAGCTAAAAAGGATGAATAGAGAATCTATATCGAGTCACTTATTAGAGCTTAGAACAAGACTCATCAGAATATTAATTTTTATGGGGCTCCTTTCAATGATAGGAATTCCATTTGCTTCTGAAATATATGCTTTTGTTGCTTCTCCACTTTTAGATATATTACCTCAAGGAAGCACAATGATTGCAACTCAGGTAACTTCACCTTTCATGGCTCCACTTAAATTAGTTTTATTTTCTGCGCTATTAGTAACAATGCCTTATCTCTTTTATGAAATATGGATGTTTATGTCACCTGGACTCTACAAGAATGAAAAATCATTTATTGCTCCATTAATGATTTCAACAATATTGTTATTTTCATCCGGTGTAGCTTTTGCATACTTTGTTGTTTGTCCAATAATTTTTAAATTTTTTATTGGTGTGGCTCCAGAGTCAATAATGGTTATGACTGATATTAGTGAATACTTAAACTTCATAATAAAACTTATCTTTGCCTTCGGTATTGCTTTTGAAATTCCAGTCGCAACTTTTTTATTAATTAGGGCTGGCATAGTTCAAAAAGAAACCTTGGTTAAAGCTAGACCCTATCTAATTATTCTTTTCTTTGTTATTGGAATGCTACTCACTCCTCCAGACATCTTCTCTCAACTTTTTCTAGCATTACCTATGTGGTTACTCTTTGAAGTTGGTTTATTAATCTCAAGAGAAAAATAGACTAGCTAACTTTCTTATTGATCTTAATTATAATTCCATAAATTATGGCTGGGAGAATTAACCAGGGAATTTGTGTTTGTAACATAAGAGTACGGTTATTAAACTCAAAGAGAAGTGGATTAAGGTATGGGCCAAGTGGAGAAAGTGGTGCCCATGAAAGATTTTTGCCTTCAGAAATTTGATCATGGTATAGAAACATCTCTACTAGAATATTTTGTCCAATACACCAAATCATAAGGATAAAAAATGCATCCCAACTCCATTTATTAAACACGTTATAATCTTTTTTCGCCCATCGCCACATCAACCATAGGCCGCCAAGCATTACTGCACCGGCATCACCCAATGAATTCATTAACCAATTGATATCTTTTGGAAGCCAATTATTTAATGCATCCGTTCTTCTGAGGTCCACCGGGACTCCATCTACCAAGCCATAAGTGAACCAAATTTCCCATCCAATAGCACAAGCAAAAAAAGAAACTAAATAAATACTTGGAACCCATAAAGGAAGCACAGATTTGTATTTAAAGTAAATTACTAAGGGTAGTATTACTGATGCATATACAATACATATTATTCTAATTTCTTCAAATGACATCACAATAGACTAAACCTTTTTATAAATGTTTAAAAGGGAGCTACTTTAAGCCTAGCCTGTTAGTCCAATCATCATCAGATGGTCTTTTTTCAGTAAAAATTTTTTCAACTAGCTCTTCACAAGAATCTGTAATAATTAGTTCATCAAAGTTTGCTTTTGAAATAAATCCTTCGTCGACAGCTTGTTTCATCCATGCTATTAAATGATCGTAATAACCATCCGTATTCAAAATACCCACTGGTTTATTAATTATGCCGAGTTGATTACTAGCCATAACTTCAGCAAGTTCATCTAAAGAACCAACGCCGCCAGGAAGAACAATAAAAGCATCTGATCTGTTCATAAATACATCTTTTCTATCAAGCAAGCTTTCTGCAACAACAATTTCATCAAGTCTTGGGTTGACCATTTCGAGTTCATAAAGCGATCTTAAAGATATGCCTATTGCATTAACGCCATTATCAAGGGCGACATCCGAAACTATCTTCATTAATCCGACATTCCCACCACCAAAGACAACATTTATTCCTTTTTTAGCAATTATCTCAGCAATGTTCTTTGCCTCTTCAGCATAAGCAGGATTATTTCCTTCATGAGCTCCACAAAAAATAGATATATTTTTCAATTTTAAATTACTCGTCCTCTAGACTTTCATCCCATTCACCCAAAGATGCTAATTTGTTCATCTTTGCCCTATGAGATAAAGCATCTTGGGAAATAAATATATTTTCAGGTTTACCCATCCATGCTTTAAGTGCTGAAGCTTGCAAAGCTCTGCCGTATGAAAAACTAACTTTCCATAATAATCCATCAAGCTTATTCATTGCATTTAAATGAGCTGTTGCAAGAATATCTGATTGACCTCCAGATAGAAAAGTAATTCCTGGTAGGCTTGATGGAACATTGTTGAGTAGGCAGTCGATTGTCATTTTTGCAACCTCATTTATACTCGCTTGTTCAGTTGCGGTTGAGCCAGAGGTAATCATATTTGGTTTTAAAATAGTACCTTTAATATTTACATCATTTTCTATTAAATGTTTAAAAAGAGACTTTAATGACCTTTCGGTTGCACTATAGCAGTCATCAACAGAGTGACCGCCATCCATTAAAACTTCTGGTTCCACCATAGGAACCATCCCATTATCTTGAACTAATTTAGCGTAATCAGCCAAGGCTTTCATATTTGCATCTATACATTCATCGCTTGGCATGCCATCGCCTATTTTAATCACTGCTCTCCATTTTGTGAATTTTGCTCCCATAGAGGCATACTCTTTAAGTCTTTCATCTAAACCATCAAGACCAACCGTAACTGTTTCTTCAGAATCGCCAATTGGCTGAAGGCCTTTATCAACTTTAATGCCAGGAAGGGCACCTTGGTCTGAGATAATATCAATTAGTGGAGTGCCATCTTTTGCATTTTGTCTTATGGTTTCATCAAATAATATAACTCCTCCAATATTACCTTTCATACCATTTGATCTAAAAAGCATCTCACGATAGTCCCTTCTATTATCTTCATTTGATTCAACGCCGATAGAATCAAACCTTTTACCACAAGTTGGATTACTCTCATCAGCAGCAAGGATTCCTTTTCCTTCAGATACTATATAAGAAGCTATTTCTTCTAAACTATTTAATGACATTGAAATCTCCTTTATTGATTCTTATCTTCTAAAGCTTTTATCGATGGTAGCTCCTTCCCTTCCATAAATTCTAGGAAAGCTCCTCCGCCGGTTGAACAATATGATACATCATCTTTATTAATAAATTTGTTTATAGCTGAAAGAGTTTCACCTCCTCCAGCAATTGAAAAGCCATTGGAATTCGCAATAACTTTAGCAAGCTCTAAAGTTCCTTTTGAGAAATCTTCCTTCTCAAAAACTCCTAAAGGGCCGTTCCATAATATTGTATTAGAGTTAGCGATGATTTCTATAACTTCATCATCCATATATTGATCTAGGATCATTTCTTTTTGTTCAACATCACTAATGTTTTTCTCTTTTATACTTTCTCCCTCAAAGCTTAAAGCAGTAACAACTGTTTGAGGTAAAACAATTTTATTTGATTTTAGAAGCTCTTTTGCCGTATCTATCATAGATTCTTCATATAAAGATTGGCCAACCTCATAGCCTGCAGCCTTTATAAAGGTATTAGCAATGCCGCCACCGACAATAACATGATCTGCTTTTGCATTAATATTTTTAATGAGATCTAGTTTCGTTGAAACTTTTGCTCCCCCAATAATAGCGGTATAGGGATTTTTTGATTGATTTAATGCTTTAGTTAATGACTTTATTTCTTCTTCAAGCAAAAGACCGGCACATGCAATGGAAGCATAAACTATTGCAGCATGAGTTGAGGCTTGCTCTCTATGAGATGTGCCAAATGCATCAAAAACATATATGTCACCTAAACACCCAAGAGACTTCCCTAGCTCAATATCATTAACTTTTTCACCAGCAAAAAATCTAACATTTTCTAACATTTGCACATCTGAGGACCCATTGAATATTGATGAGTTGCTAGGTTCTGAGATTAATCCTACTTTCAAATCTAGAATTTTTGACAAGTGATCAGCAACAGGTCTCAAAGAAAGGTTATTGTCAAAACTGCCCTCAATAGGCCTTCCTAAATGACTTACTAGTAAAATTTTTGCTCCGCTATTTAATGATTTTTTAATAGTAGGTAAACAGGCTTGAATTCTTGTATCATCAGCAACCCTTCCATCTATGATGGGCACATTCATGTCTACCCTAATAACAAGGTTTTTATTGTTAATGTCTAGTTGTGATAATTTATTCATCTACTAAAGATTTTGCCATCTCAACAACATTTGAGGTAGTAAATCCAAAATGTTCAAGCAAAATATTAGCAGGTGCTGACTCACCAAAAGTTTCAATCCCAAGAACTTTGTCTTTCTTATTTAGTAACTTATACCAAGAATTAGGATGCGATAGCTCAACAACCAGTATTGGGAGATTTGGTTTCAATATTGAGGAATGATAATCATCTTCGTTATCTAAAAATCTATCCAAGCATGGCATGGAAATTACATTAGATGCTATGCCAAAATCTTTTTCTAGTGCTTCAGCAGCATCCAGGATTAATTGAAGCTCACTGCCTGAAGCAACTAATGAGATTGAGGCATTATCATTTTCTTTTACTAAATAACCTCCTTTATCTATATTATCAATCTGATTTTGATTTCTTGGAATTGCTGATGTATTTTGTCTAGAAAAAATAAGACAGGTGGGCGAATCCTTTGAATTCACTGCATTCTTCCATGCAACAGCTGTTTCAACAAGATCAGCTGGTCTCCAACTTTCTAAATTAGGTGTAGATCTTAATGTTACTAAATGCTCAACCGGTTGATGTGTTGGGCCATCTTCACCAAGTGCAATTGAATCATGAGTATAGACAAAGATATTTGGCAATTTCATTAAAGCTGATAATCTAACAGCATTCCTGGCGTAGTCAGTAAAGACTAGGAAGGTTGCTCCGTAGGGCTTGATACCACCATGAAGAACCATTCCGTTCATAATAGCCGACATTCCAAATTCTCTTACTCCATAATTAATATGGTTTCCAGTAGGGTTGCTATTAGAAAATGTTGCGCTAGACTTTGAAAAAGTATTATTTGATGGTGTTAAATCAGCTGATCCACCAACAAGCTCAGGTAATTCTTTTACAAAAAAGTCTAGACATAATTGAGAGGCTTTTCTTGTTGCCATTGCACTATTTTCTTCGTTACAACTTCGCAAGAATTCAATGTACCTTTCATCAAAATTATCTGTAACCTTGCCTGATATTCGTCTTAAAAGTTCCTTATGCTTATTGTCGTCACTTTTTTTATATTCAATCAATAACTGATCCCAACTATTATTAAGTTCTGCTCCAGATGACTTAGCATCCCAATATTCGTAAACATGCTGCGGCACCTCAAATGGTTCATATTTCCAATCAAGCACTTTTCTAGTTTTTTCTATTTCATCATCGCCAAGAGGAGCTCCATGAACATCTGAAGTACCAGATTTATTAGGAGATCCAAAACCTATTGTTGTTCTACAAAAAATCATAGTTGGCCTAATAGATTCCTCTTTTGCAGATATTATTGCTTTGTCTACTTCATCCACATCATGGCCATCAACACAAATAGTTTGCCATCCATAACTATCAAATCTTTTTACACTATCGTCAGTAAACCAATTTTCAATTTCACCATCAATCGATATTCCATTCTGATCATAAAAACATATTAATTTCCCAAGATTATGAGTGCCTGCAAAGGAACAAGCCTCATGAGAGATTCCTTCCATAAGACAACCATCACCTAAAAACGCATATGTATAGTGGTCGACTGGTTTTAACTTTTCTGTATTAAATTGTGCTGACAATATTTTCTCTGAAATGGCCATTCCTACAGCATTTGCTATACCTTGGCCCAAAGGGCCAGTGGTAGTTTCGATGCCACAATCAAGATCTAATTCTGGATGACCAGGAGTCTTTGATTTTAGTTTACGAAAATCTTTTATATCGCTCATCGAAATATCGTAGCCAGTCAAATGAAGTAAGCTATATAACAGCATTGATCCATGACCATTAGATAAAACAAATCTATCCCTATTAAACCAATGAGGGTTTGCAGGATTATGTTTTAAATGATTTTTCCATAAAGCTGTTGCTATCTCTGCCATACCCATGGGCATTCCGGGATGGCCTGAATTAGCTTTTTGAACAGCATCTATTGAAAGGAACCTTAAGGCGTTAGTTGATTCAGAGTGATGCAATTTTTTTCCAGTAAGATTTTTATTTATAATAATATTTTACCTTTCAAAATAATAGCTAAATATTTACTTTTTTGATATAAATATCAATCTAGTAATTTTTATGGTTACTTAGAACTTTAAAATTCTTAAAACAAATCATATTTAACTAGAAATAAATTTTATTTTTGGGGAGATTTTTATGAGTTACATATTTACATCAGAGTCAGTTTCAGGAGGCCATCCTGACAAAGTTTGCGATCAAATTTCGGATGCAGTATTAGATGCCTACCTTGCTGAAGATCCTAATAGTAGAGTTGCTTGTGAAACTATGATTAAGAATAATATGGTCTTTATTGCCGGTGAAATTACCTCTTTGGGCAGTCCAGATCTTGAGCCGATTGTTAGAAAAACGATTAATGACATCGGTTACAATTCTGATGAATATGGCTTTAATGGTGATACTTGCGAATTTACAAATCTTGTTTTTGAGCAATCACCTGATATCTCTCAAGGCGTAACTGAGGGTGAGGGAGAAAATCTAGAACAAGGTGCTGGTGATCAAGGGTTAATGTTTGGTTATGCTTGTAAAGAAACTGAATCATTAATGCCTCTTCCAATAGATCTATCTCATAGGTTAGTTAAAAAACAAGCTGATGTGATGAAAAGTGGAGAAATTAAATGGCTAAGACCAGATGCTAAAAGTCAGGTAAGCGTAATTTACTCAGATGATGGTAAATCAATAGAGGGATTATCTGCTGTTGTTCTATCTACACAACATGATGAAGATGTTACGCAAGAAGAAATCAAATCAGAAGTAATGGATAAAATTATCAAACCAATAGTTCCTGAAGAATGGATTCTTGACTCTACAAATATTTATATCAACCCCACTGGTAAATTTGTTATCGGTGGTCCCGTTGGTGATTGTGGGTTAACTGGAAGAAAAATAATTGTGGATACATATGGAGGAATGGCTAGGCATGGAGGTGGAGCCTTTTCAGGCAAAGACCCTTCAAAAGTAGATAGATCTGCTGCTTATGCTTCAAGGTACGTTGCTAAAAATATCGTTGCTGCTGGGCTTGCTGACTATTGTGAAATTCAAGTCTCGTATGCTATTGGTGTAGCAAAACCAACATCTATCCACGTTGAAACTTTTAATAGTGAAAAGATATCTAAAGAAGCTATAGTGAAAATTGTTGAAGAAGAATTTGATCTAAGACCTAAAAGTTTAATTAATATGCTTGATCTGAAAAGACCTATATACTTGCAAACTGCAGCTTATGGTCACTTTGGCAGATCTGATATTGATCTTTCATGGGAAAGAACTGATAAAGCTTCGGATATTTCACAATAATAAAAAATTAAGGAAAAAAAAATGGAAAACGACTATAAGGTAGCAGATATCAATCTGGCAGAATTTGGAAGAAGAGAAATTTCACTTGCAGAAAATGAAATGCCTGCATTAATGGCTTTAAGAGACAAATATAGATCTGAGCAACCACTTGCTGGTGCTAAAATTATGGGCTGCATCCACATGACTATTCAAACAGCTGTCTTAATGGAGACACTAATTGATCTTGGTGCTGAGCTGAGATGGTCATCATGTAATATCTTTTCAACCCAAGATCATGCTGCCGCTGCTATGGCTGCAAAAGGAATTCCAACTTTTGCATGGAAAGGTGAAACTGAAGAAGAATTTGAATGGTGTATTGAGCAAACAATTTGTAAAGATGGAAAGCCTTGGGATGCAAATATGATTCTTGATGATGGAAGTGATCTTACAGCTATGGTTCATGAAAAGTTTCCTGATATGTTAGAAACTATTCATGGTGTTTCAGAAGAAACAACTACTGGGGTTCATAGATTAAAAGAAATGCTTGAAAAAGGAGAGCTTAAAGTTCCTGCAATCAATGTAAACGATTCAGTTACTAAAGCCAAGAACGATAATAAGTATGGTTGCAGACACAGTCTTAATGATGCTCTTAAGAGAGGAACAGATATGCTTCTCATGGGTAAAAGAGGTCTTGTAATAGGCTATGGGGATGTAGGTAAAGGATCTGCAGCTAGTCTTGCTCAAGAAGGAATGATAGTAAGTGTTGTTGAGTCTGATCCTATATGTGCTATGCAAGCCTGTATGGACGGATTCGCAGTAGTATCCTGTTATAAAGATGGTGTAGTTTCAAGAAATGTTGAAGATATTGATATGCAGGTTATGGGCAATACTGATTTAATTGTTACAACAACTGGCAACGTTAATGTTTGTGATTCAGCAATGTTAAGTACATTAAAAAATACAGCAGTAGTTTGTAACATCGGACATTTTGATAATGAAATTGATACTGCGTTTATGAGAGATAACTATTACTGGGATGAAATTAAACCACAAGTTCATAGAATCTTTAGAGATACTAAACCTGATGGAACTCCTGACTTGTCAAGCAAAAACTATCTTGTTCTTTTGGCTGAAGGTCGATTAGTAAATCTTGGGAATGCTACAGGACATCCAAGTAGAATTATGGATGGTTCATTTGCTAATCAGGTATTGGCTCAGATTCATTTGTACAAACAAGGCTTTGCGAACATTAATGATGAAGACACAAAGGCTGAGATGATTACAGTTGAGGTTCTCCCTAAAAAGTTAGATGAAGAAGTTGCTTCATTAATGGTAGCAGGTTTTGGTGGAGTCATGACACAGCTTACTAAAGATCAAGCAGACTATATAAATGTTCCTCAAGAAGGTCCATTTAAAGAAGAAAGCTACAAATATTAATCTTATACTGTGCAATTATGGGCATAATTGCCCATAATACGCACTATGAATATTCTCAAAATCATTATTAGTCTAATTTTAGTCTTTTCACTTGGAGGATGTGGAGTAAAAGGACCATTAATTGATGCCTATCAAATTAAGGTACTTTAATGAGTGCATTCAACTTCAATTCTGGAAGTCTCTTTTGTGAACAGGTCAGCCTATCTGATATTTCTGATCAATTTGATACCCCAGCATATATATACTCTAAACAAACTTTAGAAACTAATGCTAATGCCTACGTTAAGTCATTTACCAAACCTGACAGCTTGGCATGCTTTGCAGTAAAGTCATTGAGCAATATCTCCATCTTAAAGTTACTAAACGATATGGGATGTGGTTTTGATATTGTTTCTGGTGGAGAACTTTATAGAGTGCTATCGATAGGAGCAGATCCAAAAAAAATAATATTTTCTGGAGTTGGAAAATCTAAGAAAGAAATTGAAGAAGGAATTTTAGAAGGAATTCTTTCATTTAATGTTGAGTCAGCATCTGAATTATATAGGATTGAAAAAATTGCTGAAAATTTAAATAAGGTTGCTCCTGTATCAATTAGATTCAATCCAGATATTGATTCTGGTGGTCATGACTATATTACAACTGGCAGAAAAGGAGATAAGTTTGGAATATCATCAATCGATCAAATTATTGAACTAAGTAAATATATAAAAAGTTCTAATTACTTAAATATTGTTGGATTAGCGAGTCATATAGGATCACAAATATTAGAACTAGATAGTTACAGAAAATCTGCTAAAAAAACTATTGAATTAGCAGATTCTCTTATTGAATTGGGGATTTCCTTAGAATTCTTAGATTTAGGTGGTGGACTAGGGGTCCCATATAATGAGGAATCTCCTCCGTCACCAGAAAATTTAGTTTCATGCTTAGAAAAAGAACTTCAGGGGAGAAAAGAAAGATTAGTTCTAGAGCCCGGTAGAAGTATCTCTGCTAACGCAGGTGTTTTAATAACAAAAGTTGAATATATTAAAGATGATTTTCTTGTAGTAGATGCTGCTATGAATGATCTTATTAGACCAGCTTTATATAAAGCTGAGCACGACATAT
This sequence comes from uncultured SAR86 cluster bacterium, assembly GCA_902515155.1. Lineage (GTDB taxonomy): Bacteria > Pseudomonadota > Gammaproteobacteria > Magnimaribacterales > D2472 > SCGC-AAA076-P13. The sequence goes on along the minus strand of CABXTT010000002.1, from coordinate 65,057 downwards.
GTAATATAAAAGAAAATACTGGGGTTCCTAAGTTATGGAACGTTGTTGGTCCAATATGTGAATCCTCTGATTTTTTAGCAAAGAATATATCTATTTATGCTGATGAAGATGATATTTTGGCTATAAAAACTGCAGGTGCGTATGGTTTTGTAATGTCTTCAAATTACAATACACGGCCTAGAGCCTGTGAGGTCCTGGTCGATGGAGATAAATCTATTTTAATTAGAAAAAGAGAGTCATTAGATGATCTTTTGGAGATGGAAATAATCGGTGATGATTAGCTTTGATAAAATGCATGGTAATGGAAATGACTTCATAGTCATGAATTCTATTGAGCAGGAATTTAGTCCTAATAAACGATTAATAAAAAAACTTTCAGATAGGAATTTAGGCATTGGCTTTGATCAACTCATCCTAGTGGACCTTCCTAAAAAGCCCGATTCAGATTTCTTTATAAGGTTTTATAATGCTGACGGCGGTCAAGCTAACTTATGTCTTAATGGCATCAGGTGTGCTGCAACATATATATGGAATAAAAATCTTGCGCCTTTAGGAGTTTTAAACTTTCAAACAAAAAAAAGACATGTTCTTTGTGAGCCAAATAAAAATAATGTAAAAGTTACTATTAATAGACCAAAAACTTTTAAAAATGAAAAATTAAAAAAGTTGCTCTCTTCTAAATTAGAGACCAGACAGTTTAATTTGATTGATGCAGGAAATATGCATCTTTGCATAAAAAAGAAATCTATTAAGGCAATCGATATAAACTCTTTATACCAAAAACTAGAAAAGATAATTAAACCTTTTGAAATTAATCTTACTATTTATGAGACTAACAAAAACTTCATTCGCGTTAGAACATATGAAAACGGAGCTGGTGAAACCCTGTCTTGCGGATCAGCGTCCCTCTCGGTAGCCTCATTATTTCTTGAGAGTGAATTTAAGAAAATCAGTATCAAGTCTTTTGGTGGTGAGTTAAAGTTTACTAATTCAGATAAAAATATCTCGATGATAGGGCCAAGTGAGAGTGTTTATTCAGGGAGCATAAATGAGTAATAAAATAGACTCTAAGGAAGTAGAACTTTTTCTTTTAGATAATTTAGACTTTTTTGAGACAAGGGAGTCTCTTGTTAGTGAGCTAAAATTCAAACATTCCGATAGCTCCGCATCATCTTTACTGGAGCGTCAAATTTTAAAACTTAGAGGTGAACAAAAGAATTTAATGGATTTATTATCATCTTTTATTGAAACAGCATCATTAAATGAAGATCTTTTTAATAAATCAAAAAATTTAATACTATCTATTCTAGACTCATCTTCAAGAGAAGAAGTTGTCGAGACAGTCCAAAAAGATTTTAAAGAGAGCTTTAACGTAAACAACTGTATTTTAGAATTTTTAAATAATGAAGAAATAGATGCTCTTGAAAAAACAACAGAGATCTCATTTCATAAAGGAGCAATTCATTGCGGGTCCTTTTCAAAACAAAAAATGGATTTATTGTTTTCTGATTCAAAAGTTGAGTCCATGGCTATTGCTGTTTTAATTTCAGAAAAAGAAATAGGCCTTTTAAAATTGGGTAGTTATGACCGAACAAGGTATTTAGGTGATGAAGATACTACTTTTATTGAATACATAAGAGATGTTTTAGAGAAAAAAATTAATTCCTTTGAAGTAGATGTCTAAAGAATATTTTGTATTCAAGGATATCGATCTTTACATAAATTACATTTCAGAGGTCAGAAACCTCTCTAAAAATACAACCAACTCCTATAAAAGAGACTTGTTAAAACTATCTAGCTTTTTAAAATCTCTGAATATATCAAAATATAAAAGCATTTCTGATGAAACATGCTCTGCATGGATTGGTAGCCTATATGCATCCAATAATAATCCAAGGAGCATTCAAAGACATCTTTCATCAGCGAAAGGTTTTTTTAAATTTCTAAAAAAAAATTATCTAATTGATAGTTCGCCATTCGAGCTTATTAATGCTCCTAAAACACCCAGTTATCTCCCAGAAGTCTTATCGCCAGAGGATGTTGAGCAATTATTAAATTTTAAACCTAAGGATGCTCTTGAAATTAGAGATCTTGCAATGGTCGAGTTGATGTATTCATCTGGACTGAGGGTGTCAGAGACAGCCTCTATAAACATAGATGATTTTGAAGAGGAAATGACATTTTTAAGAGTTCTTGGAAAAGGAGCAAAAACTAGATTAGTACCTCTTGGTAGATACGCTATTAGTGCTATTGAGAGCTGGATAACTGAAAGGTCTAAATATTCAGAAGATTCTAATGCGTTATTTATTAACTTTAAGGGCGCTAGGCTTACAGTAAGAAGCATTCAGCTGCGTTTAAAAAAAATGGCAACTAAACAAGGTTTGCCTCCTATATATCCTCATATGCTTAGACATAGTTTTGCAACTCATATGCTTGAATCAAGTGGAGACCTTAGAACTATTCAGGAACTGCTTGGTCACAGTTCATTATCAACTACACAAATTTATACTAAGTTAGATTATCAACACCTTGTAAAAATCTATGACAAAGCTCATCCTAGAGCAAAAAAATGAAAAATATTAAATTAATTACCTTTGATCTTGATGATACTTTTTGGGATATAGGGCCAGTAATAATCAAGGCAGAATTAGAAACAAGAGAATGGCTTCAAGAAAAAGTTGGTGATATTCAATGGGGCTCATTGAGTGACTTCTTAAATTATAGAAAAGAACTGATAAAAGAAAATAACTCTCTTGAATGGGATATAAGCCTTCTAAGAAAAGAGATTTATCGTAGAAAGCTTGATGAGGTTGTAATGGATAAAATAAAGATAGATTCAATCATAAATGAAGCATATCAAAATTTTATAGATAAGCGACATGCGGTTACATTTTATGAAGGTGTATTCGATGCAATCAAGCGCCTCTCAAAAAAATATCATTTAGGAGTATTAACTAATGGGAATGCTGACATCTTTAGGTTTGATATAGGTAAGTTTTTTGATTTTTCTATCAGCTCCCTTGATGTAAAAAGTAATAAGCCGGCTGAGCCACATTTTAAAAAGGCTTTAGAAAACTATAAAAATATTTCTTATAACCAAATCTTGCATGTTGGAGATCATCAAATAAATGATATTTATGGAGCCCATATTCTTGGCATTAATACTCTTTGGTTTAATAATAAGAATGTTGAATGGAGCCTAGAAATTGCAGAGCCAAATAAGTTTAATAATTGGAAAGAGTGCGTCAGTTTAATTGAGGATATTTATGAGTGAAGGTGATGTTTCAAGTGCTATATTCAAAATTCTTGAAAAAGAATTAAAAAAATTTAATAAATTTATACCTTCGGATTTCTTTTTAAATTTAAAAGAAAATCTTGGGCCTGATTTAGATAAGGCTATTGAGAAAAGTGGTTATATTTCTAAATCTAAATATGATTCTATTAAAAAATTAGTTGATGAACTTGAAGAAAGAATAACCCTTTTAGAAAAAGATTAAAGTTGAGATAGATAGTCATCTATTCTGTTGGCATTCATTACAAACATCGATTTCTGTTTGTTTGCCTCAGCCTTTACATCATCAAGATTTACTGCCTCTCCAACTTGGATAACTCCAATCATAGCCATCATAGCGTGAGGATCGCACTGATATACATATACACCCTCTGTATCAAGGGCGATACTAAAGTCCTTGCTTAGATCGCTTGACCATTCATTTGCTCCATCTGGGATCATCCCATTGATAGTTGCAGAGTTGTGAGACATATCAACTGCTTTAAAATGAATAGTATCTCCTTTGGATACTTTTATAACCGCGGGTTCAAAAACCATAGCGCCATCTGTACCAGAATTTAACATATTAACTATGTGTTCAGAACCTTCGGACAGTTCAACTTTTTTTACTGCTGCGGCATTTGCCATTCCTGAAGATGAGGCAGAGGCAGCTGAAGCAACTCCACAATCTTGACCTTCTAAACAAATATTAACTTCAAGGCCTATCCTTTGAACAACACTTTCATTATAGGTCTTTCCGTTAAATAGAAAAATTGCACACAAAGGTAATATAATTAGATATTGATTTTTTTTCATATATTTGCCTTTTTAAGAATTAGGTCTTTGTAACTCAACAACATAATCAACAACTTTTAACATGTCACTATAAGATCTTTTAGATTCAATAATATAGGTTCCATCTACTACCATCATAGGGACAGCATCAATCTTTAGCTCTCTTGAATATTTAATTCCTCTATTTACTTTTTGCTTAACGCTAAAAGAATTTAAATATTGTGCAGTCACTTCAGGTGCTACTCCAAATTTAGCTAAAAATTCCTGAATAGCCCTAGGGTTTTGAAGAAAATTTCCCTCCTTATGAATTGTTACAAAAACTGCGGAGTGTGCAGAAGAGTCCAGCTTTAGAGCCTCTATCGTATAGTATAGCGCTGCATGAAGCTGATGAATGCCTCCCCATGTTATCGGCATTTTTGTAAATTTAGTATCTTCACTTAATTTTGACTTCCATGAATTAATTGAGGGCTCAAAGGAATAACAAGCTCCACACCCATACCAAAAAGTTTCTGTGACTTCGACTATTCCATCCTTCTTCACAGGCATTGGGTTATCAACTATTCTATAATCGGTGCCTAATTTGTATTCAGCATTGATTGATACTGCAAAAATTGTGATTAAGAAGCATTTAAAAAAGTTGTTTTGGTATTTATTCATTTGTATAGTCCATGCATATAATTAGAAAGCGCATCTATTTCTTGATCGCTTAAGTTTTGAGCAATTGATTGCATCATAAGTGCTTGCTCACCCGAATTTCTTTCTTTGGATCTGTAAGCTTTTAAAGTTGAAGTTAAGTAACCGACCTGCTGTCCTGCGACAGATGGATAGCCAGCCAAACTATTTCCTTGTCCATATACAGAATGGCAAGACGTACATGCAGGAATTCCTTTTTTCATATTACCAAATCGATATAAAGTTGTCCCCAATGCCAAAAGTTCTTCATCGTCTTTTGCTTGCCCAACTGAAGATGCTTGAGATTCATAAAAAGCAGCTATGTCTAGAATATCGCTATCTTGTAATGAATTTAGATATGGGATAACAGACATCATTAATGCATTATTTCTTTCGCCATCCTTAAAGTATTGGAGTTGCTCATATAAGTATCTTTGATTTTGCCCAGCTAGTTTGGGCCAATCAGTACTAATACTAATTCCGTCTGCACCATGACATGACGCACACACACCAACCAAGGCAGAGCCCTTTGATGCATCGCCGGATATAAAGCCTTGTGGCATATCTTCTGCACCAGAAAATTTTTCTGCAGCATTAATACTTAATATTAAGCTGAAGGATGCAATCAATACCAAAAATGATTTCATAAATTTAATAAGTGTGTCTTTGTGATGTGTATTATAAACATAGGTTGGTATGATATAAACGATTAAATGAAAAACCTTTTTAAAGAATCTGAGTTTATGCTTGGTGTCACCAAGTTCAATAATCTTCCAGCGGATGAGGATGTAGAAATCCTTTTGGCTGGGCGATCAAATGCTGGCAAATCAAGTGCCTTAAATGCCCTAACGGATAATCCAAAACTTGCCAGAATAAGTAAAACTCCTGGGCGAACGACAGAAATAAATTACTTTAAGGTTAATGAGACCTTAAAGCTTGTAGATCTTCCTGGATATGGCTTTGCAAAGTCAAGTTTTCATAAAAGAAAAGATTGGGCGCCTTTATTGGAACAATATTTTGCAAAGAGGCAGTCTCTCAAGGCAGTTGTTATTTTCATGGATATCAGACACCCACTTAAAGACAGTGACAGAGACATGATTGATTTGTGTAATAACTCTGATGTTGCATTTATTCCTGTTTTAACAAAAAGCGATAAATTATCGAATAATCAAAAAGCTAAAGCTATTTCAGCTGTAAATAGTCAATTGCAAAATTGTGAGGCTTTGGCTGTATCATCAAAAGATATTATTGGCTTTGACAAGCTTTCAAAGGCTATATTAGAATTTTGTTGATGCTTGAATATCAAAAACATGACTGCGATTTAACACTTCAAGAAGGCCTAGATTGCTATTACAGTTCTTTTCCTGAGACTACTGAAGTATTCGAAGATAATAATGATTCGGGAACTCTTCTTAGGGACCATGATTGTACACATGTGATATTTGGACTTGATATATCGATTGAACAGGAATCAATTCTTGATAGCTGGGTGGTTTGGGGCAGTAAATGGAAATTGAAATATATTTTGGGCTACCAAAACCTTCCTCAAATTAAACAACTTTATAAAGACCTATATAAAGAATTTGGTATTCTAGGCTTTTTAAAAATATTCTGGAAGCTTGGAGCAATAAAAAGAAGAGTAATATTTAGATCATTTAAGATGAAAAAGAAATGGCCATTTAAGATGCCCGAAGAATATTTATCCATGAAAATATCAGATTTAAGAGAGCAGCATGGTATTAAAATTCTTCTCCCCGAAGAAATGCAATATAAACCTATAGAAAGACAAAAATAACTTAGTGTATTCAAGAAGAACTTTCTTAAAAATATCATCAGGAATAATTGCTTTACTAAGCAGTGGATTAATCTTTAGAAACATAAGTAATCAAAAAGTAAATCATATACTGGCTTCAGCTAGTCACGAAAAATTAGCAATTTCTGTATCTTTATCAAAAAAAACTACAAAACTAGAGCTCATGTTAGATAACAAAGTTATTATCAAAGGTATTCAAAAAGATAGAATAGGTACAAACTGGCAATTTATATCAGACAAGCTTTTATCAGATCATTCATATAAACTTCAATTAATTTCAGAAGGTGATCCCATATATAAACCTTGGAATCTTAAAACCTTTCCTGGTCCAGATACGAAAGTTGAAAATGTTTCAGTTATGGCATTTACATGTGCAGGAGGTCCGGAAGGATTTAAAATTTCAGGCAAAGAGTTTTTCAAACCTTTGAAATTTAGACAAAAAGTCTTTGATGCAGGATTGTCTATGAATCCTGATTTTGCAATTTCTATAGGCGATCATATCTACTGGGATCTTAGAGGAGAAAATGCTCCTCAAATCGGCCGAAAGAATAAGCTAATAAAATTTTTTTTGGGGAGTTATATTGGTCTTGTTTATGGTTCTTTTAATAGATCTGAAAAAGCAAGTAGCTCAAAAAATGAAAAAGTTCTTAAGAATATTGGTAATGATCAAATAGCATCTCTTTATGGGACTAGGTTTAAAAGTACGCCAATTTTCTTTATACCTGACGATCATGACTACTTTGAAAATGATGATGCTGAGGAAAAGCTTGTGACATTTCCTGCAGATGATTTTAGTAAAGATGCTTTTAAACAAATGGCAGACTTATTCTATCCACCTTTATTAGATACTCCGGACGGTCAACCTAAAAGAAAAATTGGAAGAATTAGATATGGCAATGCCTTTGAGGGCCTGATAGCTGATTGTGCAGGTGATATGACCTTAGGTGATGGAAAAGCTTTATTGATATCTAAGAAAAATGAGGAATGGCTCTTATCAAGAATAGATCAATCAAAAGCGAAGACTTTAGCATTTATTCCTTCTCATCCTTTTGGGTATACAGCTGGCAAGTGGAGAGAATGGTATCCTGATGTGGTTGCTGAAGAGGGAGCAAGCGGAACAGTAATTAATGAATTATTATCAGGAAATAAGGGGTCGCTTACAACCGAAGTTAATAAATATCTTTGGCAAGAAGGTTGGTTTTTTCAACATCAACGTTTAATTAAAGCTATTTCCGAAAGAAAGGGCTCAAGATTCGTTTTTTCAGGCGACATACATGCGATTGGAGCTATATCTATAATTAAATCTGGGAAGCTAAAGTTAAAAACTAAACTAAAAAGTTTTTTAGTTGGTTCTGTTGGAAGCTCTAGTGCTGGATGGCCTTCCTTTGCAAGAGGTATAACTGCTGAAAGTCCTGAGAACTTGGCATGTGAATCAATTTATGAAATTAAGGAAGAAAATGGGTTTACTTTTTTTAATATTTCTGAAGATAGCGTCTTTGCTGAGATTGTTTCATGCGGAGGGCATAATCCTCAAGATGGTTATACTGGAGATATTGTATCAAGAGATAATTTTTATATATAAAATTTCTAATGTGCTTCATTCCAGTTTGTTCCTATTGCTGCTTCAGCTATAAGTGGAATATCTAATTTAACTGCAGCTTCCATCATGTCTTTCATTGTTGATAGAACTTCTTGAGCATTTTTTTCAGGCGTTTCAAAAATTAGTTCATCATGAACCTGCATGATCATTTTTACTTCTGGCATCTCTTTGTCTAAAAAAGCATCAATATCTATCATAGCTTTTTTAATTATGTCTGCAGCTGATCCCTGAAGAGGTGCATTAATTGCAGCCCTCTCTGCTGCCTGCCTTCTAAGACCATTTGCAGCGTTGATCTCATTCAAATAAAGCCTTCTGCCCATGATGGTTTCGACAAACATATCTTCTTTTGCCTGAGCTTTAATATTAGCCATGTAATCTTTAACACCTGTATATCTCTCAAAATAAGTATCTAGATATTTTTGTGCTTCTGCTCTTGGGATATCTAATTGCCTAGTGAGACCAAAAGCTGACATACCATACATAAGACCAAAATTAATAGCCTTTGCACTTCTTCTATGATCCTGTGTCACATCTTCAAGACTAACACCAAAGACCTCTGATGCTGTTGCCGAATGAACATCTAAATTATTATTAAATGCATGAGTTAAATTTTTGTCTTTAGATAAATGAGCCATGATTCTTAACTCAATTTGAGAATAATCCGCAGAGATTAGAATGTTTCCTTTATCAGGAACAAAAGCCTCTCTTATTCTCCTTCCCTCAGCAGTTTTAATGGGTATGTTCTGAAGGTTAGGCTCGGTTGAAGAAAGCCTTCCAGTTGAAGTTACTGCTTGTTGATATGAAGTATGTATTCTTTTAGTCTGAGTATTTTCTATTCTGATTAAGCTATCAGTATAAGTAGACTTAAGTTTTGCCAAAGTTCTATACTTTAGAATTATTTTAGGTAGCTCATATTCCTCTGATAACCTTTGAAGTGTCTCTTCATTAGTCGAAGGTTGTCCTTTAGGTGTTTTCTTTAATATTGGTAATTTTAGTTTTTCGTATAAAACCTCAAGGAGTTGCTTAGGTGAATCTAAATTAAATTCTTCTCCAGCAATTTTAAATGCTTCACTCGAAAGTTTAGCTATTTTTTCTGAAAGCTCTTTTGAATGATCAGAAAGTTTATTTTTATCAATTTTTGCTCCATTCTGTTCAACTCTTGAGAGAACATGAACCAATGGATATTCAATATTTTGTAAAAGCTTAATTTGTGTTGGTTTATCTTTTAAAAGTGAATCTAATTTATTAAAAAGCCTTAAGGTAATATCAGCATCTTCGGCAGCATAATGTGATGCAACATCGATCTCAACAGCCGAAAAGTTTATTTGCTTAGATGCAGTCCCAGTAACATCGCTATACTTTATAGTTTCATAGTCTAAATAAAACATGGCTAGTTTATCCATTCCATGTCTTGTAGCTGTACTGTTTAGAACATATGACATTAGCATAGTATCAGCATGAAACTCATCAAGAACTATTCCATGTCTATGGAGAATAGGAATATCAAATTTTAGATTTTGCCCTACAGCTTTTAATTTATTTTTTTCAATTGACGTGCCTAGTTCTTTTATCACATCATCGATATCCAATTGTTTTGGGCAATCATCGTATTTATGGCCAATTGGTATATAACAACCGCCGCCCTCTTTTACAGACAATGATATGCCGACGAGATTAGCAGTAACTGTATCCAAAGAGTCTGTTTCCGTGTCTATGGCAAAGACTTCGCATTTATTAAGTTTATTTGCCCATTCTTTTAAATCTTTCTTCGTGAGAATAGTCTCATAGCTAGTATTTGCTTTATTTGAATGTTTAACGTCCTCACTGGCAGAATCATTTTCATTTGTTGATTCAGATTCTTTAGAGGGCTTCATCATTGTTTTGAAGTCTAATTTAGAGAAAAGCTCGTCTAACTTTTCATCGTCACCATGCATTACTAGAAGACTCTCAAAAGTTACACCAATATCTACATCATTTTTCAAAGAGACAAGTTCAACATTCCTGTCTAATTCATTCAGCGAGTCTCTTAAATTTTGACCTACAACACCTTTTATCGAATCTGCATTCTTCCTAATACCATCAAGATCTCCAAATTCATTTAGCCATTTAGCAGCTGTTTTCTGTCCAACTTTGGGTACACCAGGAATATTGTCGGATGTGTCTCCAACTAAAGCTAGCATGTCTCTAATTTGAGAAGGCTTGACACCAAATTTTTCAAATACTTTTTCTTCATTAAATATTTGATGTGTCATTGTATTCATTATTGAAGAAACTGGATCTTCAACTAGCTGCATTAAGTCTTTGTCTAGAGAGGAAATAACTGACTTAAAGTTATTTTCTTTAGCTATTTTTACAAGAGTGGCAATTACATCATCAGCCTCAACTCCATCGATCTCGATTAAAGGGAATCCAATAGCTTTACATATCTCTTTTAGTGGAGCCAGTTGTTCTCTAAGATCGTCAGGCATTGGCGGTCTATTTGCTTTATATTCTTCATAAATATCACTTCGAAACGTTTTGCCTTTAGCATCAAAGGTAACAATTATTGGAGAACCTTCGCTTTCTTTCTTTAAAGTCATGAGCATATTCGTTACGCCTTTTATTGCTCCAGTAGGTTGTCCTGATGAAGCAGTCAATGGTGGCATAGCGTGGTAGGCACGATAAAGATAAGAGGACCCGTCAATTATAAAAATTCTATCTTTCATATTAATCTTTTACTGAGATGTATTATGCAAAAGTTTTTTTCTATACTATAGAAGGGTAAAAACAATAATATTTATGCTCAAACATCTTACAAATTATATTAAAACAGTTTATCAAAACTATTTTGAAATAGCCTGCTGTTTGGCTTCAATTTTGATAATCTTTTTGGCAATTTTTATGGATTATCTTCTTAATCTAAATGCCTGTCCAATGTGTATTATGACAAGGTATGCCTTTGGAGCGATTGCTCTAATTTCATTTATTGGGATATTTATTAAAAAGTTTAATAAATTAAACAAACTTTTAATCCTTTTATCTGCATCAGCTGGATTAGCGATTACTGGAAAGCAAATATATCTTCAAAATCTTAGTCCAGAAGATATTGCTAACCTTGCAGCTAGTTGTGGGATGCCATTAGAAGTTCAAATTGAATACTTTGGATTAATTGACGGGATTTTAAATGCTTACCAAGGCGGTCCAACATGTGCTGAAGAAAACTGGCGCTTCATTTTTAACTTTGCTGAGTGGGGCTTTATATTTTTTGCTACATTTTTTATGGTGTCATTTATGAAGTTGATAAAAAGCAACTAATCACATCTTTGTGTAATAAAACTACATAAATAAAATTTATAAAATGCTTATTTTAATAACAATGCGGAGATAATTGACTTTTACAGCTCTACATATATTCTACTTCACTACAAACAATTAAATATTAATAAATGCAGCTAAATATATAATATTCTTCCTTAGGAACTTATAATATTTTTAAAAAGATATGAACGAAATAAATACTACATCTCAAGCTTTTGAACTATCAAATGAAGAGCTCATTTTAAAAGCTGTCGAAAATAATGAGGGTGTGGTTGCTTCCAATGGAGCTTTTGCTGCAAATACTGGAGAAAGAACTGGAAGAAGTCCAAATGATAGATTCATAGTTAATGAACCTGGAACTTCAGACCTAATTGATTGGGGAGAAGTTAATAAACCGTTTGAAGAAGAAAAATTTAATAATCTATGGGATAAAGTTGAATCTTATATGGCTGAAAGAAATAGATATGTTTCTATGGTTCATGTTGGCTCACATGATGAACATTATCTGCCTGTAAAAGTAACAACTGAAACTGCATGGCATAGTCTATTTTCAAGGTTGATATTCGTTGTTCCTGAAGAGTTTAATTCATCTAATAAACAAGAGTGGCAAATACTAAGTGCTTCAAACTATGAGTGTATTCCAGAGGAAGATGGAACTAATTCTGAAGGTTGCGTAATAATCAATTTTGCACAGAGAAAGGTTCTACTTGCAGGTATGAAATATGCAGGAGAGATGAAAAAATCCATGTTCTCTGCCCAAAATTTTCTTCTACCTGAAAAAGGTGTTCTGCCTATGCATTGCTCAGCAAATGTTAATGCAAATGGAAAAGTTTCCCTTTTTTTTGGGCTTTCTGGAACTGGCAAAACCACTTTATCAGCCGACCCAAGTTGTTCTTTAATTGGAGATGATGAGCATGGCTGGAGTGAGGGGTCAGTTTTCAATTTTGAGGGCGGCTGCTATGCAAAGACGATTGATCTGTCAGTTGAAAACGAACCTGTAATTTATAAAGCTATAAAACATGGTAGCGTAATTGAAAATGTTTTCTTAGATGAAGAATATAAGCCTGATTATTCAAATACCTCATTATCTGAAAATGGAAGATGTTGTTACCCACGTTCACATATTGATAATGCAATATCTAAAAACGCATCGGGCGAAGCTGAGACAGTTATATTTCTTACTTGTGATCTAACAGGATTAATACCGCCTGTTTCGGTATTATCAAAAGAGGCAGCTGCATATCATTTTTTAAGTGGTTATACTGCAAAAGTTGGGTCAACTGAAATGGGTTCTAACTCTTCGATTGAGTCAACATTCTCTACATGTTTTGGTGCTCCATTTTTTCCAAGACCAGCCGGTGTTTATGCAGATCTGTTAATGAAAAGAGTTGAGTCCTTTGGTTCAAAAGTTTATCTAGTTAATACGGGATGGACTGGAGGACCTTTTGGAACAGGATCACGATTTAAAATCCCAACTACAAGGAGGGTTGTTAATGCGATTCAAAACGGAGAACTTAATGGTGTTGCTACTGAGCATGTGCCTGGTCTAAATCTTCATGTTCCAGTTGCAGTCGATGGTGTTGATTCTGATTTATTGAATCCTATAAAAACTTGGAATAATAATGAAGAATATCAAACCTATCTTGCAGAACTTGTTCAAAAATTTCAGGATAATTTTAAGAAATTTGATGTCAATCAAGAAATTATTGCTGCTGGTCCTAAGTTTTAGAATAGATTGTGGATCTCCACAGAAAATTAAAAAACCTTAAAGAAAAAGCATTTTTTTCTTCTTTGATTATTGAAAGGGGAATAGAAAAAGAATCTCTAAGAGTTAGTCAAGAGGGCTTCGTGTCTCAAAGTAATCATCCTCTTTCTCTGGGCTCGTCGTATACAAATCCATCTATTACTACAGATTTTGCAGAAGCCTTAGTGGAGATAGTAACTCCAATATTTCATAGCGTTGAAGAGCTCCATGATAATTTATTTGCTCTTCATGTTTTTATTGCTAATGGCCTAGAGAACAATGAGATGCTATGGCCATACTCTATACCACCAAGAATATTAGATGAGTCAAAAATCAACATAGCAACTTACTCTAATAGTAATATGGGCCAGTTAAAGCATATATATAGAAAGGGCCTTGCAGTTAGGTATGGCAAAACCATGCAATGTGTTTCTGGGATACATTATAATTTTTCACTATCTGAAGAGTCTTTAAGCAAATTAATCGGATCTTCTAATCAAAAGGATATAACCAATGCATATCTGGGACTAATTAGAAATTTTAAAAGAATCTTCTGGTTTGTATTAAGCGAGTATGGAAATTCTGCTCAAGTTGATAAAACTTTTGTTACAGGAAGAGAGAATGATCTAAACGTTCTCAGTGACTCTGATTTATTTAAAGAAAATGCAACATCTTTAAGAATGAGTGAAATTGGTTATCAGAGCAGAGCCCAAAAGAATCTAAATATTAAGTATAACGATTTAGATGAATTCTTAGATGAATTAAGATTAGCAATAATAACTCCATATCCTGAATTTGAAGAGTTGGGTTTAAAAGATAAACAAGGTAATTTTCAGCAAATCTCAAATGGCATACTTCAAATTGAAAATGAATTATATGATTGTATAAGACCAAAAAGGGCTGGAAGTAGCGGTGAAAGACCATATGAGTTACTTAAAAGTCAAGGAATCAAATATGTTGAAGTAAGAGGAATTGATTTATGCCCTAATGAAATAACTGGTATATCTAAAAATCAAATGAGAGTTTTAGATCTCATACTTTTATATTGCTTTATGGAAGATAGTCCAATGATGAGCAACGAAGAAAAATTAATAATTACAGCAAATGATAACGAGGTTATCAAAAATGGAAGAAATCCAGATACTGAAATTTTTTATAAGAATTCTCAAACTTCTATTAGCTCAGCTAGAACAGATATAGTTAATTGCCTAATTTCTATTGCATCCAATATGGAAGACGTTAATTATCTAAAAGCAGCAAAAGGTATGAAAAATAAAAAAAATACTTTTGATAAAAACATATCTTTCCATGATGCAGGAACACTAAAAGCAAAACAAAATTTAAATTATCTAAAATCATTAAATAGTGAAAATAATGAAGCGTATGAAGATGAGGCTAAAAAATCTATAATGAAATTCAATGAAATTCAAAAAGAGTCCATTCAGGACATGGATGATTTTATGAACTCATATAACTCTAAATTATAGGTAAAAGAAAAATGAAAGCTTTGCAATGTACAGAATTGGGTGGACCAGAAAAACTTCAAGTCAATGAAATAGATGCTCCAGAGGTAATGCCTGGACATGTCGTTATAGATGTAAAATCAGGAAGTATAAATTTTCCTGATGTTCTTATGATTCAAGGTCTCTATCAGTTTCAGCCACCCTTACCTTTCATACCGGGTGGTGAATCTGCAGGAGTTATTTCTGAAGTTGGTGAGGGGGTAACTAAATTTAAGGAAGGAGATAAAGTATTTGCAATGACTGGAGTTGGTGCTTTTGCTGAGAAAATTTTAGCAGCCGAATCAAACTGTATGCCAGTACCAGAGTCAATGGACTTTGATTCAGCAGCAGCCTTATCAATGACCTATGGAACTAGCTTGTACGCCTTAAAACAAAGAGCAAGTCTACAACCAGGAGAAACACTTTTGGTTCTTGGTGCCTCTGGTGGGGTAGGATTGGCAGCTATCGAGTTGGGAAAAGCAATGGGTGCAAAGGTTATTGCAGCAGCATCTACACAGGATAAAATTGATATGTGTATATCTCACGGCGCGGATGAAGGTTTCATTTATCCCTCATCTAATTTAGACAGAGATCAACAAAAAGAATTGTCAAATAAAATTAAAGAGCTTACTGGAGGATTAGGGCCTAATGTCATTTATGATCCAGTAGGAGGCAGTTATGCAGAGCCATGTCTGAGGTCAATAGCATGGGAAGGCAGATATCTTGTAATTGGTTTTGCCGCCGGTGCAGATCAAATACCTAAGATGCCTCTCAACTTAACTCTTTTAAAGGGTTGTCAAATTGTTGGTGTATTTTGGGGTGCCTGGGTTGGCCAGTTCCCAGACGAAAATAAGAAGAATTTTGATGAACTCTTTAATTTACATTCCGAAGGCAAAATAAATCCTGAAGTTTCTCAAAAATATTCTTTAGAGGATTCTGCGAGTGCATTCACTCACTTAGCTAACAGAAAAGCAAAAGGTAAAGTAGTAATTAATTTTTAATCTTGCGTTACAGACTGATAGGTTAGTGACAGCCTCGAGGTGCTAAAAGGGGGTCTAAAGAGTCCAGCAAATTCTCCTTGAGGGTTTAACAAAATAATACTATTAACGTGGTTTTCTAGGTGAGAATGGTCTATTTCATTGCCGGCCATAGGCATTACATTATTTACTGATAACTGAGTTGCCAAGTTTAGTAACATTGGTCTCACATTACTCACTCCAATAAAATCATTATCAAAACCTTTTGCATAATTATTGATAATTTCTGGCGTATCCCTTTCAGGATCGATAGATACAAGAACCCATTGTTTGTTTTCAAGATTATAGTTTTTGTCCCTTAAAACTTTAATAAGTTTAGATAGCTCATACATAGTTGTAGGACACTCATCTGGACACCTTGAAAACCCAAAATACATTATTGTCCATTTGCCCATTAAGTCAGCTTTAGTAAAAAGCTTATTATTTTCAGTAAAAAATTCAAAATCAGATATTTGTTTTGGTGTTTTAAAAAGGAAAAGTCCGTTAATTAAAAGCTCGTTATTGCTTAGAGTTCTTGGAGTAGTAAGTTTATTTATAAAAAGGCCTAAAACTGTGACAATAAAAATTACAATTAAAAGTAAATTTCTGTTTATAGCTTTCATCGAATTAGGTAATGATCACATAGCAAAGCTACAAATATTAAAAAAATATAATAAATTGAAAAATTAAATGTCTTCATTGCAATTTCATCGTCTGAGCTGAAATATAGCTTAATAGAGTAATACATAAACATTGAACTAAGAATTACTGCTGAAATTAGGTATATGCCTCCTGACATCAAAACAATATATGGAAGGATACTTACTATAAAAAGAATAATTGTATATAAAACTATCTGAAGTTTTGTAAAAGCTACACCGTGGGTTACTGGTAGCATTGGTATAGATTCTTTTGCATATTCATCTTTTCTATATATGGCTAATGCCCAAAAATGAGGAGGCGTCCAAACAAATATTATTAGAACAAGAAGAAGCGCATAAGGATCAATAGTATTACTGATTGCAGCCCAGCCTAAAAGAGGAGGAGCTGCACCTGCTAAGCCACCTATAACAATATTTTGAGGAGTAGCTCTTTTTAGATACACCGTATAAATAAATGCGTAACCAATTAGAGAGGCTATGGTAAGAATCATCGTGAGAGTATTGATGTATAAATATAATACTAATGCTCCAACGACGCCTATTACAAATGCAAAAGATGAAGCATGAGTAGCACTTAATTCGCCCTGAGGAAGCGGTCTTTGATCTGTCCGTGTCATTGCTGCATCTGCTTTCCTGTCAATTACTTGATTTATAGCAGCTGCAGACCCAGAGCATAATGCAATTCCAATTAGTGCAACGACAATATTTGTTACTGAAGTGACTGATTCCTCTGCTAAAAGCATTCCAACTAATGCGCAAATTAGCATCATATATACAACATTAGGTTTACATAGAACGTAATAACTTCTTAGAAGATTCATTTTTTCCAAGCTAAGTAGTTAATTGTAAATATAGTTAATAATAAGGTAGCTGCTACAAGATTGTGAGCAATCGCAACATATAAGGGCAAAACATAAACCACATTAATTATTCCAAGACTTATTTGAGTAATTAAAAGAATTCCTAGCGTAGAAGCAAGCGGTGCTGCATTAGTAAACCATAATTTCGACATTAAAATAAGAAAAATTAGGGTTACGAGTATAGCTGAGACTCTATGAGAATAATGAACGGCAACTCTTGAAGGGTTGTCTAGTAATCCATATAAATAGTTTGGTCCAACCTCTTGGTTTAGGTTAAATCCATTTTTAAAGTCCATTTCTGGAAGATAGCTTCCTTGGCAAGTCGGAAAGTCTGCACAAGCTAATGAAGCATAGTTAGTGCTGGTCCAAACGCCTAAAAATATTTGAATTATTAAA
This sequence comes from uncultured SAR86 cluster bacterium, assembly GCA_902515155.1. GTDB lineage: Bacteria > Pseudomonadota > Gammaproteobacteria > Magnimaribacterales > D2472 > SCGC-AAA076-P13. Next base: position 47,429 of record CABXTT010000002.1, on the reverse strand, counting down.
ATAAAAAATGCTAGGCCAGCTATGAATTTTAGATTAGGTATTTTCATTTTGTTTAAAATCTCAAAATTACTAGACTTTAAAAAAATATAAAAGAATAAAGTAAGTGTGGTAAATCCACCAAAAAGATGGCCAGTAACAATTATAGGTAGTAGTTTTAGGCTAACTGTTAAGTAGCCAAATATTCCCTGACAGCAAATAAAAATTAACAGGCCTATTGTCCATAGCCTGATATTTTTGTTCTCATTTTGTTTAAAAGATAGATATACCAAAAAAATTGCAAATAGCCCTAGAGTAGCTGCAAAATATCTGTGTACCACTTCAGGTATTGCTTTATTAATATCATAGGGAAATTCTGGATATAAACTTTCAGCGATTGCTATATCAGCTTCATTTATTGGAAAAACAACAAAACCATAACATCCAGGCCAGTCTGGACAGCCTAATCCTGCATCAACTAGTCGTGTCCATGCACCCAAGGCAATAACAACAAATGCTAGACATATTCCTAAAAAAGATAAATTTTTTATATTATTCATTAAATTAACACCTTAAGATCTTTTAATATTTTTTTGGGGTCTGTTCCAGGAGAAAAATACATCACAGCTCTTCCATATGGATCTATTATAAAAATTGGATTCTCGTCATACATATCTATCTGTGCATTATTTTGAAGAGTATTCAATAGCCTTCCTGATTCATCAATTATTAACTCTGTCCTGGGGTAAATTGAAATCAACTTTTTGACTTCATCTTCTAACAAGAGGTTTGAGTAAAAAGCTACTCTTTTAACTCTATAAATATCTCTATTTAATGCAACATTCAACTGTCGCATTAGGTATAAAGAATCTGAGGATTTTATTGGGTTGGTAATATAAACTCCCATAACCCATTTACCATCTTCAAAATCAATAAGGTTTTTTTCTTCGCTTTGCCTAAATTGATCGAAATTAAAATAGCTATTGAAAAAGACTCCATTATTTTTTGTTCCTTCCGGTGAATATCCAAAAGTAAAGTAAAGCGATGAAACTATTAAAACTAATATTGGTGTTATTAAAATAGCGGCTAAAAAAATCTTATTCTTCATTTCTTTTAAATCCTATCCATAAATACATAAAACATATTGCTAAAAACATTGAGAACCAGGTCATTGAATATCCATAATGCTTAACTGGCATCATGGTTGTCGGGACTATGCCTATAAAATCTAAGCTATTCAAATTTGTTCCTGGCACTTCCTCATTCAAAACCAAAATATATGGCTCAAGACTATAATTATACTCTTTGCTTAGAATATCTAAATTTTTTGATTGAGAAATCTTAGGCCATTTTTTTGTTACTAAATCATCTGACAGGACTAAGCCTAATTCTGGATCTTCGAGCACGCCATTAAAGCTTGCGTCGCCATAAAATGGTTCTTTATAAATTTTAGGTAGTCCTTTTTTGAAAGTATCCCTAGAGATCCAACCCCTATCAACAAGAATAAAGTTTTCTGATGATTTTATTTTTAATGGCGTAAGAACTTTATATCCTGCAATACCATTATATATTACGTTATCTAATAATATTTGCTTGCTCTCATCAAACTCTCCATCAATGCTTACCTGATCCCATTGTTTACTCTTTGATGTGCAATAACCTTCTGAAACTAAATTATTGACAGTGTCTTCGCCATCTTTGTATAAATTGTATGGGCATCCTACCTGCTTAGAACGAACTTCAAATTCTGAAATGATTTTTGTTTTTGCTTGCCCTCTATCAATTTGCCAGAGCCCCAATGCAAAAAATACACACGCAAAAAAAACAAAAAATATTGTTAGTGAAACTCCAGGTTTAAAACTTTTTCTTTTCATATCTATTAAAGTATATATGCTTTAAAATCTCATCATGATTACAACGCTAATTTATATTTTTGTACCTTTACTACTTTTGTCTTTAGCTGGGTCATTGTTCTTTCTTCTGGTTGATCAAGGAAAAAGGGAGAAAAAGAGAACTTTATATCTTTTAGGCCTTAGAGTTTTTTTTGCTGCAACAATAATCATTCTTGTGGCTATTGGCTTGTATACTGGTGAACTCGGAAATAGTGTCCCTTGGGACGGTTCTTAAAGAATATAAACAAATAAGAACAGCATTACCCATACAACATCAACAAAGTGCCAGTACCAAGAGGCTGCCTCAAATCCAAAATGATCGTGGTCTTCAAAATGACCAGCAAAAACCGACCTAGCCAACATAATTGCAAGCATAAAGCCCCCCATCATTACATGGAAGCCGTGAAAACCTGTTAGCATAAAAAAAGTAGATCCGTATATTCCAGAATTTAAAGTAAGTCCATAGTGGGCGTAAGCTTCATAGTATTCTGCAGCTTGGAGTCCAACAAATATGAGTGCTAACGTTACTGTGACGCCAAGGAACCTATTAAATCTCTTTCTATTACCATTTTTTAAAGCTACATGGGCAAAGTGAACGGTAACACTTGAGCTTAAAAGAACAATTGTATTCCAAAGAGGAAGCCACTCTAATGCATGTCCCCATCCAGGCCATGCCATACTCTTATCTGCCAAGTCATATGCAGCTCCATTATCAGGCGTTGTAATTAGCGGCCAAGTTGCTTCAAAGCCATCCCATAAATCAATTGCGGCAACACCAATTCCTTTTTCGCCAACGCCGCCAAGCCAAGGTACAGCGAAAGTTCTTACATAAAATAAAGCACCAAAAAATGCTGCAAAAAACATAACCTCAGAGAAGATAAACCAAGCCATGCCATAAACGTATGATGTTTTAAGTTGATTGCTATCAAGTCCAGCTAAGTGCTCTTTAATTACCTGTCTAAACCAGAAAAATAGAGTAGTGAAAAGAGATAAAAATCCAGCATATAGAATGTACACAGAATTGCTATCTGGATTATCGAGATTATTTATAGTGCTCGATGCGCCCATTACTAAAACGAATAGTGAAAAGGCCATGAATATAGGAAATCTACTTTGATCTGGTACGTAATAGTTTTGAGTACTCATAATATCTTAATTACCCGTATCCATATTATGATGTGCTAAAGCTTCGGATTCGTAATCTGTAATATCAAAAATAGTATAAGACAGAATAACGTTTTTAATATTTTCAGGAAGTTCGTTGGAGACAAGCAATCTAACTGGCAAGGTTGCTTCTTCACCAGGCATTAATTCTTGTTGCTCAAAACAAAAACACTCTAATTTTTTTAGGTGTGCTGCAGCATTAGATGGTGCAACACTTGGAACAGCTTGAGCTACCATTTTTTTATTTGTTGTATTTTTTACATAAAAAGTTGCTGAATAATATTTTCCAGTGGATATATCCATTACCTCTTTAGAAGGCTTGAATATCCAAGGCATATTTTCATTGTTAGTAGATATAAACTGAAGAGCAATTGGTCTTCCATCTTCATTAACAAGATCACCGTCATGCTCTGATTGAAAAACTTTTCCATTAATTCCAGTCACTTCACAAAAAACGTCATATAGCGGAACTAATGCAAAACCAAATGCAAACATTAATGGGACTGCAATTAAGAGTCTCTTTAGTGTTTTCTTTGCATCAGGATTCATTAATCTACCTTAGGAGGAGTAGTGAAGGTGTGATATGGAGCTGGGGAAGCTACTGTCCACTCAAGTCCTCTGGCCCCTTCCCAAACTTGATCAGTTGCTTTTTTACCACCCATAACTGTTTTTACTACAATAAATAAAAACAGTAATTGGGATACTCCGAACAAGAAAGCTCCTACAGTTGAAACCATGTTCCAATCTGCAAACTGCAGTGCATAGTCAGGATATCTTCTAGGCATTCCAGCTAAACCGATGAAATGTTGAGGGAAGAAAGTTACGTTTACTCCAATGAATGATAGCCAGAAATGGAGTTTGCCCAATCTCTCGTCATACATATTTCCACACCATTTTGGAATCCAATAGTAAACAGCTGCCATTATTGAAAATATTGCGCCTGGAACCAAAACATAATGAAAGTGTGCAACAACAAAATAAGTATCATGATATTGGAAATCAGCCGGGACAATGGCTAGCATTAACCCTGAGAATCCTCCAATAGTGAAAAGAACAACAAATGCACATGCAAATAACATTGGTGTCTCAAAAGTAATCGAGCCTCTAAACATAGTAGCAATCCAGTTAAAGACTTTCACACCTGTTGGAACTGCAATCAACATTGTTGCCCACATAAAAAATAATTCAGCTGCAAGAGGCATGCCCACTGTAAACATATGATGGGCCCAAACTACAAAAGATAAAATTGCAATTGATAACATTGCCCAAACCATTGATGAATATCCAAAGAGCTGCTTTCTAGAAAAAGTTTCAATAATATGAGATACGATACCAAAAGCAGGCAAGATCATTATATAAACTTCTGGGTGACCAAAGAACCAAAAAATATGTTGAAATAAAACAGGGTCTCCACCGCCTGCAGCATTAAAAAAACTTGTTCCAAAATGAATATCCATCAGCATCATAGTTACCGCACCAGCAAGAACTGGCATAACCGCAATGAGCAGATAAGCTGTTATTAGCCATGACCAGACAAATAACGGCATTTTCATTAATCCTACGCCAGGTGCTCTCATATTCATGATAGTAACAACAACATTAATAGAGCCCATAATTGAAGAGGCTCCCATTATGTGAACTGAAAATATAAAGAAGGTTACGCTTGGCGGTGCATACGTTGTGGAGAGTGGTGCATAAAAAGTCCATCCAAAATTTGGAGCTCCGCCTTCCATGAATAAAGAAGATAGAAGTATGAAAAATGCAAAAGGAAGAATCCAGAAACTCAAATTATTCATTCTAGGCAAGGCCATATCAGGAGCACCTATCATCATTGGAACCAGCCAATTAGCAAGCCCCACAAAAGCAGGCATAACTCCACCAAATATCATGATAAGGCCGTGAAGAGTAATCATTTGATTATAGAATTCAGGCTCTACTATCTGCATTCCTGGTTGAAATAACTCTGCCCTAATTACCATAGCCATGGCACCACCAATCAAAAACATTGCAAAACTAAACCATAAATATAGTGTTCCTATATCTTTATGATTGGTTGTATATAGCCATCTTTGTAAACCTTTTGCAGGGCCATGATGATGATCATCATGATGATTTTCTATTACTGCGCTCATAATTTATCTCTCTCTAGTTTTAAATTTTTGGTTTTTTGTATTCTACAATATCTTTTGGAACTACTATCTCTCCATCGCCATCTTCAGCATTACCCCAAGCTTGTCTTGTATAAGTTATGACTGATGCAAGCTCAACTTCTGATAAGTAGTCAAAAGAATTCATTGCAGCACCTTGGACTCCTTCCATTAATATTTCTATATGCCTTTCTTTATTATTTAATGATATATCACTACCAGCAAGTGCTGGAAATATTCCTGAGATGCCTTCTCCATTTGTCTGGTGACAAGCCACACAGTTAACTGCATAAACTCCCTCACCTCTTTGTACTAATTCTTCTGTGGTCCATTCCTTAGTTGTTAATTCAGCCATCTTCATAGCGGCTTCTTTTTTCTCAGTTACCCATGCGTCATATTCATCTTGTTCAACAACTTTTACAACAATCGGCATAAAACCATGATTTTTACCACAAAGTTCTGTGCATTTGCCTCTGTATATTCCTGGTGTATCTACCTTTGTCCATGCAGTATTTACAAAACCTGGAATGGCGTCTTGCTTAATAGCAAAAGCTGGCATCCACCATGAGTGAATAACATCATTAGCTGTAATCAAAAATCTTATTTTTTTGCCAGCAGGAAGAACAACCATCTCGTCAACTTCTTGTAAATAATTTTCTCCCTTAGGAACAAGATTATAAATCTCATCTAGATCTGTTGATAAATTAGCAAAAAAACTAATATCGTCCTCTAGGTATCTGTATTGCCATTTCCACTGATAACCAGTTACCTGTATGTTTACATCGCCTGCTTCATCATCATAAATCTTTACAAGAGTTTTGGATGCTGGAACAGCCATAGCTATTAAAATTAAAAATGGAATTATTGTCCATGCTATTTCTACTTTAGTATTTTCATGAAAAGTAGCAGCTACTGGATTTTTCTTTTTGGTATGTGCATACATAGAATAGAACATGACACTAAAAACGACCACGCCTATGGCAACACAAATCCAAAATATAAGCATATGCAACTCAAAAACCTCATTACTAATGTTAGTAATGCCACGTGTCATGTTGAGTGCAAACCAATCTGCTTTAAGTTGATTTGTAAACAAAATAGTAGCTAAAAATAGCTTGTGCGAATGATTCCTAAAAAAATCTATCATCATGTTTTTTTATCCTGTGAAAGTGCTGAATAAAATAATATTTACTTATAAAGCATTATAAGCTATTTATATAAAGTAACAAAGGATTTAGCTAATAATTTTTCGTGCATATAATATCTTTTTGCATTTAGATTTTCTACCTTTTGGACCTTTTAAAATCTTCAATATTTATAACTTTAATAGTATCTTTCTTAGGATTTATTTCTTTTGGCCTATTTTCAACGAAATCGCACTTAACACAATAAATTTGATCATCGTCTGCATTAATTGCAATTGTGTCTTGTTCTTTACAAGACGGGCATATGGCACCAGCAATAAATTGGACTAGTTTCTTCATTTTTTTATGCTATTTATATCATTCAATACTTTTCCTGTTTCAGGGAAAACATCAAACCAAAGCTGAAAAGAATATGCTGCCTGATTAACCAACATACCAATTCCATCAAAAACATAAGAAGAATTATCACTAGCCCATTTACAAAATGGAGTTTTATCAAGAGAATAATTCAAATCATAGAAGCATGTTTTATTATTTGTTTTTATTTTTTCTGGTGGGATAAATGCCCCAGTCAGTCCTGCTGAGCTTCCATTGATAACAACATCATAATTTACCTCAATATTTATACTGCTTTCAATTTGAAAGTTGCTCTGATACTTCTTGACTAGCCTTGAAGCCTTTTGTTGGGTTCTATTAATAATACATATCGACTTGGGTTTGTCTAAAATAATTCTATATAAAATACTCTCGACCGCACCACCAGCTCCATATATCAAAATATTTTTTCCTGTAATGTCTATTTTATTTGACTTTAAATCTTCCATGAAACCCTTTCCATCAGTCGAGTCCAGTAGAAATCTATTTTCATGTCTAATAATTGTATTTACTGCTTTGATGAATTTAGCTTCTTCAGATAAACTTCCAGGTATTTCAGCAGCATGCTTTTTGAATGGAAGAGTTACATTTAATCCCTTTGATAAAGAGTTTGCAAAAAAATCATTTATAAACTCATTAAAGTTATCTTCTTCTACTTTGTATGCGATGTAATCAACAGATATATTTTCATACCTCGCAAATCTTGAATGTATAAATGGTGAAAGTGAATGTTCAATAGGATTGCCAATAACTCCTAATTTAAATATTTTAGACATTCCAATCCTTATTGATGTATTTAAGAAGATTTTTTTCCATATTCATATATTTTTTGTTTTTTTTGTATTCCCATTTAACATCTTTAGGCAATGACGCCAGTATTGACTCTATTCTTCCATTAGATTGAAGACCAAAAGCTGTTCCTCTGTCGTATAAAAGATTAAATTCAGCGTATCTTCCTCTTCTAATGAGTTGAAAGTCCTTATGTTCTTTTGTAAATTTTATTGATTTTCTTCTGTTAATTATCGATAAATACGACTTTAAATACTGATTTGCAATATCCGAAAGCATTTTTGAAGTATTTTCAATGTCTAATTTAGTAAAATTATCAAAAAATATGCCTCCAACACCCCTTCTTTCCTTTCTGTGCGGTATTTTAAAGTATTCATTACAATTTTTTGCAAAAGTTTTGTAAAAATTCTTATTATAATTATCTAAAAGGTTTTTTGCTTCTCTATGCCAACTTTCATAATCATTCTTAAATGGAAAAAAGGGCGTTAAATCATAACCTCCTCCAGCCCACCAATCTTTAATATCGCCCTTTTTATCTAAAATACAGAATAGTCTTACATTCATATGACTAGTTGGAATAAATGGGTTTTTAGGATGAGATATTACTGAAATGCCCATGGCTTTGTAACCATTAGAAGGCGACTTTATCAAAGAGTTGCCTAGGGCAGCTTTTGGAAGCTTTTTTCCTGAAATAGAAGAAAAGTTTACAGCGCAATTGTCAAAAAAATTGCCTCCCTGAATAACAAAAGTATTTCCTCCACCTCCTTCAGATCTTTTCCATTTATCGTCAGATCTAACTGCGTATTTAGATCTCTCTAAATTAGAAAAATTTGCTTTAATATTTGCATGCGAAGTCTTAAATATTTTTTCTAAGTCTTTGATCATTTTATTCTCGTATAATCTTCCTTGTTTCTAAATCTATGATAGTTGATGGCTTGATACTTGTTCCTAATTCAGCATCATAATATGCCAGGTCCTTGTTACCAAAGGTTTCTAGTATTTGCACTGGATTATTCATTGGAGGATGATCTGATATATTTGCAGATGTTGAAACTAATATACCGCTAAATCTTTTAAAGAATAGTTTTATAGGTAAGTGATTACTTACTCTTATTGCTAACTTACCAGTATTATTTTGTAAATGCATAGGTAACTTTTTATTATATTTAATTAGGATCGTACTGTGTCCAGGCCAAACATTTTTGAGATAATCTCTTTCGTTTTTAGGAATATCAATAAGATATTTCTCAATGCTTTTAATGGATTTAACTAATAAGATAAAACTCTTATTGTCTGGTCTTTTTTTTAAAGTATATAAATTAGCTATAGCTTTTTCGTTAAGAGCGTCGCACCCAATACCCCAAATTCCTTCGGTTGGATGGAGAAGAAATTTTCCATCCTTTAACCACTCGATTGATGACTCAATATCTAATGGTTGATTATGCAATTATGAATTAAGAGCCTTATCTTTTTTAAGAACTTCTTCCCTCATATTATTTTTATAATCATGTAATTTTTGCGAAAGATCTTCATTAGATGTAGCCAAAATTTGAACAGCTAATATTGCGCTATTTTTAGCGCCACTTTTTCCAACAGCCACAGTTGCAACTGGAACTCCAGGCGGCATCATTGCAGTCGATAGTAAAGAATCTATTCCACCCATACCACCAGATTCAATTGGAATGCCAATTACTGGTCTTGTGGAGTGAGCCGCAACAGCTCCAGCTAAGTGAGCAGCCATACCAGCTGCAGCTATAAACACCTTACAACCATTATCTTCTGATGTTTTTATCAAATTCATTACCTCATGAGGTGTTCTATGAGCAGACATAACATTTTTAGTGAATTTGACTCCAAATGAGTCCAAAATTGGGAAAATTGCCTCTACAACAGGCAAATCTGAGTCCGATCCCATAATAACTGCTACTTCTATAGTTTGATTTGTCATAATTTTTATGTGGTTACGTTATATGTAGATTATAATTGATGAATTATAAAGAAAAATAGTATTTTATGACACAAAAATTAAAAATATTAATGTTTCCTGATCCAAAGCTTAGGAAAGTTGCTAAAAAGGTTACAAAATTCGACAAAAGTCTACAAAATCTTGCATCAAATATGCTGCATACTATGTACGAAGAAAATGGCATTGGCCTAGCTGCAACACAAGTAGATCATCACATTAGACTTATTGTTATGGATCTTAGTGAAAAAAGGAATGAACCAATGTTTTTTGTTAATCCTGAATACAAAATACTTGATAATCACTCTACATGTTCGTATGAAGAAGGCTGTTTATCAATTCCTGGCTTTAATGAGGAAATAACTAGGCCTGACAAAATAGATCTCAAATGGCAGGATTTAGATGGCAATACACACAATGATAAGCCCAAAGGCCTTCTTACAATATGTATTCAACATGAAATAGACCATTTGGAGGGCAAGTTAATGGTTGACTATTTAAGCTCATTAAAAAGAGATCGTATACGAAAAAAGCTGTCAAAATAAGAAATTAACAGAATATATAAGAATTTAAGAGAAAATATGAATATAATTTTTGCTGGATCTCCTTATCCATCGGCCAAAATACTAGATTATTTAACCAAAAATAGTCTTAACAAGGTACAAGCCGTGCTCACAAAGCCTGATGCAGCCAAGAAACGAGGAAAGAAAGCCTTTCAATCAATTGTTTCAGAGAAAGCAAAGTCATTAAATCTATGCGTATATAAGCCTGAAGAGTTAAATAATCCAGAGTTTAAAGAAAAAGTAATGAAATTAGATGTAGATATTTTAATTGTTTCTGCATATGGAAAAATTCTTCCAAATTGGTTACTTGAGCTTCCTAAGATTATGCCAATAAACATTCATTACTCATTACTGCCGAGGTATAGAGGCGCCTCACCAATACAATCAAGTTTAATTAATGGAGATAATTATACGGGTGTTAGTTTTATGAAAATGAATGAAAAATTAGATGAAGGAGATGTGCTTGGGAGTTTTAAAATTAAGATAGAAGATGATCATAATAAAAACTCGCTAGAAGAAGATTTAACTGCCCTTGCAATTTCTAAGATTGATCAAGTATTAAAGAAGGTTTATTCGAGTAATTTTTCATTAAAAAAACAAAACAATAATCTTGCCTCGTACTGTTCTAAAATTAAAAAAACAGATTCTTTATTAGATTTTAATAATACTTCTGAATCAATTTTTAACAAATATAAAGCATATTATGAGTGGCCAGGAGTCTCTTTTGTACATAAAAAAAATATCATTAAAATAGCAAAAATGCATATTTCTGATCATTTATCTGATGCCGCGCCAGGAGAAATTATTAAATTTGATAAGTCAGGCATACACATAAAAACAGCTAATGGTGTGATAGTAATCACTTACTTACAGTTTCCAAATAAAAATGTTATTTCTTCAAATGATGCATTCAATGCATATAAAGATTTTTTTGCATCATAATTTATTTTAGCTTCAAGTCTTTTAATTCATTAAAAAGAGGTTTAATTTACTCTTTATGAAAATAGTAATACTAGGCGCTGGTCGAATTGGTGGCAGTCTAGCAAGAAACTTATCAACAAGAAACTACGAAGTTTCAATTGTTGATCAGAATATAGAAAGGCTTTCCGACCTTGAAGGAAAGTTGGATATAATGACTGTTCACGGTCATGCATCACAACTACATACACTCACAAAATCTGGTCTAGACGATCAGACGATTGTAATAGCTGTTACATCAAATGACGAAGTTAATATAATCGCTTGTCAGATAGCTAAGAAAGTATTTAATGTTAAAAAAACTATTTGCAGATTCAAGGACGATGAGTATATAAACCGATTAGATATTTTTGGTGATGGCATAATTGATATTCCTATAAGTCCTGAAAAAGAAGTAACGTCTCATCTCATAGAGCTTATTAAACATCCCGGAGCTCACCAAATTGAAGAATTTGCTGATGGTAAGGTTAAATTAGTTTCAGTAAAGACTAAAAAGAAAGGAAAACTTGTTGGCAGAGAACTAAAAGAGATAAAAGATGACATGCCAAACGTTGATTCTTTCATTCCGGCAATATATAGGAAAGGTAAGCCATTTATTCCATCAGGCGACACTATAATTAAAGAAAATGATGAGATCTACTTTATTTCATCAGAAACAGACATCGGATCAATAGTAGACGAGTTTAGAGATCATGAGGAGTCTTATTCCAGAATTATGATAGTGGGTGGTGGAAAAGTAGGTTCATCATTAGCAAAAGAGCTAGAAAAGTCATACAAAGTTAAGCTAATAGATTCAAATATGGAAAAATGTAGTGATTTATCTAAGAAACTTGAAAAAACCATTGTCTTAAATGGTTCTGCAACAGATGAAGTGCTCTTGAAGAGTGAAAACATATCAAATATTGACATATTTTGTGCATTAACTAATGATGATGAGACAAATGTCATGTCTTCATTGCTAGCTAAGAAAATGGGGGCTAAAAAAACTATGATCATTTTAAATAATCCCTCATATCTTGGTTTAGTTCCAGGATTTATCGATATCTATATAGCGCCTTACAGGCTTACAGTCTCTTCCGTGCTTCAAGATCTCAGAGAGAGTGACGTAGCTCAGGATGTAATGCTTAAAATGGATACAGGTGCAGAAGCAATAGAAGGAATTGTTCATGCTAATGAATATACTTCTAGCTTATTTGGGTTACCAATTAAAGAAATACCTTTACCAGATGGGGCATCTGTTGGAGCTGTTGTGAGGCATGGAGAGCTTATTATGCCAAGTTCAAACGTAGAACTATCGCTTAATGACCATTTAATTATATTTTTATCAGATAAGAATATGGTAAATGAAGTAGAGGCTCTTTTTAAATCTAGCTAATGAACCCAAAACCATTAATTAATTTATTTAGCATCTTAGTTATGTTTTTTAGCATATCTTTTCTATTTCCAGCTGTTGTATCAATAGTTTTTAAAGATTCTGGTTTATCTATTTTTCTAAGTACATTTCTTTTTGTCTTTTTAGTTGGCTTTTTTGGATGGTTTTTTTCAAAAGGAGCATCTGAAGATCTAGGTCAGAAAGATGGCTTTATTCTTGTAACAATGTTTTGGTTAGTTTTGGCAGTTGCTGGCTCTATTCCATTTATATTAAGTGGGATGTCATATATTGATTCTTTCTTTGAATCAATGTCTGGTATAACTACTACTGGTGCAACAGTAATTACTGGGCTTGACTCCTTGCCTGAATCTTTATTATTTTACAGGCAATTACTTCAATGGATGGGAGGAATGGGTTTAATAGTTCTGGCAACAGCAGTAATGCCAATGTTAGGCATTGGCGGTGGTCAGCTTTATAAAACAGAAATACCCGGAGCTATGAATGATAATAAGTTCACTCCTAGGCTTAAAGATACGGCTAAAGCGCTTTGGGTTATATATTTTGGTCTTACAATTTTGTGTGCTTTTTTATACTATTTCAGTGGAATGAGCTCATTTGATGCTATATCCCATAGCATGAGTACAGTTTCTATAGGCGGATTTTCTACACATGACCAAAGTATAGGTTACTTTGATAGTCTTTTTGTTGAGATTATATGTATAGTCTTTATGCTGCTTTCAGCCCTTAGTTTTACACTTCACTATTTTGCCTTGTCTCTAAAAAAACCTCTTAAATACTTTTATGATCCAGAGCTAAGATTTTTTATATCAATAATAATATTTTTATTTGTCATTTCTTTATGTATCAACTTTTTTGCTGGTGATAGAAGTGCTTCGGCAAGAGATCTTCTATTTCATTCTGTTTCAATTATCACTACAACCGGTTTTTCTATTGGAAACTCATCAGATTGGTCTCCGTCAATAGGATTTTTATTTTTAATAGGCGCCTTTATAGGTGCATGCTCTGGGTCAGTTGGTGGCGGTGTTAAGTCATGGAGGGTTCTAATAATGATAAATTATGCATATATTAATTTAATGAAGATGGTTCACCCTAATGCGGTTATTTCTTTAAAAATAGGAACTAAAAATGTAGAGCCAGATGTTGCAGCTTCAGTATGGGGTTTCTTTTCTATTTACGTCATCTCATTTGTAATATTACTTCTGGCGCTTTTGGTAACAGGTCTCGATTTTGAGTCATCTTTTTCAGCAATTGGAGCATGTCTTAATAACTTAGGTCCTGGTCTAGGCGAAGTATCGCAAACTTATGAATCTGTATCTTCCACTGGTAAAGCTATTTTAGCTTTTGCTATGATTTTAGGTAGACTAGAAATATTTGCATTGCTAGTTTTGCTCACTCCGTTATTTTGGAGAAAGTAGCTAAATACCTTCATACGGATTCTTAACTCCTTGAGGGGGCTTCTTGTATCTTTTATATTCCCAAGAGTAATCCTTGGGATTAATATTTATAAGTTTTTCAATATCTTTATTCAAAGATAGTTTGTGCTTACTATCTTTGTAAATATCTTTATTACAAGGATTAATACTTATTGATAAAAGAGAATTCTTATATGAATTTATACAAAAATATATTACTGGCTTGTTTGTTTTGATAGCTAGGGAGGGCGCAAGAGTAGTTGTATAGGCATCTCTATTAAACAATTTTATGTACTCGCCCATATTATTTTGTGGCACTTGATCTGCGGCAAGGCATACAACCTTTTTAGAAATCAAAGCTTTATATATCTGTCTAACACCAGAAATATTTGTTTCAAAAGTTTTGTTATTTCCCTCCTCTCTCTGGGCTCTAACAAAATGATCTAGCTTTTTGTTTTTAACCTTTTTATATAAAGTTGTTGTTCTAGTTTTTCCATTAACCCACTTTAGTAACATATCAACGCTCCTATTGTGAATTGCTACAATAATCAAGCCCTCGCTAGCTAAGATGTTTTGAGAAAGTAAAAAATTATTTTCGACTTTGAATATCCTATCGCCTGATTTGTGTATTGGTCTTGACCAAGATTGTAAGGTTTCATAACCACTTACTATTGTTTCAACTATGCTATCTCGTGCCAAAACAAGCTTTTCAGTTTCGCTTAGATCTGGATAACAAATGTTGATGTTTACCAATGATACTTTATAAGAAGAATTCATCTTGTAAAAACCTAAACTACAATAGAGTTTTACACTAAACCTCACAATTTCTATTGGCAATAAAGTTATTAAGTAAAATAAAGTCTTCATAATGATTACTTATACGCTCGTTGTTATATAATCTAGAATAATACTGATAATATAGGTTTATTTCTTATTAAATACAATAATCATTGTAACAAGACATTTGTTACTTTTAAAAAAATAAAAGAGGTGTGTATTGACAGCTAAAAGTATGGAAGATCTGGTTTCTTTATGTAAAAGAAGAGGTTTTATATTCCAATCTGGAGAAATTTATGGCGGTTTGCAGGGAATGTACGATTTTGGCCCTCTTGGGGTTGAGTTAAAAAATAACTTAAAACACTCTTGGTGGAGCTCTATGATCTATGAGAATGATAATATAGAGGGTTTAGATGCTGCAATTTTAACAAATCCTTCAATATTGAAACAATCTGGGCATGAAGATACCTTTTCGGACCCAATGGTTGACTGTAAATCTTGTAATTTAAGGTTTAGAGCAGACCAAGTTCCTGAACACTGTAAAGAAGAGGACTTAACTGAACCTAGACAGTTTAATTTAATGTTTAAAACTAATGTTGGTCCTATTGATGATGGAACAAGCTTTGGTTATTTAAGGCCCGAAACCGCTCAAAGTATATTTACGAATTTTAAAAATATCGTGGATTCAACCTCTAAATCCTTGCCTTTTGGGATAGCTCAAATTGGTAAAGCCTTTAGAAATGAAATTACACCGCGTAATTTTATTTTTAGAGTAAGAGAATTTGAACAAATGGAACTTGAATTTTTTGTAAAACCAGGGACTGATGAAAAATGGCATGAATCATGGGTACAAAAAAGACTAGATTGGTGGGTACAACAAGGAGTACCCATGGAAAGCATAGAGTTATATGAAGTTCCTAAAGATGAGCTAGCGCATTATTCTAAAAGGACAGTAGATGTGATGTATAAATTTCCACATGGACTTGAGGAACTTGAGGGTATTGCAAATAGAACTGATTTTGATTTAGGCTCACATACTAAAAATCAGGAAGATCTAAACATCACTGCGAAAGTAATAGAAAATAAGTCTTCTAATTCTAGACTAGCAATTCAAGATAATGAAAGTAAAAAATGGCTAGTACCATATGTAATAGAGCCTTCTGCAGGCGTAGAAAGAGGGATTCTTGCGATTATTAATGAAGCATATAATGTTGAGCAACTTAAAGATGGAAAGGAGAGAACTGTTCTTAAATTAAGGCCTCATTTGTCGCCAGTAAAGGCAGCTGTAATACCACTCAAAAAAAATAACGAAGATTTAGTAAAGTTAGCCGCAAATCTTAAAACAAAGCTCCAGAAACTTAATTTGGGTAGGATTGTATTAGAAAATTCAGGCAATATAGGAAAAGGCTACAGAAGACATGATGAAATTGGGACGCCAATGTGCATTACTATTGACTTTGAAAGCCTTGAAGATAACTCAGCAACAGTAAGAGA
Organism: uncultured SAR86 cluster bacterium; assembly: GCA_902515155.1. GTDB lineage: Bacteria > Pseudomonadota > Gammaproteobacteria > Magnimaribacterales > D2472 > SCGC-AAA076-P13. The sequence goes on along the minus strand of CABXTT010000002.1, from coordinate 31,361 downwards.
CAGAGATACTATGGAACAGAAAAGGATTCAAATTGAAGATCTACCTGCCTATTTAATGCAAATTATTAATGATTAATTAATGGCATTACTTGGAAGTATTGCTTTTAACCTATTTTTTTATAGCAGCTTAATACCAATATCTATTGTAATTATTGTTTCTTACTTCTTTGTTTCAACTAAGACTCTTCAGACAATTAGCTCATATTGGATCAAATTCATTTTGTTGAGTCTTAAGTTTCTGTGTCGAGTTTCCTGGAAAGTGGAGGGTGAAACAAATATACCAAAATCACCATGCATTATCGTTTCTAATCATCAAGGACAATGGGAATCGTTTTTTATTCAAACACTATCTATTCCTTCTACTAGTATTATCAAGCGTGAGCTCTTGTACATACCATTTTTTGGCTGGGCTTTAAAATGCATGAGGCCAATAACCTTGAATAGAAAGAATAAATTTAGCAGTATTAAAAAAGTAATTGAAAAGGGTGTTGTCAGAACTCAAGAGGGTTTTAATATAATATTATTCCCGGAAGGAACAAGAATTAATCCTGAAAATGGTATACAGCAGTTTGCAAATAGTTGTGGAGTTCTTTCTGTAAAGGCCGGTGTTCCAATAATTCCTATTTGTCATAATTCAGGAAATTTTTGGAAAAATAAACATTTTATTAAATATCCTGGTGAAATCATGGTAAAAATTGGCCCTCCAATATATGGTGGTGATGCCAAAGAGCTTACTGGAAAGGCTTATGAGTGGATTAAGAAAAATTACTTAAACATTGATTAGATGTCGAGATCAGTAACTGACAATGCATTTTCATCTATAAATTCTCTTCTAGGCTCAACATCATCACCCATAAGTATTTCAAAAGACTGATTAGCATCCTGAACATCATTAATGTCAACCCTCATCATTCTTCTATGTTCTGGATCCATTGTTGTTGTCCACAACTGTTCCGGATTCATTTCACCAAGGCCTTTATATCTTTGTACTTCTAAGCCTCTGGTACCAGATTTAGAGAATTCTTTAACTGCTGCTTCTTTTTGCTCCTCATCAGATGCATAAATAAAGTCTTTGCCTTTTGTAATCTTGTATAAAGGCGGAAGTGCTATGTATATATGTCCTCTATCAACTATTTCGAACATTTGCCTGTAGAAGAAAGTAAGAAGCAAGGTTCTAATATGAGAACCATCGACATCAGCATCAGTCATTATAATAATTCTATGGTATCTAAGCTTTTCGATATCAAAATCATCTTTTCCAATTCCACATCCAAGTGCTTTTATTAATGTGCCAACTTCTTGTGAACCAAGAACTTTATCGATTCTCGCTTTTTCAACATTGATGATCTTCCCTTTAAGGGGCAATATGGCTTGATTTTTTCTATTTCTGCCCTGTTTAGCAGACCCACCAGCAGAATCTCCCTCAACAATATATATTTCAGAAAGTGTTGGGTCCTTTTCCTGACAATCAGCCAACTTACCAGGAAGGCCTGCTATTTCAAGAACACCCTTCCTTCTTGTCATTTCTCTTGCCTTTCTTGCAGCTTCTCTTGCCAATGCTGCTTCAGCAACTTTTCCATAGATGCTCATAGCGTCTTTAGGATTCTCTAGTAAATAGTCATTAAAGTATTTACTGAACACTGTGCTCACGACACTCTCAACCTCAGAAGATACTAGTTTTTCCTTGGTTTGAGATGAAAACTTTGGATCTGGAACTTTCACTGAAATAATTGCGGTTATTCCCTCTCTTACATCTTCTCCTAGAAGGTCTGTAGGAGTTTTCTTTGCATTCTCTTTTTTTATAAAAGCTTTTAAAACTCTCGTTAGACTTCCTCTAAATCCTGCTAAATGAGTGCCGCCATCTTTTTGTGGAATATTGTTTGTATAACACAATACGTTTTCAGAATAAGAATCAGTCCACTGTAAAGCTATTTCAACACCAACATCATTTTCTATGGCTGAGCATTCAAATATTTCTGATACTTGTTGTTTTCTTCCTTTTAAATGGGTTACATAACTTGATAAGCCGCCATTATTTTTAAATTTCTTTGACTTCCCGCTTCTTTCATCTTGAACATTTATAGATACGCCTGCGTTTAAGAATGACAACTCTTGAATTCTTTTGTGTATTCTCTCAATTTCAAAATTAATTGAAGTAAAAATTTTATCTGATGGGTAGAATGTTATTTCTGTTCCAGTTTCCTTTGACGCCTTGAGTTTTTTTAATTTGGCTTTGGGTTTGCCTTCTTTGTACTCTTGAATATATTCACCGCCATCTCTAAAAACTCTTAGTATCAATTTGTCCGAGAGAGCGTTAACTACTGATACTCCAACCCCATGTAAGCCGCCAGACACTTTATAACTATTATCATCAAACTTTCCGCCAGAGTGCAATGTAGTTAGGATAAGCTCGGCTGCTGATATGCCTTCTTTTTTATGGACATCAACTGGAATCCCTCTTCCATTATCTTTTACAGTAACAGAACCATCTTTATTTACTATGATGTTAATATCAGAACAATGTCCTGCCATGGCTTCATCAATACAGTTATCTAAAACCTCAAAAACCATGTGATGAAGACCAGAACCATCATCGGTATCGCCTATATACATCCCTGGTCTTTTTTTTACTGCTTCTAAGCCTTTTAGTACCTGGATATTGGTTGAATCATAGGTTTTTTCTGGCGTCTTTTTTGGCATAATTCCTATCTTAATTGTTCCACGTGGAACTTTTTAAATTCTCTAAAATTAAGCTCTATTTTACTACTAAAATGATCATCTATACAGGAAAAAATAACTTGGTTATTTAGTAATTTTAAAAGATTTAAAAATACTAAAAAAGTACTGTCATCTAGCTCGGACTTTATGTCATCTATAATTAAAGAAGCCTTAATATTAAAACTTTTTCTTAAGACTTCGTGTTGTGCACAACACCACAAAATAGAAAACAATTTTTGTTCACCTCTAGAAAGTATTTGACGTGCATCTATATCATTAATTAAAAATTTTATATCTGCTTTATGAGGGCCTAAGGTTGTTGTTCTTCTTTTTAGATCTTGGTATCTATTATTAGTAATTATTCTTGAAAGAGTGCTATCGTTAGCCCATCCAGAATAAAAAGCAATATCTATGTTTCTTAAATAGTTTGTTGATTTTGACTCATCAAGTTTATCAATAATATTGTATAGTTCATCAAGAGTTAAATTAAAAAAATCAGCTCTATATTTATTAAGCTTAACGCCCTCATCAGCAATTTTAATGTCCCATGGCTCAATATTTTTAAGCGATCCGCCTCTTAAAATGCTATTTCTTTGCTTAAGACATCTATAAAAACTGAACCATGTTTCAGAAAATTGATCGTTTGAAACAAACAAAGCTCTGTCAAGTAGTTTTCTTCTAAAGTCAGGAGAGGCATCCGCAAAAGAAAAGGTGTTGTTGTGAATAGCTGTTGCTGGAAATTCTTTAATTAACTTACTTGATGTAACTTTTGAATTATTTGCTACTATAGTCAGAGATACGTTATTACTTTTTGATATTTGAAGCGTATATCCTCTTTCATTATCATAGCCTTTGATCAAAAAAGAATCCTTATCGATTTGTATTAAAGATTTGATATTACTGCTTTTGAATGATTTTCCAGATGAGCATAAATAAATAGACTCTAATATTGAGGTCTTTCCAGAGCCATTTTTACCATAAAAGAAGTTAATGCCTGAGCATAGTGATATATCTAGCGATTCAAAGCATCTAAAATTTTTAAGAGATAAATTATTAATCATGAGTACAAAAAATGACTTGTGGGTACATTAATGTACCCATGGTTCTTGATATCACTAACTATATAAGAAGAGGCATTACAACATATTTATAACTATCAGACCCAGGATTTGTTATTAAACAGCTCTTATCAGACCCAAAAAAATGTATGTCTACATTTGTTTCATCTATTGACGAGAGTATTTCTTGAAGATAATTTACATTAAATGCAATATCCATAGGCTCGCCCTTGTAGGAGCAATCAACAGACTCTTCTGCTTGTTCTTTTTCAGGATTATTTGCAGAAATGTTTATCGAGTTCTCAGAAGTAATGATTCTGACTCCTCTAAATTTTTCACTTGAGAGGACGCTCACTCTGCTTAAGCTCTCCGAAAAGGACTTTTTATTTATAGTCAAGGTAGAACTATCTCCTGAAGGTATAACCTGTTGATAATCAGGAAATTTTCCTTCAATGAGTTTGCTGGAAAAAGTTGTGCCTGAAATGTCAACATTTATTGAGCTTGATCCGATTTGAAGCAATATATTTTCTGATGAGTCTCCAACCAGTTTTCCAATCTCATTTATAGATTTGCGTGGAACAATACCAGTAATTATCTCAGGAGCGGCCTCGTTTATTCCCAAGGTAGACATCGCGAGTCTATGAGCATCTGTTGCAACACTTGTTATTGATGTGTCTTCAACGGTTATATAAAGTCCATTTAAATAGTGCCTCCAATCCTGATTGCCCATTGCAAAAGAGGTTTTGCTTATTAATGACTTTAAGTTTTGAGCAGTAATGTTGATTGTGTTGCTATTTTTTTCTTTTTCAAATACTGGAAAATCTTCGCTTGGTAATGTAGCTAAATTATATTTACCTGAGTCTGTTTCAATTCTCAAATTGTCGCCATCTAAAAAGAAATGGATTTCTGAAGAGTCACTAAACAGCCTACATAATTCACTTAATTTTTTTGCAGGCGCAGTTATCTTACCGCCGCTTTTAAAATTAGATATTGTGGATATTGTAGATATTTCTGATTCTAGGTCTGTTGCGGTGAGTCTTAAAGAAGATTCATCAACCTCAAACAAAACATTTGCCAGAATTGGAAGTGTTTGTCTTTTTTCAACGACGCCAAGAGTTGAATTGAGAGATTTTACAACCTCTTCTTTGCTTATATAAAAATCCATTCTAGTTTGTAAGTGCCCTGTTAAGGTTTCTGTAGTCCTCTTCGTGAGAAGGGCTTTCTTTTCTAAGTTCAGCTATTTTCTTACATGCGTGCAAGACAGTAGTATGATCTCTTCCATTAAAAGCTTCGCCTATTTCAGGAAGGCTGTGCCTGGTTAAGTCTTTTGTTAAAGCCATTGCAAGCTGGCGAGGTCTTGTTATAGATCTGCTTCTTCTTTTTGAAAGTAGGTCTGAAAGCTTAATATTATAATATTCAGCTACGGTTTTTTGTATGTTTTCAATGCTTACCATTTTTGCAGATATAACAAAAAGATCTTTAAGTGCGTCCTTTACAAGAGCCAAGTCTATTGATTGGTTGGTAAATCGGGCATTTGCAACAACCCTTTTAAGCGCCCCCTCAAGCTCCCTTATATTTGATCTTATTCGTTGCGCTATATAAATGGCGCAATCACTTGGGAGTTCAACCCCCATTGATGAGGCTTTTTGCAATAGAACAGCTGCTCTTGTTTCAAGTTCTGGTGGGTCTATAACAACAGGCAGTCCCCAACCAAGTCTGGACTTTAATCTTTCTTCAAGCCCATCTATCTCTTTGGGATACTTATCACAAGTAAGTATCATTTGATTATTTCTATCGAGAAGCGCATTAAAAGTGTGAAAAAACTCCTCTTGGGATTGTTCTTTGCCTGCAAAAAACTGTATATCATCAATTAATAATGCGTCAGCATTCCTATAAAAAGACTTAAACTCATTCATAGCTCCCAGTTGAAGTGCTTTAACCATATCTGATACAAATTTTTCTGAATGCACATAAACAATTCTTTTGTTTGGTTCGTTTTGTAGGATCTCGTTCCCAACAGCGTGCATAAGGTGCGTTTTGCCAAGGCCAACCCCGCCATAAATAAATAATGGGTTGTAATCACCTTTTGGATTAGATGCAACCTGTTTGGATGCAGCGAGAGCTAAATGGTTTGACTTTCCTTCAACAAAAGTATCAAAAATATAGGATTTAACAAGTTTTGTATCTTCTGATTTGTTGCCGTTTTTATATTTATCGACAAATGTTTCTTTTGTATGTGTTTTAAAAATAAGATTTATGTCTTTTTTGGTTTGTTTTTTTACTATATTGTTTATATCATCTGCAAGATTTGACTCTACATAATTTAAAATAAAGTCATTTGGAGCGACAAGCTCTAATGTATTTTCTTTTAAATTTGCTTTTAGTGGTCTAATCCAGGTGTTAAAATCGTCTTGTGAAAGTTTATTTTCTAAGCTTTCTGAACATTTATTCCAAAATTCCAATCTGTTCTCCTCTTATTTATCAACTAGTCTATTAAAAAATTAACAAGATATCTACAGCATAAGTTAATGAATTTACTGTGGATAACTTGTTTATAAAAAATAAAAGCAGTTTTTTTTTAAAAATATGTTTTGTTATAATTATTGAGCTATAATGCTCCACGATTTTTTGGAAAGAATATTATGAAAAGAACGTTTCAGCCCAGCACACTTAAAAGAAATAGAACCCATGGCTTTAGGGCCAGAATGGCTACAAAGGCCGGTCGTGCAATTCTTTCTAATCGAAGAAAAAAAGGCCGCAAGGTCTTAACTGCTTAAAGTTTGTCTTTTAATAAACTTCCTAAACACTTTTATTCCTCTAAAAATTTTCGAGCTTTTTTTGTTAGGGGTGATTCTTCTCTACTGAGAATTTCTTTACAAAAAAAAATTTTTAAACTTGCAGTTGATCGTAATAAGTACAAAAGAAGAATTAAAGAGATATTTAGAACTAACAACCTTTATAAAAGTCATGGCTGTTTTGTCTTTCTAATTTATAAACCATTTATTGAATTAAAACCATCTGAGGCTTCAGTTGAAATCATTAAAGCTGTAAAATCTGCAAACTTGTAAAAATAAATTTTTAAATGAATATTAGAAAAATATATGTTGTATTAATTGTCCTTCTTTCTATGGGGTTGTTTTACGAATGGACCTCTGAAAACAGATCTGCGGTCCAGTTAAAACATATGGAGCTTGTTGATGTGTTGGCTAGGGACAGCCTATATTCTTCTGGCGACGAGTATATTTTTTTAGAAAATGATTTATTAGAAATTAAAATTGCTATTTCCACCGGGGCTATTGTTGAGTCAAGGCTAAAAAAGTATGGTGTTGAAAATATTACTGGGTCGTTGGGTGTTAGGGTTTTTGGTTCGGATGACCGAGGAGTATTTAAGTATTATTTAAAAACAGGTTTTACTGGGAGCTCTTCCTCAAAAGGTTTTTCATTGGCCTCGTATGGCAAAGATTATGTTGAGCTTTTTGATGCTGAGAATGGTTTTAGAAAGCGTTTTTCTTTTCTTCCTGCAAGTTATGAAGTTCAAATAGAGGATATATCCGAAAGAGGTTCTGGGGGCAAGGCTTTTGCCTCAATGTATAGAACAGAAGGAATGGCCTTAGACCTTAAGACTAATTTTTCTGATGGTGGCATGATGAACTCAAGCTCTTATCAGGGTGTTGGGTTTAATACTTCGAGCGATGGGTATGTTAAAAGCAGGTTAAGTGGAATTGATGATCCTGTTTCCATGTCCTCAAGGTCTGGTTGGATATCGTTTATACAAAAATATTTTTTTGCAGCTCTAATAGGTTCTGATGATTATGTATATAATTATTTTGCTCAACCGGCTTCTGATGGTGTGTATAGAATGGGGTACACTGTAGATAAACCAGAAACTCAAAACTTAGTATTTAAACACTCACACAGGGTTTTTATTGGCCCAAAGATTAGAAAAGATTTGGTCTCAAGGGCTAAGAACTTGGAGTTAACTATTGAGATGGGTTGGTTTTGGTTTATATCTCAGCCCATGGTTTGGTTTTTGGATTTCCTGAATGGATTTGTTAATAGCTGGGCTCTTTCTATAGTTTTATTTACCCTTCTCTTAAAGATTGCGCTTTTTGGCGTTACTGCTAAGGGCTTTGCCTCTATGGCAAAAATGAGAAAAGTTGGCCCTAAAATGAAAGAGATAAGTGAAAGGCACAAAGACGACAGACAAAGGCTGCAAAAGGAAATGGCAGACCTTCAAAAGAAAGAGGGCTTTAACCCCCTGGGTGGTTGTTTGCCGGTTTTGGTTCAAATGCCTGTGTTTATTGGGTTCTTTTTTGCTCTTCGAGAAATGGTTGAATTAAGGCATGCCCCAATGGGTTTGTGGATTTCTGACCTATCAGTGCCCGACCCTGTGTTTGTTCTTCCAATAATGTTTGTTGGAATTATGGTTTTAACACAAAGATTGAATCCTGCCCCGCCAACGTCTGACCCAACCCAAGCGCAAGTAATGCAATATATGCCAGTTATGTTTGGTGTTTTCTTTTTGTTTTTCCCTGCTGGGCTTTGTTTGTATTCGGTGGTTAATTCTGGGGTGTCTTTGGTTCAGCAAAGGTACCTTTACAGAAAGCTTGGTGCTTTAGAGTCAGGAATTTAGTGTTTTGTCTGTTGTTTTTGCATTAGCCACGCCGGCGGCGCAATCTGCCATCTGCGTTTTTAGGGTCTCTGGCAAGGGTTGCCTTGACGCAGTAGAAAAGATTTTTAACAAGCCTGTTCAAAAACATAAAACTTTTTGTATTAGAAAATTGTTCCATCAGGGCAGGGTTGTTGATGAGGTCGGAGTTATAACGTTTAGCGGCCCAAATAGCTACACCGGTGAAGATGCTTTTGAAGTATATGGCCATGGAGGTCTTGGTGTTATGTCGTTGATTGTTGAGGCTTTTAAGGGGGTTGGATTTGAAGAAGCTGCTCCTGGTGAGTTCACAAAAAGGGCTTTTTTAAATGATAAATTAAGTTTAAACGAAGCGGAGTCTGTTGCTGATATTATTGAAAGCAACAATGCTGAAGATGTCTTTTTATCTTCTCAATCTCTTGCTGGTGATTTTACAAAAAAGGTTATTGATTTTTCGAAAGAGATTGATTTTTTTAGGGTTAGGGTGGAGGGTGAAATAGACTTTTCTGATGAAGGTGAAGATTTTTTAGATTCAATGTTGGTGGAAGATCTTGGGTTGTTAATTTCTAACTTTGAGCTTTTTGTTGGAGCTTGTATGAATAAAAAAGAGCTTTCTGTTAAAAAAAAGGTATTATTTATTGGTCCTGTTAACTCAGGAAAGTCATCAGTTTTTAACAGGTTGCTTGGTTTTGAGCGTGCTCTGGTTTCAAGTGTTCCTGGAACAACCAGGGATTTAATTGAATCGGAGGTTTTTTATAATAATATGTCTTTTTCTGTTTCTGACTCTGCTGGCGTCAGGGAAACAGAAGACTTAATTGAAGCTAAGGGAATTGATTTGGGTATTTCTGAGGTGTCTAAGGCAGATGTTGTTGTGGGTATATTTGACTCTTCCGATGAGGGTGTAATTAATAAATTTAGGGAAATTTCTGCTGAGCGTGTTTTTTTGGCTGTTTATAATAAGCTTGATTTGTCCAAAGCCGATAAAAAGCTTTTTGATTGTTGTGTGTCTGCTAAAACAGGAGAGGGTTTTGATCATTTTAAAAAGGTTTTGGGGGGTGCTTTTATAAACAAGGATATTAGGGATTACGATTACCTTGTAAGAGAAAGACATATTGATCTTTTTAATAAAACTATATCTTCTTTAAAAAGCGCTGAAAAAAGGCTTTTAGACAATGATGCAATGGAGCTTGCTGCAGAAGATTTGAGAATATCGAGAGCTTATATTGGAGATGTTGTTGGTGTAAAAACTTCAGACTCTTTGTTGGGCGATATTTTTAGCTCTTTTTGTATTGGTAAATAAATTGTTAGTATCTTGTTTGCTTTTTTTGGTCTTTTTTTTTATTAACAAGTTTTGCTTATGTTTTTTACGAAGGTTTAAACAGGCTTAAACAGTTTTTACCAAGAGTAATTATTGTTTTTGGTGCGGGTTTTATGAGACTTATTAACAAAAAATCATTGCCTTAATAGAAATAACAATAAGTATATAATATAGATATTATTGGTTTTAATTAGTATATGGATAAATTTGATGTAATTGTTGTTGGGGGCGGGCATGCTGGTGCTGAGGCGGCACATGCTGTTTTCAGATCTGGCTTAAAATGCGCGTTAGTTACATTTGAGCGTGAAAAAATCGGTCAAATGTCCTGCAATCCCGCTATTGGCGGGTTGGGTAAGTCACATATAGTTAGAGAAATAGACGCTATGGGCGGAATAATGCCTATAGCTACAGACATGTCGGGAATACAGTACAGAACCCTTAATACAAGAAAAGGAGATGCTGTACAGGCACTAAGAGTTCAATGCGACAGAAACTTATACAAAAAAGCTATCCAAAAAATTATCAGCAAAACAAACATACAAATTTTTGAGGAAGAAGTTGAAGACTTATTGATTCAAAAAAATTCTGTTAAAGGCGTTATTACCAAAAATAAAACCATTCTCGGCTCTAAGACAATTCTAACAACCGGAACTTTTTTAAACGGCAAAATGTATAAAGGAGATGAAATAACAGAAGGTGGAAGAATTGGCGATAGCTCATCTAAACCCTTATCAAAAAAACTTTACAGTTTAAGACTCCCGATGGGCAGGTTAAAAACAGGAACACCAGCAAGAATAAAACTATCAAGCCTAGATCTTTCTGTTATGGAGGAGCAGCCAGGAGAGAGCCCAACTCCCTTCATGAGCCTAACCCAGGAAGTTAAAAAGCATCAAAAACAACTATCCTGTTATATTACAAGGACAAACCCTAAAACACATAAAATAATAAGCAAAAACACCCATCTTTCTGCAATGTATTCAGGAAACATCAGCGGAATAGGGCCAAGATACTGTCCTTCAATCGAAGATAAGGTTTATAAATTTAAATCAAAAGAAAGCCACCAAATATTTATAGAACCAGAAGGCATAAACAAGGACCTCGTATACCCAAACGGAATATCAACAAGCCTTCCAAAAAAAATTCAGGAAGAGTTTATCTATTCTATAAAAGGCCTAGAAAATTCAAAAATAGAAGAATATGGCTATGCTGTTGAGTATGATTTTGTCGACCCAAGAAGCATAAAAAAAACGCTTGAAACAAAATTCTTAAGTGATTTTTATCTTGCAGGACAAATTAATGGAACAACCGGCTACGAGGAAGCGGCAGCACAAGGCCTGATGGCTGGTATAAATGCTTCAAACAAAATACAAAAAAGAAAAGAGTTTATTTTAGAGAGAAGCGAATCATATATAGGTGTAATGATATACGACCTAACAAACCACGGAATAACAGAACCATACAGAATGTTCACCAGCAGGGCCGAACACAGGCTATTACTTTCACAAAACAACGCAGAGCAAAGGCTATTAACCAAGGCCTATAAACAAAACATTGTTTGTGAAAGTAGGCTAAACAACTTTTTAAAAAAGGAAGATGATTACAAAAGATTTTTTACAAACCAGCTCGAAAAAGTAAAAATAAAAAATTTTAAAAACAAAAAAAACAACACAATAGAGCTCAATGAGAAAAGAAGTATCTCTTCTATATTGGCACGACCAGATGTAGACGAAACAAAAATTTTTAAAACCAACAAAGACACCATTGAATTTTTTAAAAGAGCTTCAACAGAAATAAAATACAAGGGCTATATAGAAAAACAACTTAGAGAAATTAATAAAAATAAAAAACAAAATAGAAAAAAAATACCTGAAAACATTGATTACAAAAATATTAGCGGACTGTCTAACGAGGTCGTAGAAAAATTATTAAAATCCAAGCCAGACACTATTGGCTCAGCCTCACTAATTGAAGGAGTTACACCAGCAGCAATAAACCTAATTTTGGTAAATATTAAAAAGACCGAATTAGAAAAAATTAATGCTTAGTGAAAAAAACAAGATAATCCAAAAAATCCCAAACCTTTCTTCAAGCGAGGTAAATAACATACGCCTATTTATAAATGAAGCCTTGCTCTTCAACAACAAACACAACATATTTGTAAGAGAGAGCTTTGATGATGTCCTCAATAAAGACATTATTGACTGCATGCCTTTAATAAAAAAAATAAAGAACAACACAAAAATATTAGACCTAGGCTCAGGCGGGGGTTTCCCAGGAATTTTAATAGCAATACTTAAAGCAAATTGTGAAATTCATCTAGTCGAGAAGGCACAAAAAAAAGCATACTTCCTCAAAAAAATGAAGGACATGCTCAAGCTTAAAAACACAGAAGTAATAAACAACAAGCTATTAAGTAAAAATAATATAGGTTTTTATGATGTCATTACAGCAAGAGCTTTTTCTTCAACCCAAAACATAATTGAAATAACACAAAATAATATAAAAACAGGATCTAGGTACCTATTATTAAAGGGAAGAGAAGAAAAAATAAAGGAAGAATTGCATTCTGTGGACACAAATAAATATAAATATGAAATAATCAAAACAGATGATAGTGAACACGAAAGGCATTTAGTAGAAATAAATTTAAATGAATAAAATTCTAGCTATAGCAAATCAAAAAGGCGGGGTAGGCAAAACCACTACAGCAGTTAATCTTGCGGCAAGCCTTTCAGCAACCAAAAGAAAAGTTTTATTAGTAGACCTAGACCCTCAAGGAAACGCTTCAACAGCTGCAGGAATTCAAGCAAATGAAATAAAGAATTTATTTAACTTATTTTTTGATAAAACCCCAATTAACGAATGTATATATAAATCATCAGATGGTTATGATGTTATTCCTGGCGGCCAAGAGCTCATTGCCCTTGAGGTAGCAATTAGAGAAAATAATAAACAATCTTTTTTAACAAAAGAACTTGAAGGACTAAGTAACACATACGATTATACAATCATTGACACACCACCAACTCTAAATCAATTAACCATTGAAGCGCTCTTTGCAGCATCTGGAACACTAATACCTCTTCAGTGTGAATATTATTCTCTTGAGGGAGTCACAGGATTAATGGAAACAATTAAAACACTTTCAGATAAAAATCTTTCATCAAACAGGGTTCTTGGGATTGTTAGGACAATGGTAGATATGAGAAACAATTTAGCAAAAGAAGTCTCAGATGAGCTTGAAAAACATTTTTCAAATCTTCTTTTTAATACCTTAATACCAAGAAATGTAAAATTAGCTGAGGCCCCAAGTCATGGAGTGTCAGGAATTAAATATATGCCCAACTCTTATGGCGCAAAAGCTTATCTTGCTCTGGCTGGAGAGCTTATTAGAAAGGTGGAATATGTCTGAAGAAAATAAAATTCTAAATAAAGGATTAGATGCCCTTTTGGGCTCTAATTCATCAATAAATCAAAGAAGTGTTAAAGAGATAGAACTAGGCTCAATAAGTGCAGGAAGGTTTCAACCAAGATCAAACTTCAATGAACAAAAACTTTCAGAACTTACAGACTCGATAAAAAACCATGGCGTTCTTTCGCCAATATTAGTAAGAGAGCTGGGGTTAAACAAATTTGAGGTTATAGCTGGCGAAAGAAGATTAAGAGCATCTAAACAAGCTGGTCTAGAAACCATACCATGTCTTATAGATCAGAAAAAAGATCAAGATGCATTGGAGTCTGCTCTTATAGAAAACCTTCAAAGAGAGGACTTAAACGCAGTTGAGGAGGCAAGGGGTTACGATAGACTTAAAAGAGAATTCGGCCTCACCCAGGAGGAAGTTGCCAAATCAACTGGAAAGGCTAGGAGTACAATTGCAAACTCTTTAAGGCTTTTATCCCTTCCGACCTCAATCTTGGAAATGCTTGCTTCAGGCCAGATAGAAAAAGGGCACGCAAAGATTTTGGCATCAATGGATGCAAAAGAGGCATTAAAAACAGCTCAAATTATTCTTAAAAACAACCTTTCTGTTAAAGAACTTAATTCGGGCTCAAATCAAAAAAATATCTCTAAAAAAACAACAAAAAAACAAAAAAGACACAGATTTATTAAATATCGAACAAGAAATGTCTGAATCTTTTGGTCATAAGGTAGAAATAGATGCAAAAAATAAGAAAAGTGGGGGAATTACTATTTCTTACAATACATCTGATGAGCTCGAAAGTATAATCTCAAAACTTTCTAATTAGGCCAAATATAATAAAAAAACACCTTGTTTCTAAGGCCATATATTTCTATAATTCTCGCAATAAAAATTAACATAAAATATAAATCTTTTGAAAAGTTTCCGAAATTCTCTCTTTAGTAGCAAAAGCCTAGTAACTTTTGTTTCAATCGCCTTACTTATAGCGGGATCAATAGAAAATATTTTATTTATCTTGGCCCCAATAAGTTACTTAATTGCTATTGTTTTTGCATATATGATAGGTAGCAAAATCCAAGACCATGGCCTAAACGCAGCATATAATTGGTCAATAAAGTGGGCATTATTTGTATTTTTCTTGTATTTGACAGGAGTGTATTTAATTAATGCATTTGTCTATGCGATGTTTGCATTTATTTTAATTAATACTTTGTTAAATCCAACAATGTTTATTGAAAAACAAAAGGCATCTATCTGATGGCAAAGGAACTTACAACTCAATCTTACATAGACCATCATCTCACTAATTTAACTTGTGGTAAAACACCAGAAGGTTGGAGTTGCAACCCTTATGATGTTGAGCAAATGGGGTTTTGGGCTTTTCATGTTGACTCACTTTTTTGGTCTGTTTTTTTGGGCGCATTATTTATTTTGATTTTTAAAATGGCAATGCCAAGGAGTGTTAGCGCAGACACAACCCCTTCCGGCCTTCAAAATTTTGTAGAAATGAGCATAGAATTCGTTGAAGACAACGTTCAATCTTTATTTGGATCAGTTAAAAACAAACTTATAGCACCTCTCGCGCTTACAGTTTTTGTTTGGATTTTGCTTATGAATTTAATGGATTTAATTCCAGTGGATTTCATTCCAGTACTTGCGGGGCATTTAGCATTCTTTTTTGTTGGCGGACCTGAACATGCTTGGATAAATAGCCCAGAATCTTTTTATTTTAAGGTTGTTCCAACCACAGATCCCAACATCACCCTAGGAATGGCTTTAGCAGTTTTTGTTCTCACTATTTATTACAGCATTAGAGTAAAAGGCTTAAAAGCTTTTGTCGCAGAACTAACCCTACACCCTTTTGGAAAATATTTGATTCCAGTTAATTTCATTCTGGAGATGGTTAACTTCATAGCTAAACCAATCTCACTAGGTTTAAGATTATTCGGTAATTTATATGCAGGGGAAATGATATTTATTCTGATTGCATTGATGTTATTTTTCAGTAGCATACCCATAGGTACACTTGGGTTTGGATTACATTTAGTTTGGGCGCTTTTCCACATTTTGATTGTGGCATTGCAAGCATTTATTTTTATGGCGTTAACCATTGCTTATTTGGCTATGGCGCATGAAACAGAGGAACATTAAACCTCAATTTAAAGGAGAAAAAAATGGAATATAGTATTTTAGCAGCAGGAATCACAATGGGCCTTGCCTCAATTGGTGCTGGCGTTGGTGTGGGCATCCTCGGAAGTAAGTTTATAGAAGGAATAGCAAGGCAGCCTGAGTTAGCTCCGTTTCTTCAAGGTCGTTTCTTTTTAATGATGGGCTTAACCGATGCGGTCCCCATGATTGGAGTTGGTCTTGGGATGTACATGCTTTTTGCTCTTTAATTTAAATAAATAGTTAAACATGAATATAAACGCAACCTTACTTGCTCAAGCAGTCGTTATGATTGTGTTTGTTGCTATCTGTTGGAAGTATGTTTATCCACCAATCTTGGCTGTAATGCAAGAAAGAGAAAAGAAGATATCTGATGGTTTAGAGGCTGCAAAAAAAGCAGATGACTCGCTTGAAGAAGCAAAATTAGCTTTTGACAAAGAAATGGATCAAGCAAAGGCAGAGGCAGCAGAAATTTTAGAAAAAGCAAATGCAAGAGCGTCACAAATAGTTGGAGATGCTTCTTCTAAAGCAGAAGCAGAGGCAGAAAAGATTATGACTTCAGCTTCTAAAACTATAGAAAACGATACAAATAAGGCAAAAGAAGAACTAAGAGAGCAGATGTCAGAAATCATTATTGATACAACGCAAAAGATTCTAGGCGATGAAATATCACCAGAGAAACATGATGCCATTTTAAAGAAGGCTGCTGAGGAACTATAAGTAATGATTGAACTAACTCCGCTTGCAAGACCTTACGCAAAAGCATTATTTTCTTCTGCACTTGAGAGTGAAAACTTAGATGGAATGGCAAATGATCTAAAGATCATGGCCACTGCTTCAAAGACGGAGGAGATAAGGGGCACCATTGAAGACCCAGTATTATCTAGACAAGAGGTTGTAGAAATTTTAACTAAGCTATTTGATGATAGTGTTGATGAAACATCTAAAAAACTTCTTTCAATATTAGCTGAAAACAAAAGATTAAATCTTCTTGAGCCAATACATTCCATCTATCAAGAACTTTTAGAAAAGCATAAAGAACAAAACTCTATAGAAGTTTTTATTGCTACTACTCCAAGCGATGATGCGAAAGAAGATATTGAAAATAAACTCAGATCTTCATACGGCAAAGATGCAAATATATTTTTTTCAAAAGACCCAAATATGATGGGCGGCTTATCTATAAAGGTAGGTGACGAAACACTCGATCTTTCAATAAGAGGAAAGGTCAATAAACTTGTAAACCAATTAAATTTTTAAGGTGAAAAAATGAGTCAATTAAATCCATCAGAAATTTCCAGCGTTCTTAAAGAAAAAATTGCTGGACTTGATCTTTCAGCAGAAAGAAAAAATGAGGGCATTATCGTTAGCGTCTCTGACGGTATTGTAAGAATACATGGCATGGGAGATGTTATGTATGGTGAGGTTATAGAATTTGAGAATGGAACAAAAGGTATGGCGCTTAACCTCGAGCAAGACTCTGTTGGCGCTGTTGTTCTAGGAGATTATTTAGAACTTATTGAGGGTCAAAAAGCAGTTTGCACTGGGAAGGTTCTAGAAGTCCCAGTCGGCGAGGCCATGCTTGGAAGAGTTGTGAATACTTTGGGAGCACCAATAGATGGCAAAGGTGAGATAAAAGCAGAGAGCACAGCGCCTGTTGAGGTTGTTGCCCCTGGAGTTATTGCCCGTCAATCTGTTGATCAACCAGTTCAGATTGGACTTAAAGCTGTCGATGCTATGGTTCCTATTGGCAGAGGTCAAAGAGAGTTAATTATTGGCGACAGACAAACAGGCAAAACAGCAGTTGCGATCGATGCAATCATTAATCAAAAAGGAACTGGCGTTAAATGTATTTATGTAGCCATTGGACAAAAGCAGTCTACTGTTGCAAACGTAGTAAGAAAACTAGAAGAATATGGCGCAATGGAGCATACAATTATTGTTTCAGCAACAGCAGCTGATCCAGCTCCGATGCAATATCTTTCAGCTTATTCAGGATGTTCAATGGGTGAATATTTTAGAGATAAAGGAGAAGATGCACTAATCGTTTATGACGATCTTTCAAAACAAGCAGTTGCATACAGACAGGTTTCACTACTTCTTAAAAGACCTCCTGGTCGTGAAGCATATCCTGGAGACGTTTTTTACCTTCACTCAAGACTTTTAGAGAGAGCTGCTAGAGTTAATGCAGATTACGTTGAACAAGTTACTGGTGGAAAAGTAAAAGGTAAAACAGGCTCCTTAACAGCACTACCAATAATTGAAACGCTTGCTGGAGATGTTTCTGCATTTGTACCAACAAATGTAATTTCAATTACTGATGGGCAAATTTATCTAGAGACAGAATTATTTAATTCAGGCATTAGGCCTGCAATAAATCCAGGTTTATCTGTATCCAGGGTTGGCGGATCAGCTCAAACTAAAATTATGAAAAAACTAGCTGGTGGTGTAAGAACAGCATTAGCCCAGTATCGTGAATTAGCTGCTTTCTCGCAATTCGCATCAGACTTGGATGATGCTACCAAGCAACAGCTAGCAAACGGACGAGCCTTCACAGAATTATTGAAACAAAAGCAATATGCACCAATGAGTGTTGCGCAACAAGCATTAAGCTTATTCGCAGCGGACAGAGGCTATATGTCTGATGTTGAGGTAGAAAAAATTCTAGATTTTGAAGAAGCCCTTCACGGATATCTTACTTCTGAAAAAGGAGAACTCGAGCAACAAATCAATACAACCGGCGACTGGAATGATGACATTGAGAGTCAATTCACAGCACTAGTTGAAGATTTTAAAAAAACACAAACTTTTTAATCTAAGCAAGAAATGGCAAATACAAAAGAAGTTAGAAAACAGATAGCAAGCATTAAAGGCACGCAAAAAATTACTTCTGCTATGGAGATGGTTGCCGCTAGTAAAATGAAAAAAACTCAAGATAATATGCTTAAGGGCAGACCATACTCCCTAAAAATTAAAGATGTAATAAGTCATATGGCTTCTGCAAGTTCAGAGTATCCCCATCCTTTTTATGAAGAAAGAGAATCAAAAAAAGCATGCTTTATTGTGGTCTCGTCTGACAAGGGGTTGTGTGGAGGATTAAATATTAATTTGTTTAAGCAAGTAATATCTAAATCAGCCGAACTTCATGAGCAGGGTATTGAATCTTGTTTTGCTCTTATCGGAACAAAATCATCTGGGTTCTTTAAAAATGTCGGCGGTCATATTATTGGTGTTGCTGAAAAGCTAGGCGATAAACCAAATCCTGATGACTTAATTGGACTAACAAAAATCGTTTTAGATATGCATAAAAACGGCGATATAGACCAAGCATATCTTTGTGCTAATGAATTTGTAAATACAATGACACAGCAGCCTAATGTAGAACAACTGATTCCACTTGCTCCAGCCGAACAAGACGAGTCACTGCCAACACATTGGGATTATATATATGAGCCTGAGGCCAAAGAATTATTAGACGGGCTGTTAACAAGATATATAGAATCCCTCGTTTATCAGGCAGTAGTTGAAAATAATGCATGTGAACAAGCAGCAAAAATGATTGCCATGAAAAATGCAACTGATAATGCTGGCGATTTAATTAAAGAATTAGAACTTTTATATAACAACGTAAGACAAGCAGCTATCACTCAAGAGCTCTCAGAGATAGTTGGAGGCGCGGCAGCAGTTTAAGGAGAAAATTATGAGCAACGGATTAGTTACACAAATTATTGGAGCGGTTATCGATGTCGAATTCGAAAAAGATAATATCCCTAAAGTATACGAAGCCTTAATGGTTGAAGAGAGTGGAACGACTCTCGAAGTTCAACAGCAATTAGGCGATGGTGTTGTAAGAACAATTGCAATGGGTGTAACCGAAGGCCTTAAGCGAGGACTGGTTGTTGCAAGAACAAATGCACCTATATCTGTTCCTGTTGGTCCAGAGACACTTGGAAGAATTATGGATGTTCTTGGTAATCCAATTGATGAGAAAGGTCCAATTGGTGAAAAAGAAAAAATGCCAATTCATAGGAAGCCACCATCATATACAGATCAGTCGGCATCAAATGAAATTCTTGAAACTGGTATTAAGGTTATTGACTTAATGTGCCCCTTTGCAAAAGGAGGCAAGGTTGGATTATTTGGCGGAGCCGGCGTAGGTAAAACCGTTAATATGATGGAGCTTATTAATAATATTGCTTTGCAGCATTCAGGATTATCTGTCTTTGCTGGTGTCGGGGAGCGAACAAGAGAAGGAAATGATTTCTATTACGAAATGCAGGAATCCGGCGTTGTTAATATTGATAACCTTGGAGAATCAAAAGTGGCAATGGTTTACGGGCAAATGAATGAACCTCCTGGAAATAGACTAAGAGTTGCTTTGACCGGTCTAACTATGGCTGAAAAATTCAGGGACGAAGGCAAGGATGTTCTTTTGTTTATTGATAATATTTATCGTTACACTCTAGCAGGAGTTGAGGTATCAGCTCTACTAGGAAGAATGCCGTCAGCAGTTGGATATCAGCCAACTCTTGCTGAAGAAATGGGAGCTCTTCAAGAAAGAATTACTTCAACAAAAACAGGCTCGATTACTTCTATTCAAGCTGTTTACGTTCCTGCTGATGATTTAACAGACCCTTCTCCAGCTACAACATTTGCTCATTTGGATGCGACTGTTGTTCTTTCAAGACAAATATCTGAACTAGGAATTTATCCTGCGGTAGATCCGTTAGACTCAACGAGCAGGCAGTTAGATCCTTTTGTTGTTGGTGATGAGCATTATGAAGTTGCCCAAGGAGTTCAAAAAATACTACAAAGATATAACGAACTTAAAGACATTATTGCTATTTTAGGTATGGATGAGCTTTCAGAAGAAGACAAGGGATTGGTAGCAAGAGCAAGAAAAGCACAAAGATTTTTATCACAGCCTTTCTTTGTCGCTGAGATATTTACTGGAACTCCAGGAAAATATGTTTCCCTAGAAGATACTATCAAAGCCTTCAAAGGTATATTAGATGGCGACTATGATCATCTTCCTGAACAAGCATTTTATATGGTGGGAACTATTGAAGAGGCTGTAGAAAAAGCTAAAAATTTATAAACATGAGCACTATCAAGATAAACATAGTTTCCTCGAGTGAGGAAATATATTCCGGAGAGGCCACGATGGTTTATGCAACTGGTTCTCTTGGAGAACTTGGTATTGCCCCAGGACATACTCCATTATTAACCGGTTTAGCTCCAGGGCCTGTCAGGGTTGAAAATGGATCTGAAGAGGAAGCCTTTTTTTGTTCTGGGGGTTTTCTTGAAATTCAGCCTGATCTTGTCACTGTCTTGTCAGATACTGCAGAAAGAGCTGATAATCTTGACGAATCAGAAGCAATTAAAGCAAAGGAAGCAGCTGAACAAAATTTAGCAAATCAAGATGCTACATTAGATTACGCAAAAGCCGCATCTCAACTCGCCGAAGCAGTTGCCAGATTGAAAACTATTCAAAAGTTACGCAAAAAACAGTAAGGTATTCATTTAACATAGAATAAAACTGTGAGCGTACACACCATAATACTTGCGGCCGGAGAAGGCTCAAGAATGAATTCAAATAACGCCAAGTCTCTTCAGAAGATTGGCGGAATTTCTATGCTTAGAAAAATATGCGAAACAGCAGGCTCAATATGTTCTGATATCACTCTCGTAGTAGGGTTTGATAAAGAGGCAGTTATAAATGAATCTAACGACTACGGCCTTAATATTTCAACAAGCGAACAACCGAATCCTATTGGAACTGGCGATGCAGTTAAATGGGGTTTAAAAGAAGTAACAGAAAACTCAAAAATTTTAGTTTTGTATGGGGATGTTCCACTCATTAAAAAAAGTACTCTAGAAAATCTAATAGATGAAGCCGAATCAGGCCTTAGTATTTTAACAACAGTACTTGATCAGCCTTATGGCTATGGAAGGGTCAAGAAAGATGAAGATAATAATCCAATTGCTATAGTTGAAGAAAAAGACGCAACCGAGCAAGAAAGAAAGATACAAGAAATATTTACAGGAGTTTTGTGCGCTCCAAAAAATTTATTAGAGGAGGGCCTTAAAGAAATAAATAATGATAATGCTGCAGGTGAATTTTACTTAACTGATTTAGTTTCTATAATGAATAATAAAGGAATTAGCATTAGAACTTGTTCTGCATCCAATGATGAGGTCAAGGGTGCAAATAATAAACAAGAACTAGAACAACTAGAGGGTATTTATAGGTCTATGAAAGCTGAAGATTTATTTGAACAAGGAGTGACAATAGCTGATGCATCTAGATTAGATGTTCGAGGAGATGTTGAGTCTGGTAAGGATTGTTATATTGATGTCAACGTTATACTTGAGGGCAGCATTGCTCTAGGTGACAACGTATCAATTGGACCTAATACAATAATTAAAAATGCGCGTATTGGAAACAATACAAAAATCGAAGCTTTTTCTCACATTGATGGAGCAAAGATAGGAGACGATTGTGTCATAGGGCCTTATGCAAGATTAAGGGAGGGAAGTCTTATAGAAAATTTAGCTAAAGTTGGAAATTTTGTTGAAACTAAAAATTCTAAACTAGGAAAAGGATCTAAGGCCAACCATCTTACTTATTTAGGCGATACAGAAATTGGCGAAAATACTAATATAGGTGCTGGAACAATCACATGTAACTATGATGGTAAAAATAAACATAAAACTAATATTGGAGACAGCAGTTTTGTTGGAAGCAACTCTGCTTTGGTTGCTCCAGTTACAATAGGATCAAATGCTACTGTTGCAGCTGGATCGGTAATAACTAAAGATGTTCCTGATGATGCCCTTGGGTTTGGAAGAGCAAAACAAGAAAACAAAAAAGATTGGTCTAAGAAAAAGGAATAAACATGTGTGGAATTATTGCTGCTGCTTCAACTAGAAACGTAGGTAAACTTCTAGTTCAAGGCCTTCATAAAATGGAATATAGAGGCTACGATTCTGCTGGCATAGCTTTGCATCAAGAAAACTCAATCGCTCATCTTCGGGCTCTAGGAAAAGTTCAGCTTTTAGAAGATATGATGATTTCTGAAAAACCTAAAAGTAAGCTTGGAATAGCTCACACTAGATGGGCAACCCACGGCGAACCCTCAGAAGTTAATGCTCATCCTCATAAATCAAAAGATAAAGTTTATATAGTTCATAACGGCATTATAGAAAATTACATTGAACTTAAAGAAGCCTTAGTAAAAGACGGTTATGAATTTTCGTCGCAAACCGATTCAGAATTGATTGCCCATTTGCTTGATTCCTTCCTAGAAAAAGGCAACAGCATGATTGATGCAATGTATCTTGCTAAAGAAAAGCTTGAAGGGGCGTATGCAATAGCAGCAATTGATATCGATAATAATAATAGTCTTGTCGTAGCTAGAAACAAATCTCCTTTGTTACTAGGCATCGGAACAGACGAAATACTGGCAGCCTCCGACCCTCTAGCAATCGGGCAACTAACTAATGAATTTGTCTTTTTGGAAGACGGTGATGTGGCTGAAATATCTGCAGAGTCTTATAAAATTTTTGATGAAAATAAAAAGGAAGTAGAAAGAGAGATTACAAATATTGATATCTCAAGCCAAGCTACTTCAAAAGGCGACTATAAGCACTTTATGGAAAAAGAAATTTATGAACAGCCAGAAGCCATTTTGAATACTCTAGACGGAAGAGTTGGTGGTGATGATATCTTAGACAATATCTTTGGCCTAGGTTCCAGTGAACTTTTTGCTAAAGCTAAGCGTATTCAAATTGTTGCTTGTGGAACTAGTCTTCATGCTGGAAGAGTTGCTGCAAATTGGCTATCTTCAATTGCTGAATTACCTTGTCAAATAGACTATGCAAGCGAATATAGATACAGAAATCCGCACGTAGATGAAAACTCTCTTTTAATAACAATATCTCAATCAGGCGAAACAGCCGATACTCTAGCTGCTTTAAGATATGCAAAAGAGAAGGACTATTTAGGTTCTGTCTCAATTTGTAATGTACCAACAAGCTCTCTTGCAAGAGAATCAGATTTTGTTTTATTCACTAATGCAGGTCCTGAAATAGGAGTAGCTTCAACAAAAGCATTTACAACTCAATTAGCTGGTCTAATGTTATTAGTTTTATCTTTGGCCAAAAGTAGAAATCTAAATCCAAAATTAAGAACTAGGATTATAACAGCGTTAAGAACTTTACCCGAAGTTATTAACGAGACTCTTGCATTAAAAGAAAAAATATTAGATTTAGCTCCTGCTATAGCAAGTAAGGATAATGCATTATTTTTAGGAAGAGGCATTTTTTATCCCATCGCAAAAGAAGGAGCTTTAAAACTTAAAGAAATATCTTATATTCATGCAGAAGCTTATCCTGCTGGTGAATTAAAGCACGGACCACTGGCTCTTATAGATGAAGATATGCCAGTAATCGCCTTGGCGCCTGAAAGTGAGATTGCTGAAAAATTAGTTTCCAATTTAGAAGAAGTTAAAGCTAGGGGAGGTACTCTTTATGTTTTTGCAGACCCCTCTGTCAAGATGGATGTTAAAAACGGCGCCTTTATTAGCATGCCTAAATGTGACTTTTTTCTAACGCCTATAATTTATACAATACCACTTCAGATACTATCTTATGAAGTTGCACTTCTTAGAGGAACAGATATCGATCAACCAAGAAATCTAGCTAAGTCAGTCACGGTGGAGTAAGTCAAAGTCAACTTTCGTTTTAACCTCGCATTCTGCAGGTGTTTTCAAAATCACTAAAAATTAACCCCGGTAAAAATAACCCTAAAAATTTCACCTATTTTTTTGTGTTAGTGGAAGTCATAAGGGGTTGATATGACTTGTTGCGGTCCCTAATGTGTATTCATAGGACATTTATAAGAAGTTATGGCAGAATAATTTTATGGAACTTTTTAAACTTCATAAAGATAAACTTTCAACAATTGAAAGCAAACCCTTCAAACTTGAGAGGGATATACAAAAAGTTATTGAGGATAACTGTGAAGAACTATTTGGTCTCCAGTTTGTAAAATCAGAATTTGCAATAAACGGTTATAGGTTAGATAGTTTGTGTTTTGACGAAGAAACTAATTCATTTGTGATCATCGAATATAAAAAAGGTAGTTCATATTCTGTTGTTGATCAAGGATATACCTATTTATCAACCATGCTAAATAATAAGTCCGACTTTGTTCTCGAATATAATGAATCCACAGAATCTAATCTTAAGCGAGAACAAATCGACTGGTCTCAATCCAGGGTTTTATTTGTATCACCCTCCTTTACCTCTTATCAAAAAGACAGTATTAATTTTAAAGATATACCTTTTGAATTATGGCAAATTAGAAAATTTGAAAATGGCATTATTGGTTTAAATCAATTGATCTCAAATTCAAAAGAAAGTGCCAAAAGTATTCAGGGTTCAAATACTAAAGTTCTAGATGAGGTAGAGGTTTATGACGAAGACTCAGTTTTAAAAAGAACATCAGAAGAAATCAAGGAGTTGTATTTTGAAATTAAGGAAAGATTGTCCTCATGGGATGATGTAAGTTTCAAACCTGCAAGACGATATATCTCAATAAAAAAAGGTAAAAAAGTTAAGATTTATTTAAATTTCCAAAGCAACAGAATCAAAATCCATATGTTTAGAAGAGTTGATTTTAAAGGGCAAATTGAAAGGCAAAAAGTCAAATTTAACCTAGATGATCCAAAAAAACTTTTTCATATGAAATCTGACAACAGAAGAGAGATTTATGAATACTTTATGAAGGATAAAAAGAACTTCGACTATCTTATTTCTTTATTTAGACAAAAATACGATTCATAATTTATTCAAATATTACACTCAAAAATCATCGGCGAGTGATCACTGTGACTAATCCATTCAAAATAGGAACCTACTTTTAATTCCAAAGGATTTAAGTTCTTAGAATAAATATAATCAATATGATATTTTTTTGATTCTTTCTTTGTATGAAAAAAGGTCGCAGAAGATTCTTCACCAAAATTCTCTCCTTTAAGTTTGTGATAATTACTTACAAAACCTAAGTCCACAAAATGATCATTTATATTATTGAAATTATTATCATTACCTTTTTTATCCCAGATTATTGAGTTATTAAAATCTCCAGCAACAATACATCTTTCATTTTTTCCACCAAACCAGTCTCTATAAAAATTAATTGCATCAATAGTATTACCACTTACTCCAGAACCGAACTTGCTAGCTCTGTGGTTAAAAGACCAAACTCCAAGCAACTTTAAATTATCTGATTTAATAGGAAGAAAGTTTATAAGGTCTTTATTGTGAGACTCATCAACAAAGAAATCATTTTTCTTAGTTAAGACACCCAAACCCTTGTTTTCATTTCTTCCAGTCCAAAAGTATTTATAGTTAGGAAAGAAATCAGATTTAAGTTTTTCACACTCTTGAATAAAACAGATATCGGGATCGCAAGAACTTATTAATTCAAATTTTTGCTTAAATTTTAGATTGCAGTTCCAGGATATAATTTTCATAAAACTATATTAACTCTCATAGTGACGACTTTGGAATATAATAGATTGATGAAGAGTAATTTATGCAACCAAACTTCGACTCTTTCAAACACTGCAGAAATAGTGGAGAATGAAAGACGACTTTCACTTACTCCGTTACGGTGGAGTAATTTTAAACAGTGATTTAAATGGAAGAATTTATTAAAGACAATTTTAAAATTATATTTGTAGGCATAATATTTTTGGTAACAGTTACTTCAAGCACATATATATACACTCAAAATACTGGATATAAAGGTTGTCTAAACGAATATGCTAAAACCAGGGGGTATAAAAACTGGAATGATAGAAACAAGAAGAAAGAGGGAGTGGAGAAACAGGTTTATGGTGCCGAATTCTATTCTATAAAAAAATTTTGTGGGGAAAATTATAATTAAATACGAAGACGATTTTGATTTTTATCAAAAAATTAAACAAAAAATTTTGGAAAAAGAAGAAGACTTAATCAATTTCATTAAGAAAGGTTCTAAAGTGTATCGATTCAATAATCAATTTTATGATTTGTACCAACGAGGTTTAATCACCGAAATAGAATATGCAAGAAAAAGAAAAGATATCAAGACTATGATTAACAACTATGAACAAGAAATCACAAGATTAAAATCATTAATAAGAGACATGAAAGATTTCATATATGCATATGAAGAACTAGGATTTATAAAATGAAAAACTCAAATCACTGTTTAAACTTAATCAGTGACTGTAGAATAGTTTCCAATGAGAATATTTTTCTTTATTACAATTTTCTTTAGTCAATTAAGTTTTAGTTCTGATAACAATTATGTATTTGGATGGACTCAGTTAGATAATCCAGACTTGATGACACCCAGAGGAGGAACTTCCTCAGGACCAGATGTTGACTTAGATAAAAATCCCAATCCTTTTTGGAAGCAAATACAAAATGATGAATTGAACAAGTTTGAAAAGGACAGATTAGCAATTCTTGCAATGCAGGGCGAACATAAGATTAATTTTGATTTTATGGAGACAATGGGTTTCATTGAGGACTACACACCTTCTAAACCCTATCAGTCATGGGGAACAGAATTTGTAATCGCGGTTGAAGATGAAAAGGACTTCATAAGTCTGCAACACATAATGGTTATGTTTTTTGAACAAGATGATGGAACGACTTCAGATCCTATTGTTGTTAAACACTGGAGACAAGATTGGAAATACCAAGATAATGCAATTAATGAGTTTGTTGGAGAAAATACATGGGAAAGAAAAAATCTGTCCTATAGTGAAAGAAAGGGAACTTGGTCACAAACGGTTTATCAAGTAGATGACTCACCAAGATACGAGGGTTTTGGGGAGTGGAAACATTTTGAAAACTCATCATCATGGACAAGCAACGAAACAAAAAGACCTCTTCCAAGAAGGGAGGCAACCATTCGAGATGATTACGATATTGTTATTGGAACCAATATACACACAATTACCCCAAACGGATGGGTTCATGAGCAAAACAATAATAAAGCAACACTAGACAATAAAGTTATTGCAAAAGAGATTGGTTTAGCAAGATATCAAAGAATAGAAAACTTTGATTGGTCGGCGGGATATACCTATTGGGATGAAACTTCAGACTTTTGGAAAAAAGTAAGAGAGGTTTGGAGTGAAAAGATAGAAAAACAAAAAAAAATTAAGGTTAATTCTGATGTTGGAGGTAATATCCTATTCGCACGATTATTTGGTATAGCAGATGATTATAAGAACGGAAATTTAGATGCAATTGAAAAGATAGAAACCATAATTGATGAACATATCGAAAAAAGAGAATCCGGTTATGGCTACTCCGTTACAGTGGAATAAGTGCGAGTAGTGATTTAAAAGGAGATAATAATGGAAGGATTAATAGTAATAGGACTTCTCATTGCAATGTGGGTCATAGCATTGGTTCCAGTGGAAAAACTTACAAAAAAACTCCAAGACAAAGGAATCCTCAAAAGGGATTAGTTCAGGGGAGTAATGATGACAAACGAAATCACTACTCGCACTTATTCAGTTACTGTTGAGTAGTTTTTAATAATTATGGAAGTAAATTGGTTAGTAGTTGGTTGGATTATTGATATGATCTTAAATGGAGCTGTATGGCTAATTATTGCAGCATTTTCATTAATATTAATTGATATGACTGACAAATGGACCAGAAAAGCCATTAAATTGATGGGTAAAGCTGATGATTTTATAAGAATATTTGTAGAAAGCTCATTTGAATGGATTCTAAAGAAGAATCTTAAAATACTTTCTAGCATTATAATGTTAATTATTTTTGGTATTCTTGCTCAACTAGGAATAATACCGAAGCTAATAACCTAATATAATCAGATAATGAAAGTCGTTATAAAATTAGTTTGTGACGCTGTAGGTAGAAAAAAGTGCCATATTAGAGGAGAAATAATATGAATTGGTTTTTAATTTCGGGAGCAGCCCTTTCTTTTGTTGGTATGGTATTTCATGGTTTTATTGGAGGTAAAATGTATAAAACAAACATAAACAAGAGCAATTTAGAGCCTTTAGGAAAAACTCTTAGCATGTTTTCATGGCAGTTCCATACAATTTTTCTTTTTATAGCTGCTTGTACCTTAGTCCATATCACAAACAATCCGGAATTTGCTATCGCGGCCTATCCAATTATTTATATGAATATATTAGGAGCAATTTATTTTTTTATACTTGGTATTGGAAATAAAGAAGTTTTAAAAATGCCAGGAGCTATCTTAATGGGCTCAATTGCGCTGCTAGCATGGCTTGGAATATAAAAGCCAGGATTCACATACTTTACCGCGAAGTAGAACAAAATTGAGAATAATTTTTTTAGGAGGATAAAATATGGTTTTAGCGTTAGGCCTTCTTATAGTTCTAGCATTGATATTTGGACCATCTTTATGGGTAAAGTTGGTAATGAAGAGGTATTCATCGGAAAAGCCTGAAATGCCTGGTACTGGGGGTGAGCTCGCAAAGCATTTGATTGAGCGATTTTCTTTAAAAGATGTGAAGGTAGAAATAACTGAGCTAGGTGATCACTATGATCCAATTGAAAAAAAAGTTAGGCTTTTACGAGAGCATTATGAATCGAAATCGTTAACTGCAGTCGCTATCGCGGCCCATGAAGTTGGACATGCAATTCAGGATCACCAGGGTGATCAACGTCTTGCTACTAGAACAAAAATGATTCCTGTCGTTGATAAGGTGGCCCGTTGGAGTGTAGCTATTATATATTTATCGCCAGTGATCGGTATTATTACCCGACATCCAATGCCTTTTTCTTTTTTGCTTTTCCTGGGGCTATCTGGTTTTATTGCTCGCATGATGGTTCATGCGGTGACTCTGCCGATTGAATTTGATGCAAGTTTTTCTAAAGCGCTCCCTTTGTTAAGGGAAGGCAAATACGTTTCGGAGTCAAATGAAAAAGCTGTTAGTAGTATTCTGAGGGCAGCAGCCCTGACTTACGTCTCGGCTGCTCTGGCTGATATTTTAAACCTTGGTCGTTGGATGGTTATACTATTAAGGCGATGAAAAAAGGTATATTAAGGCTATAAAAGAATAAATTAAAAATAAAATTATGAAAAATACCTTTTATGGAAGACTCTTTTGGGTAATACCTCTCATTTTAAGTTGTTTGGTATTTACAACTAAGTCTTATTCTCAAGAGGCAAACTTAAAAATAAATATATTAAACTTAGACAAACCTGGAGTTTTGTATTTAAGCATATGCAAGGATGCGGCAGGATTTGAGGAAACGGTTGAAAACGAATCTGAAGAAGCGTCATGTATTACCTCTGCAGGAGAAATAGAGCTTCAAAACTTTGAAATCAATGGCATGATACCCCACGGTGAATATGCTATATCCCTTTTTGTTGATTCTAATGGGAATAAGAGAATTGATAAAAATTTTCTAGGGATTCCAAAAGAGCAATATGGATTTTCTAACAATGTAATGGGCAGAATGTCAGCACCAACTTTTAATCAAGCTAAATTTTTGGTCGCGGGACCTACTACACAAAATATAAAACTTAGAATAGGCATTCCTAAACAAGATTAGAAAAAAGATATAAAATCGTATATCTAGAATTAGTAATAACAAAAGGTAACTATAAACTTGTTAAATTTAAATGATTGAGATATTGTTTTGGAGTCTAGTTATAGTTACTTGGATAACTGTTGGAATGCATGTTATTAAAGAGTTTATAAGATTCAATAGGAGCAAAGATGATTGAACCAAATGTAAAAAAACCTAGTCTGTTTAGAAGAAGTGTTATGAAAATCGTTAGTGGTTGGAGAAGGGTAATGGACGTCAGATATAATCCATTAAGGTATATACCTGACCCAAGTTTACAAACTTACTTTATGTTAGTGTTGTTTACTGTATGGAGTGTGTTCTTTGGGTTCTTGGCAGCAAACTATCTAGGATTTTTTAACTATAATACGGTTGCAAGTATAGTGATTCATGTTGCAATTCTATTACCCTTAGCATTCACCAATGCTATCTTTGTTGATGCAGAGAGAGATGGTGCGAAATGGTTAAAGGAATGGAAGGAAGAGCAATCAAGATACAAATTAGTTGTAAATAGATTAAAAACCAAAAACTTGGTTATATGGAATCCAAATAAAGAGTCGTAATTACATTTATCTTTTTTAATGAAAAGCAAGAATATATTTTTTACATCTATATTTTTTATATTCGGATGTGCATCATCCCCATCTTTCGATACTGCTTCAATGGTGCAAATAATAACCTCAGAACAAACTCAGGAATTTAGATGTGAGAAAATTCTTTCTTTAAATGCAATTGGCAAAAAATCCATGACCGCCAACGCCGATAGAAGGAATGCAATAATAGAACTTACTAATAAAGCAAAAGAAGCAGGGGCAAATGCAGTAGTTGTGACAAGCAAAACTTCTTCTAAAGCAGGAACGAAAATAAGCGGTCATGCTTTCGACTGCGTAAATTTAAATTAGACGAGAAAAATCTATGAATCCTCTATTTGATCATCCATATGTTATCAGCATGCAATATATCTTTTTTTTGGGGTTATTAATTTCTACTGTGGTTATATTTTTTTTAAAAAGAAATGAAAGTTCCTATCTTTTAGCTGCTTTGCCAATATTTGTAATTACTTTCCATCAAGTAGATGAATATTTAGTCTCGCCTTATCTTTTTGGCGAGGAGTATCATTTTTTGAACTGGGCGTATAGATCTGGAGTTGATGTGACACCTGTTGCTGTGGTTACAATTAACTTAGTAGGCTATTTGATAGTTGCTCTCCCATTATTATTTAATCAATCTAGTAAAGCATTTTCATTAATGTATCTTTTTGTTGCAGGTTCTCTCATTGCCAATGGAATGTTTCACCTTGGCGGCTCAACTATACAGAGTGAATATAGTCCAGGAATGATAACAGCACTTTTTTTGTTCTTACCTTTATACATAAAATCAGTATTGCT
>CABXTT010000001.1 GCA_902515155.1 uncultured SAR86 cluster bacterium | reverse complement strand
GGTTTAGAAATAAATGTATTCCCTGTAACAAGTGCCATTGCGCTATGAAGAATAGGTATTAATATTGGAAAATTAAATGGGCCTACTCCAGCAACGACGCCAATTGGATATCTTAAGTCAGCAATATCAATACCTCGTGAAACATTTTGACTGAAATGAGTTGGATAAAAATGCTGTACACCAGAGATATGAGTGAGTGCTTGAATTGCTCTATCAAGCTCAGCCGCTGCATCAGGTTTTGTTTTTCCGCATTCAGAAATACATATGTTTAGAATTTCATCGGTTCTTTCAATAACGAGCTGTCTAAATTTAAGGATTAATTCTGCTCTATAACCTAAACCCGTTAATGACCATGTTTTGAAGGCTTCTGCTGCAAATTCTATTGCAGAATCTGTTGATTCTTTTGTAGCATATGCCACTTCTCCAATTTGTTTTCCATAAGAAGGGTTTATTATTTTTGAGGATTTATTTGAATCTGAATTTGATTCACCATTTATAAAATTATCTACTTTGTACATAATGTTTCCCTAATCAATTATCATTAAAAATGATAGCAGTTTTTTTGCTTATAATAAGTAAAATTATATTGACTATCCTAACCACTTGACTAAAATAAATCAACACACAACATCTACAATCACATGCACTACGATATAGCAATAATTGGATACGGACCCGTTGGCGCAGCGGCTGCTAGTATGTTTGGAAAAAAAGGTTTTAATATTGTAGTTGTAGAGCCAAAAAAAGATATTTGGGATATACCAAGAGCTGTTCATTTCGATGGTCAAGTTCAAAGAGTATTTCAAACAATGGGTATCTCTTCTCAAATTGAAGAAATTGTTGACACTATGACCGGCATAACCTTTCTAAATCATAAAGGGAATAAGATTGTAAGCCTTGATATGACTAATGCTCCTCGTAAAAATTCTTATCACGAAGACGTAATGTTTGATCAACCAAAGTTCGAGAGAATTTTAAGAAATGAAGCAGAAAAAAATGAGAATATAGATTTCAAAATTGGATCATATGTAAGTAACTTAATTCCAAATGAATCGAATAATATATTAGAGATTATTGATATAAATACTAATCAGAAAACAGAAATATCTTCATCTTATGTTATTGGTTCTGATGGTGCAGATAGCTTTGTAAGAAAAAGTACTAATATTGAAAGTAAAGATTTCAAAGAAGATGAAGATTGGATAGTAGTTGACTACCTGGTTGATGATAAATTTGAGATAAATAGACAAAGGTATCAAGTCTGTGACTATCGAAGGCCAACTACTCTGTTACCAATTACAGGCAACCATGTTAGATGGGAATTTAAAGTTAAACCGGACGACATCATTGAAGATCTAGAGAAAGAAGAAAATATTAGAAATTTTATGGAGCCTCATCTTTGGAGATTACATCCCGACATTGATAAAAATAGTGGAAAATTATTGAGAGCAAGTAAATATACATTTCATGCGGTATTGGCAGAAAATTTTAAATTTAATAATTGTTTCTTAATTGGAGATGCTGCTCATCAAACACCACCCTTTCTTGGTCAAGGATTATGTCAAGGAATTAAAGATGCATATAATCTTTGCTGGAAATTGTCTGGTGTTATTGAAAAAAAATATGATAAAAAAATATTAGAATCCTTTTCAACAGAAAGAAAGGAAATAAATAACTTCATGATAAAAGCATCTGTAGAACAAGCCAAAATAGTTGGAAGCTTAGATAAATTTAAAGCATTTAGACGTGACGTATTTTTAACTTTAGCTAGGATCTTTCCAAAACTTCAGGGTGTATTAACTTTTCAATACAAGTGGCAGTTTAAGAATGGAATATTAGATAAAGATTTATACCCAAATGATTCAAATGGAATGATAATTCCTCACCCAGACTTATCAATAAAAAAAGATAACAAACAATTTGATGAATATATGGATGATAAATTTTCACTTATTCTTTTCAATTTAAAAAAAGAAGAGATCAATAATGTTAACAAATTAGATTCGGTAAAATTTTTTAATGGATGTATCCATTTTTTTGATGAAAATCATATTTTCATGTCAGATGGTAAGTTATTAAAATGGTCCAAAAAGAATAATATATCTGCTTTAGTTTTAAGACCAGATAAACATGTTTATGGATGTTGTGATAGTAAAGATATTGAATCTAAAGTCGATAAATTGATCAATAAGCTTCATAATGAGTTGATATGAATAAAGTAACAAATATAAAAGTTAAAAAAACTAAGCCTGTAAAGGGTCGTAAAAATGTTGAAAAAAGACTTATAAACTCTGCTGCAGAACTTGTTGGGTCAATTGGTCCAAATCAATTGACTATCAGAGACATTGCTGACCATGCTGGTGTAAATCATGCACAAATTCATCATTATTTTGGTGGAAAACAAGGTTTATTGATTGCGACATATAAACAACTTGCTTTTGAACATGTGGAACAATTAGAACGAAGAAAAATTTCGCCAGAAAATTTGGGTAATGAGCCCTTAGCGGATATAACAGATAATTATTTTAGAGCTATAATTAGAGCAGTTCTAGATGGAAATATGGATCTTGCTATGATCCAAGTAGATTCAAATCTTTCAATGTCTCAGCAAACGTTAAATCGGTTAACTAAATTATTAAATCTTAAAAAACCAAATTCTGAAGCAAAAGCAGCAATTGCTATTGTTATGATTGTTGAATTTGGTTTAGCATCAATGAGGCCTTACATAGAAGAAGTTCTAGAATTAAATGATAAAGACAATGATATTTTCATGAAACTGTTTTTTGAGGCACGAGAATTAGGATTGCAAAAAGCTTTAAAAAAAATTAAGTAATAAAATGAATTCTTTTAAACTCTTTTTAACGTCATTTCTTTTTGTAAGTTCAATTAATGCTCAACCTAATGTAATTATAATACTAACCGATGATCTTGGATGGGGTGATGTTAGTTATCATGGAGGTTCAATCCCAACACCTAATATAGATAAGCTAGTTTCAAAAGGTGTTGAAATGAATAGATTTTATAGTGATCCCTCATGCAGTCCTACAAGAGCTTCAATGCTAACTGGTATCAATAGTTTTGCTAATGGAGTTATTAGACCTTTTGCAAATCCAAGAGTTGAGTCTTTTGGCATGCCGCTTGAACATAAGATAATGCCTGAATACTTTAAAGAGGCTGGTTATGAAACAGCCTTGTCTGGCAAATGGCATCTTGGTATGTCTGAGGATGCCTTTCTTCCGATAAATAGAGGTTTTGATTCAACCTACGGCCACTTAATGGGTGGAATAGGTTACTTTGATCATGGTTTCTCTGGAAGGCTGGATTGGCATAGAAATAGTGTTCCACTTGAGGAAGAAGGTTATTCTACAACTCTAATTGCTGATGAGGCTGTAAGAATAATAAACAATATTAAAGAAGATAAACCACTTTTCTTGTACGTAGCTTTTAATGCACCTCATACCCCAATACAAGCAGAAAATGAAGTTATTGAATCTCTATTTAGCGATATTGAAGATGATTATGAAAAAAAATATGCTGCAAATATTTATGCACTTGATAGAGAAATCGGAAAAATAATAAATAGTATTGAAGACAAAGGTATCGCTGAAGAAACTATTATTTTATTTTTTAGTGATAACGGACCCGTTTTTGATGTTGATCCAATTGCCAAAGTTATAGCGCCTGATTTAATGACAGCTAAAGGAAGTTCGGGCGATTTAAGGGGTAGTAAATTGTCTGCCTATGAAGGAGGAATAAGAGTACCAGCAGTACTATATTGGAAAGGAGTATTAGAAAAATCAAAATCAGAACAATTCTTTTTTGCTCAAGATATATTACCTACTTTGCTTGCGGCAGCATCTATACAAGTCGATAACGAAAACTTTACAGGTACTGATAGATGGAAAAACTTATTAAACAATGAAATAAAAGAACCTGTTAATGTCCATACTGGCAATATCGTAATAGAAGATACAAGAGCTTTATTTAATGGTAAATGGAAAATGTACTATAGCCAAAATATTCAAACAAAGGGTGATAAGACCTATGAATTATATGATATTTTGAGTGATCCATTTGAGACAACTAATCTAGCAGAAGATAATCCAAAGATATTCAGCGAAATGAAAGAAACAATGGATAATCAAACAGTATGGATAAATCCACCATACATTGATCCAGTTATGATGTTTTTATGGGGTGATAGATTTGTAGCATCTTCCAGATTTATTGGCTCTCCATGGCTTGAAAGGGAATATGAATTAAAGACCCCTCCTCATCCATTCATTTCAACATTAATATTTATTTGGATTTTGATTCTTACACAAAAATATAAAGTAATGGCATTAATATTTATAGCAGTATTATCTCTAGTATCAATAAAAAAATATAATGCTACTAGATCATAGTGATATTCAAACTAAGGAAGTATTAAATTGGAAAGGGTTTAATTTACTTCACTTTGCAGGTTCTGCTTGCTCCCAAAAACTAAGAATTTTTTTAAATTTAAAAGAGATAGACTGGATATCTCATCATATAGATTTGACTAAAAATGAACAATTTGATTCTTGGTACCTGGGTATTAATCCAAGGGGACTTGTACCAACATTAGTACATAACGGCAATGTTCATATTGAAAGCAATGACATTATGCAATACATAGAATCTGTTAATACCGATGTAGTTCTTTTTCCTAATGAACACATTAACGAAATAATTGAAAGTCTTGAATATGAAGATAGTTTGCATATTGATCTACGAACATTAACTTTTAGGTTTATAGTTCCCCATAAATTAGGAAAAAAGGATTTAAAACTACTAGATGAAAAAGAGAATTTTAAAGGGACTATACAAGGTGATCTAGATAGAAATAAACAAAAAGAGATAGATTT
Source organism: uncultured SAR86 cluster bacterium (assembly GCA_902515155.1). Classification (GTDB taxonomy): domain Bacteria; phylum Pseudomonadota; class Gammaproteobacteria; order Magnimaribacterales; family D2472; genus SCGC-AAA076-P13. The sequence goes on along the minus strand of CABXTT010000001.1, from coordinate 90,306 downwards.
TTGGAAACAACATTATAAAAATGGCATTACAGATGATCAGGTAATAAAGTCAGCTAAGAACTTTATAGTTGCTTTAGATAAATTAGAAAAAAAATTGAGTGAGAATAAATATATTTTAAATGATAATCTCTCTATCTTAGATGTAGCTTGGTTTATTTCTATAAACAGAATAATTATTACTGGATTCCCAGTTAAATATAACTATCCAAATATAAAGGCTTGGTTTCAGATGTTATCAAGTGATAATAGGTTCTCTAGGGAAGTAAAAGGCAACATGCCACTGTTTATTATAAAAAATACGTTGGGTTTATATAATTTTTTTAAAAAAAGAAGATTAATAGATATTGTTAAATTCTAAAATCTATAAAATCTCACAAACTTCATCAAAATCGAGTCTGGGTAATCTCATAAAAATCTTAGATGGATCTCCATAACCAATGCAACATAAAAAATTAGATTTGATATTAGTACCTTCAAAGAATGTTGAATCAACAAGCTCATTATTAAAGCCTGACATTGGTCCACAGTCTAGACCATGTGCTCTTGATACCATCATAAAATATGCACCTTGCAGACTACTATTTCTAAAAGCAGTTGCTTGATTAAATTCAGCATTACCTTTATACATTGGCGCTATATCCATGTGAGGAAATAACTTACCCATATTATCTGAAAAATCAAGATCGTAACCAATAATTGCAATAACTGGAGCACTCATTACCTTATCTACATTATTGGGAAGTAAAGCTTCTTTTAAAAGTTGCTTTTGGTCATCAGATTTAATAAATTTAAAGCGTGCTGGACAACAGTTTGTACTTGTTGGGCCCATTTTAGTTAATTCATAAATAGATTTAACCATATCGTCAGAAACTTCTTTATCTTGCCAGCCGTTCATACTTCTTGCTTGACCAAAAAGTAAATTTAATTGTTCATCATTTAGCGGCTTAGAACTATCTTTTAATTCTGTGAAGGTGGCCTGAGCATCAGCCACAGCTTTTTTTTGTTCTTCTGAAAGTTCAATCATATTATTTTTCCATTGCTGCTTTAGTCATTCTTTCAACATCTTTTAAGACGCCTTCGAATAAATCAGGAACTTCAGCCCTAACCTTATCAACTTGATCGACAGGCATACTGTGTCCAAAAGTTGCTGGTGGTGGTGGCCCATATTGAGCTTTTCCAAATTCTAATAAGCCTATATCATCAGTTGGAACTGATGCATCCATTAAATCACCATCTGTCCAATGTTCATGAGTAAATCCATGTGGGTCTCTCCAATAATCGTACATTTGACTACCAAGAAGATGTCTACCAATACCCCATTCATGATAATACTCATCAACAGTTTTTAAGTGATAATGACCAGCCATAAGATCGTCAACAGAATCGGAAACTTCATATCCAGCATGGCCATATGCACCAGGATATTCTGGTGAAGGTAACGATATATTATTAATAGTGTGATGATCTACGGGCTTATCACCTTGATCGCATCTCATGAAAGCTCCCATAGTATTCCCATCAGGAGCTACAAGGTTGTTGCTTGAAATAAAACCAAGAACATTTGCATACCAATCAACCGAAGCTTGAGCATCTCTACAATTAATAGCAGTATGACCTAAACGTTTTACTTTAGAAGTTAGTTCATAAACCCATTTATCATCATGTAATTGCCATTCTTCAGCTCCTTTACCAAAACGTTGAGTTTGATTTTCTCTAGGGGTTGATTCACCTGTATTAATAACCTTTGAAACAATTGCAACTGCTTCAGCCTCTCTCATACCGTGACACACTTCAACTTCAATACCATCAGGGTCAATAACAGTTACTTTATGCCCTCCTCCAGGTTCGGTGATTTCAACTATCTCAACATTGAATTCTTTTGCTAACGCCTCTAGGTCTGAATAGTCATTCGCTTTGTATGCAGATCCAATATATTTATTTTCTTCGCCTTTTGTTGCTACATAAATATATGGTGAAGTTCCGGTACCTCTAAAGAAAATACTATTTTCGTCTTCATGAGCAAGCATCATTCCAAAGTGATTTAAATATTTTTTTTGAGCTTCAAATTCTGTAAGTTCAAATCTTACATAAATAATATCCGCTACTTTACAAATTGGTTTTGCCATAATTATTTCTCCTATAATAATTTATTAATTTCTGTCCATAGTAAATCGTTGTGATCATTTGGACCGTCTCCGTATAAAGCCTCTAATTCTGGTTTCCACTCACCAGTTTCATAGCTTATTATTGCTTCCATATAACTAGGTCGAGATGAAATATTATTCCAATATTTTGATAAATTTGGAAGCTTTTCACCATCAAAGACTCCATTAAATCTCATTTCATTCACTCTATGCAATAAAGCTGTCAAACAACAGTCAGCTGCTGAGTATGTATCACCATATATAAATTCCTTACCATGATTTAGATAATTCTCAGTATAAATTAGATGTTTTGCAAGATAAGCCATCATTTTTTTATAAACACCTGGAGGCGGGCCTCCTAGCAATCTAACCATAATAAATATTGGTTTTCTTTTACTAACACCATGATTCTTTAAATAATCCCAAACAACACTAAAAAAAGATCTTTTGCATAACAATCTTGCTAGTACAGGTATTGAGATACCTCCTCCAGTTGTTCCAAATGTTTCGCCTAGTTCTTTTTTATCATCAAGGAATAGATAATCTACAAGATCATGGAATTCTTTATTATTATCAGATGGAAATAGTAACTCACCTTGATTAGGATATTGTTGATCAATATATTTCATGATTTCGAGACTATCTGGCAATGGCTTTCCATCAATTACAAGAGTAGGAATAAGAGTTTTTGGATTAAGTTTTCTGTATTCTTTTCTAAGATGCTGCCCTTTTGATTCAAGATAAACCAAATTGTATTTATAAGATATTTTCTTTTCACTAAGAGCCAGCCTGGTAATGTTTGAGGCGACTGACTCACCGTATCCATATAGTTCAATTTGTGCCATAATAATATCAATTTTATATTTATAAAGTAGAACACATTTTTTTTATTTATCCAACTGGTTAGTAAAAAATAACATGCGCAAATGTATATAAATATTTAATATTAATATTATTATAAAAAACTTGTTTTTCTTATCCACTTGGCTAGAATATAACCATCACATTTATCTCTGAGGGGGGATCTTATGATTATTAGAAAATTTAACCTATTAACAGTATCAATATTTGCTGCGTCATTATTTGTATCACTTGATGCATATGCTCAACAAAGTGAAGCATCTGATTCTAGACTTGAAGAAGTTGTTGTTACAGCTCAAAAGAAAGAAGAAGGTCTATCAGAAGTACCAATCTCAATTGCGGTTCTTTCTGATGAGATGATTGAATCACGCGGTATAACTTCGATGAAACATCTTTCTGAGTATGTTCCTGGATTGCATATATCAAAAGGTGCTGGAGAATGGAATGTTTACATGAGAGGCATGGGTTCGGGAACTAACAAAGGGTTCTCTCAATCTATAACCACTATTATTGATGGTATGCCGGTTAATCAAGGCTCACAGTATTCATCTCCTCTTATGGATGTTGAAAGGGTTGAAGTTTTAAGAGGAACTCAAGGAGTCTTATTCGGTAAAAATACTATTGGAGGTGTTATTAATATAGTCAGTAAATCTCCAGTTATCGGTGGGGAGCAAGAAGGAAATTGGGGTATGGAATTTGTACCTGAATGGGGAACACAAAAATATAGTGGAGCAATGAATATTCCTGTTAATGATTCATTTGCAATGAGGGTGGCCGTTCAAAAAGAAATGTCTGATGGTTGGACTAAAAATGATTATTTAGGGACTGGTAGCAGTCCAGAAACTGAATCAGAGGCAATAAGAGCAACTATGCTTTGGGAAATGGATAATTTAGAGGTTAATTTAAAATTATCTACACTTAATACAGTTAAAAAAGGTTCAGAGGCTGGTATATACAAATACGAACTATCTGCTCCATTTGGTGCATTGGCCACAGCTACGCCACCATATACAGGTACTGTTATTAATTGGAGAATAACTAATGCATTCTTCCAAGATCAAGTTGTTGGAGTTCCAGGTGTTACATATTCTGATAATACAACTTATCAAAATCCAACAGGTGGAACCGTTGACTCGGATAATGCGATATTAAAGCTCTCAACATCCTGGAATGATCATGATGTTGTATCTACAACAACATACTCAGAATATGTTTATAAATGGGGTCTTGATGCTGATTTCGGTCCATTAAGCTTAATTGCAGTTGATAACGATGTTGATTTTAGATCTATGTCACATGAAGTAACTGTATCTTCACCAGCTGATGATACTTTTGAATATATATTTGGTATTTATGTAGATGATATTCATTACGATGGAATCAATGATGGTATGTTTGATATGTCGGTTGGTGGCCTTTTTGGTCAAGTATTCCCTCTTCCAAACATTTTTGCACTTCAAACTAGAGGAGCTTTTTCTGCAGATTTTGCTGCAACGCATACATCTAATGATCAAAATTCAAAATCTAGATCTATATTTGCCGAAGGTACTTATTATGTAAATGATAAGTTAACTGTTAAAGCAGGTGTTCGTTTATCTGAAGATGATAAAGATGTTAAAAGTATTCAAGGTATGAGTTCTTCATCTACACCAGGCGGTTTAGGTAGAGAGAACTTTACTCTAGCACCTCCAGTTTTAGGAGTTTTCAATGCTCTTGTTAGTAGAAAGCCTCATAACTTTCCAATTCAGACTAGATCAGAAAGTCATACAACCCCATCATTTAAAGTTCTTTATGATTATTCTGATAATGCTAGGCTTTATATGAGTATTGCAGAAGGTTATAAGATGGGTGGGTTTGATGGTTCTGAAAATGCACCGCAAATAAACTCAACAACTCCTGGTCCAGCTTTTCAATTTGAAAATGAGAGTGCTGAAACAATAGAAATTGGTGCAAAAATGGAGTATCCAGATAGAAGTCTTCGAGGAAGCATTGCATACTTCTCAACTGATTATACAGATATGCAAGTATCTATTTTTAACGGTTCTTCATTCCAAGTTTCAAATGCTGGCGAATCTGAAATTGATGGAATAGAAGCTGAATTTACTTGGGCTCCAACTGATAATCTAGTTATTGGAGGTTCAGCAACAACCTTAGATATGGCCTATGGGCAATATATAGGAGGATGTACAGCTGATCAAGAAGTTGCTTATAGATTAGCCAATAATACTAAAATTGGTTGTGTTCAAAATCAGGCTGGGCAGCCTGGTAATAACGCGCCAGAGCTAGCAGCTTCTATGTATGCGAACTATTATCAGAATCTTGATGCTGACTGGGATATGGTTCTTTCAATGACTGCAAACTACCAAGATGAGGTATATACAAATACAGATAATGATCCAGATGCTTTTCAGGAAGCTTATACTAAGATCAATATTAGCGCTTCTGTTCAACATTCTAATGGATTTGAAGTATCCGTATTTGCTAGAAATCTAACTGATGAAGTCACAGCTACTCAGCTATTAGATTTACCGCTGGTTCCTGGTTCACACTTTGCACTATGGGCTCCTGGTAAGGAAGTTGGAATTAGTTTTAGAGGTACATTCTAAGATAAATAAATTGCTATAAAATTATAAGGTTTTATAGTTTTTTCAATATGGCCATGAAGATTAAGACTAACCTCTTCGTTTTCATGGCTTTTTTTATGACAAAAATTAATATGTTAAGTAAATTTATTTTCAGTATTGATTTATTTAGTCAAATGACTAAAATTACTAAAAAGGAGTACTTATATGGGTTTTAAATTAGGAAATGTTGAAGGTCGTTCCGCTTTAGTTAATGAAAATAATTATTACGATTTAGAAACTATTTCAAACGGTAAGATTTCAGCAGATGGCCTAGAAGCAATAAAATCAGAAGAATTGTTATCAGATTTATATTCTAAGCTTTGTGATTTTGAGCCAACAGGAAATATTAATGACGTAACTCTAGGTGCCCCTATTTCGACATCAAAAAACTGTTTTGCTGTTGGTTTAAACTATAGAAATCATGCAGAAGAATCTGGAATGGAAATACCAGCTTTTCCAATGATATTTACCAAACATACAAGCTGTATCGTTGGACCTTTTGATAACGTAGAGATGCGAAGTGATATTGTTGACTATGAGGCTGAAATGGTAGTTGTAATTGGTAAAGGCGGTAAAGATATAGCAAGTGATAAAGCTTGGGATCATGTAGCGGGTATTACTGTTGGTCAGGATATATCAGATCGATCTGTTCAGTTTCATGCTACACCACCTCAATTTAATTTAGGAAAATCATTTGATACATTTGGGCCGATAGGTCCTCTTCTTGTATCACCGGATGAGCTTGATGATAAAGAGAATTTGAAATTAACATGCTCTGTAAATGATGAGTTAAGACAGGATGATAATACTAACGATTTAATATTTGATGTGCCCTATTTAATTTCCTATATTTCTGAATTTATTACACTAAATACTGGTGATTTAATATTCACAGGTACGCCTGCAGGTGTCGGAGCAACACAAGGAAAATTACTTAAAGATGGTGATATTTTATCAACGAGCATTGAGGGTATAGGTACGATTAATAATAAAATGGTTAGAATCTCTGATCATTCAAACTCAACTTTTATACCCGAGTTTATTAAAAGTAAAATGCCTCAAGATAAATAGTTTAAATCTTGTCTTCCCCTAATCTACTTCTATACCACGCTGAATGGTCTCTTTGCAGTCAAATGGTAAGAGTTGCTCTCTATGAAAAGGGTCTTGAATTTGATCATAAGATAATTAAGTTATGCGATCACTACGAGGAAGCAGACAATCTTAGCAATGAATATTTAAAAGATATTAATCCTACCGGTGTTGTTCCTGTCCTTAAAATAGATGATGAATTCGTAAGAGACAGTGCATATATTATTGAACGTATTGATAGCCTTAAAGGATCTAATGATATCAAGCTATGGCCTGAGAATACTTTAGATAACGATAAATTAAGAAAATGGGTCTATGATACAACTATAACTGAAGATGTTGCTCTTGGAAAAACTTTGGGAACAAGTATACCTTTATTTTCTACCGGTCTTATAGAAACACTTATTAAAAGACTTAGCCTTAAAGCGATATTTAATATCGTAATGAAGCACCCTAGAAGAGAAAGAAAAATTGCTTTTTTAGTCATGTATTTCTTATCTCTAAAAAATAGAATCGGACCAATTGCTTACAATGGTTTTATTGATGGGTTAATAGATTTAGAAAATAGTCTTCCTAATGATGCATTTCTTTTTAATGATTTTACTCATGCTGATATCAACTTAATGTGCTGTTTTCATAGACTAGTAGATATGAGACTTGATTCTATTCTTGAAATGGATGAATTTCCTAAAATAGGCAACTATTGGAGTAAATTAAAGAATAGATCCAGTTATCAAAAAGGAATAATAAATTTTAGTGATCATGAAGAATTGCTTTCTCAATCATTTCCTAATGATTTCAACCCACACTTAGAAAAGCTTAAAGATAAGATAAAAATAAAATTAACTAAGTGATACGATTTATCCTTATTAGTGTAAAATAAGCGCAATGTCAAAAGAAGATAATCTGGAATTTGAAGGAGAAGTTATTGAAACTCTTCCTAACACTAAGTTTAAAGTTAAATTAGAAAACGATCATGTTATTACTGCTCATATCTCAGGCAAAATGAGAAAGCATTACATTAGAATTTTAACTGGCGACAAGGTTAAGGTTGAAATGTCGCCTTATGATCTTTCGCTTGGCAGAATTACCTTTAGAGGAAGATAGCCTAAGCTTTTACCTTCTTTTTTATTTCAGAAAACTTTAAACTTCCATTTTTAATATCTAGTTTAATTTGTCCGCCCGACTTTAAATTACCAAATAGTAACTTATCAACTAAAGGTTTTTTGATATTTTTAGAAATGAACCTTTCCATAGGTCTTGCTCCCATCTCCTTATCATAACCATTATCAGCAATCCAATTAATGACATTTTTAGACACAACAATCTCAACATTTCTTTTATCAAGTTGAGCTTGAAGTTTTGTTAAGAATTTATCAACAATCGACAGAATCACTGACTTATCTAAATAATTAAATTGAATAGTTTCATCAAGTCTATTTCTAAATTCTGGTGAAAATAATTTATTTAATGAATTCATAGCATCTGATTCATTTGAAGATGTATTAAATCCAATGTTTCTTTTTCCTAGTAATTCAGCCCCTATATTTGTGGTCATAATTAAAATAACATTTCTAAAATCTGCTTTTCTTCCATTATTGTCAGTTAGAACTCCTGCATCCATGACCTGTAAAAGTATATTAAATATATCAGGATGAGCTTTTTCAATTTCATCAAGCAATAAAACACAGTGAGGAGATTTAACAATTGCTTCAGTTAGTAACCCGCCTTGATCAAAACCAACATATCCTGGAGGTGCTCCGATTAATCGTGATACTGTATGGCGCTCCATATATTCACTCATATCAAATCTAACTAAATCAATACCCATAATTTCAGCAAGCTGAGTTGAGATTTCTGTTTTACCAACACCAGTTGGTCCTGTGAACAAGAATGAGCCTATTGTTTTATTATCATCTCTTAAACCAACTCTTGAGAGCTTAATAGCACTTGATAAAGTCTCAACAGCTGGATTTTGACCAAAAATAACTCTTTTTAGATTTTCTTCTATATTTTTAAGATTCTTTTTATCTGCAACTGTAATATTTTGTTCAGGAATTTTTGTTATTTTCGAAATAGTTTTTTCAATATCAGATTGTTTAACTTTAATTTTTTTATCATTTTTTCTAAGTATATTTAACATAGCGCCAGTTTCATCAATTACATCTATTGCCTTATCTGGTAGAAACCTATCATTGATGTATTTGGCAGATAAATCTATTGAAGTCCTTACTGCTTCGTTTGTAAAAGTAACATTGTGATAATTTTCATAGATCCCCTTAATGCCATCTAATATTTCAACACATTCATCATAATTAGGTTCTAAAACATCAATTTTTTGGAAACGTCTCGATAGTGCTTGATTTTGGTCAAAAATACCTCTGTATTCTTGAAAGGTTGTTGATCCTATGCATCTGATTAATCCTTTTCCTAATGCAGGCTTAAGAAGATTAGATACATCCAGTGAGCCTCCTGATGCTGAGCCAGCTCCAATTATTGTATGTATTTCATCAATAAATAGTATCGGTTTGTCTTTAGTCTCTAAAAAATTAAGGACTTCTTTAATTCGTTTCTCAAAATCGCCCCTATATTTAGTTCCTGCTACTAGAGCAGCTATGTCCAAAGAGTATATTGTTGAGTTAGCAATTATCTTTGGAACTTTATTGTTGTAAATAAGATAAGCTAAGCCTTCAGCTATAGCAGTTTTACCAACACCTGATTCCCCTACTAATAAAGGATTATTTTTGATTCTTCTTGAGAGGATTTGAACAAGTCTATCAACTTCTTTTGTTCTTCCAATAAGATTATCAATCTTATTTTCTTCAACTAAATTATTTAAATTAATTAAATAACTATTCTCTTCCTTGTCATGATCCGATTCCTCTTGAGATTCATTAGTTTGATTTTCTATTTTTTTTGTAGATTTCTCAGTTGATCCATGTGAAATATAAGTTACTACATCAAGTCTATTAATATTGGTTTTATTTAATAAATATACTGAATGTGATTCTTTTTCAGAAAATATTGCTACAAGAATATTAATCGGCTTAACAACACCCTTTCCAGATGATTGAATATGAAATACCGATCTTTGCAAGACTCTTTGAAAACCTAATGTTGGTTGTACGGCTTTTTGTGCATCTGTACGAATAACGTTCGAGTTCTTAAGATGCTCATTTAAATTATCCTTCAATGCTTCAATATTTGCATCCAGAGATTCAAGAAAATCTTTTACATCATAATCATTAAGAATCATTAGGAATAGATGCTCAACCGTAAGATATTGAATATTGATTTCTTGAGCTTTATCAAATAAGCTTGCTATAGATATTTCTAATTCTTTACTAAACATATTAATCAGTTAAAGGTTCTATTTCACTTAGCAGAGGATGGTTATGATGTTTTGCCATGTTGTTTACTTCATATGACATCATCTCTGCAATTTCTTTAGAAAATATACCACAAACTCCCTTACCTTTTGTATGAACAGCCATCATTATTTGTGTTGATTGTTCATGAGTATGACCAAACACTGTTTGAAGAACAAATACTACGAATTCCATAGGTGTGTAATCATCATTAATTAAGACAACTTGATATAAAGGTGGTTCTTTTACTTCAGGGTCTTTCTCAAGAACTGCTGAACCAAAATTGTCAGAAGAATCTATCCTCTCTTTCGATAGTCTTATCATTACATTCTTTTAATCATCTCATCAGCAAAACCAGAACATGACACCAAGTCTGCATCATCCATCATTCTTTCAAAATCATATGTAACTTTCTTAGCCAGAATAGTTTTCTCCATAGCACTTATTATGAGATCAGCTGCTTCAGTCCAGCCCATATGCCTAAGCATCATCTCTGCAGAAAGAATCAAACTACCAGGATTAACTTTATCTTGCCCTGCATACTTAGGAGCAGTACCATGCGTCGCTTCAAATACAGCATATTTATCTGATAGGTTGGCCCCAGGTGCTATACCAATTCCACCAACACATGCAGCAAGAGCATCAGATATATAATCACCGTTTAGATTCATGGTTGCAATAACATCGTAATCCTTTGGTCTAAGAAGAATTTGTTGTAAAAAGGCATCACAGATAACATCATTTATTAAAATAGCTTTACCATTTTTAGGATTTTTAATTGTTTGCCAAGGTCCTCCGTCTAGTTCTTTTGCATCATAGTCATTAGATGCAACATCATAACCCCAATCTCTAAAAGCTCCTTCTGTATATTTCATAATATTACCTTTATGGACAAGAGTTACAGAGGATCTGTCATTATCAATAGCATAATCAATTGCTTTTTTTACAAGTCTTGCTGTACCCTCTTTAGAAATTGGCTTAACGCCAATGCCCACAGTATCAGGAAATCTAATTTGGACTATACCAAAATCTTTTTCCAAGACTTTTACTATCTTTTTTGACTCAGCAGATTCTGCTTTAAATTCGATTCCAGAATAGATATCTTCAGAATTCTCTCTGAAAATAATCATATCTGTATCTTGTGGTCTTTTTACAGGTGATGGAACCCCATCAAAGTATCTTATTGGTCTTAAGCAAACATAAAGGTCTAATATTTGTCTTAATGAAACATTTAGTGATCGTATGCCACCACCAATAGGCGTAGTTAAAGGACCTTTGATACTTACGACATATTCTTTTAATGCATCAATGGTTTCATCAGGTAACCATGTATCTTTGGTATAAACAGTTGTTGATTTTTCACCGCAATAAACTTCCATCCACTCAATTTTTCTTTTACCCTCATAAGCAATTTTTACTGAATTATCTACTACCTTCAACATCGCTGGAGTAATATCAATACCTATTCCGTCTCCTTCTATAAAAGGAATAATGGGATTATCAGGCACATTTAATAACCCATCTTTATAAGTTATCTTTTCGCCTGATTTTGGTTTTTTTACTTTACTGAACTTCATATAAATAATTGACCTCAACTTTTATGATTTTACCTTCCAAATCGGTCATAATTATACTCTTAATTAATAGAATATAACACGCTATAAATATAACAAAATGTCGAATAATACAGTTGTAGTAGGTATGTCTGGTGGAGTTGATTCATCAGTGTCTGCGTATTTATTAAAAAAATCTGGATACAATGTAAAAGGTTTATTTATGCAAAATTGGCAAAATGAACCTGGAGAAGAATGTACCTCAGAGATTGATTTTAAAGATGCCTCAAGTGTTTGTGATGTTTTAGATATACCACTTCATAGAGCGAATTTTTCTGACGAATACTGGGATAGAGTTTTTAAAAATTTTTTGAGTGAACACGAAGAAGGACGAACGCCCAATCCAGATATTTTATGTAATAGAGAAATCAAATTTAAATCATTTCTAGATTATGCTTTTAAAATAGGTGCTGATTTCATTGCTACTGGTCACTATGCAAAATTAATTGACAAAGACAATAATAGATTTCTTGCAAGGGCAAAGGATCTCAATAAAGATCAGACTTATTTTTTACATGAGGTTAAAGAAAATGAATTCTTAAAATGTATTTTTCCTCTATCAGAACTAAATAAAGAAGAAGTAAGACAAATAGCAATAGATCAAAAATTAATTACTGCTGAAAAAAAAGACTCAGTTGGAATATGTTTTGTTGGAGAAAGAAATTTAAAAGATTTTTTAAAGAGGTTTATATCATTTGATAAGGGAATAATTAAAGATGAGAATGGAAGCATAATTGGCGAACATAATGGTTCTATTCTATATACTCAAGGTCAAAGACAAGGTCTAATGATTGGGGGTGTTAAAGGTCGTAAAGAATTACCATGGTACGTTTATGACAAAAATATTTTTACTAATGAGATATTTGTTTGTCAGGGTGTTGATAATGAGTTATTAATGAATTCAGCGCTGATTGTTGATGAAATAAATTGGATTAATGAGATGTCATATGACTATCCCTTAAATTGCTCTGTGCAAGTTAGACATCAGCATGAACCTGTTAAATGCATAATAACGAGAACAGATAAATCTTTTAAAGTTAAATTTAATGATAAAATTAGAGCAATTGCACCAGGACAATCTGCAGTCTTCTACGATGAAGATATATGTTTAGGTGGCGGTATAATAACTAAAACTTATTGAATTAAAAATTAAAAAATCAATGATAATATAGATTATGAAATTTGATCACGACAATATTTCCCCACTTGATAACAGGTACGCAAATAAAATTAGTGAAATTAGAAAAAATTTTAGTGAGTCAGCTCTTATTAAAATTAGATTTGAAATTGAGATTGAGTGGTTAATATACCTATGTACAAAATTACCAAAATCTTTTAAGTCTCTCAGCAAGGATTCAATTAGAAAAATTGAATTATTTAAAAATGGTTTTGATGATAAGTATGTACTTAAGATTAAAAAAATTGAGTTAAAAACAAATCATGATATAAAAGCTATTGAATATTTTATTAGAGACCATTTTAATAAAGATAGAATATTATCTAAATATACTCATCTGATTCATTTTGGTCTTACCAGTGAGGATATTAACTCATTAAGTTATGCCTATATGATTAAGAATGGTGTTACTTTATATATAGATGAATTAAATAAAATTTGTAAAACTTTGAAAATATATTCAAAGAAATGGTCAAATATATCCTTCCAAGCCCGAACACATGGTCAACCTGCATCACCTTCAACTATAGGGAAAGAATTAAAGGTTTTTTCAAGCAGATTGGAAAGAGAAATTAAGATTTTAAAGTCTATAGAACCAATGGCTAAATTTAGTGGAGCTACTGGGAACTATCATACTTTTAATATTGTTAATGAAAAGGTTGATTGGGTCACCTTTAATATGAAATTCATTAAAAAATTTGGAATAAAACAAAATAAATATACTACTCAAATTGAACCTCATGATTGGATAGCTGAAGTATGTCATTCTATTATTAGACTAAATAATATTCTTACTGACTTGTGTCAAGATACATGGATTTATATATCAAATGATATATTTGCTCTCAAGCTTTTAAAAAATGAAGTAGGCTCGTCAACTATGCCTCATAAAATAAATCCGATTGATTTTGAAAATGCCGAGGGTAACTTTGGCATATCTTCTGCTTTGCTCAATTTCTTTTCTATCAAGCTAACAAAATCAAGACAACAAAGAGACTTATCAGATTCAACTGTTTTAAGAAATGTCGGTTTAGGTTTTGGTTATGCTGTTCTTGCAATCGTTTCAACTAACAAAGGCCTTGGAAAAATTATTCCTAATAAGGATAAAATTAAATCTGAGCTTAATGAAAATTGGGAAGTATTAGCTGAAGCTGTCCAAACTGTTATGAGATATGAAGGTATTCCAGATGCCTATGAACAATTAAAAAATCTATCTAGAGGATCTAAATTAGATGCTATAACCTATAAAGATTTTATAAATTCTCTAAAACTCTCTGAAAGTTCCAAAGCAAACCTACTGAAGCTTACTCCAGAAAAATATATTGGTATTGCATCCAAACTAGCCAAAGATTAATAATAGACCAATAAATACCAATTTGAGTAGTAAAACTACACAAAAATACTTAATTTAAACCTATAGAATCATTACTATTGAAAATATATTGACTTTAATCAACATATATTATTAACTGCACTACATATTAACTATAGGGTGAGTAATAAAATGTCTAATCATAATGAGCATAAAGATGCTGCAAATAAAATACCTGAAATGTCATCAGGAAACTGGAATTCAATTAATCCAGAATACGTTGCTAGAATGCGTATGCAAAATAAATTTAAAACCGGTGTTGATATAGCAAAATACACTGCTGCTGTAATGCGAAGAGATATGGAGGAATATGATAATAACACTTCTGCATATACTCAGTCACTAGGATGTTGGCATGGTTTTATAGGCCAACAAAAACTTATATCAATTAAAAAACATTTTAATTCTACAAGTAAGAAATATTTATATTTATCAGGATGGATGATTGCAGCACTCAGATCAGAGTTTGGACCCCTACCAGATCAATCAATGCATGAAAAAACAACAGTTGCATCATTAATAGCTGAGTTATATACATTTCTAAGACAGGCTGATGCAAGAGAACTTGGTGGCTTATATAGACAACTTGATAGCGCATCTGATGCAGATAAATCAAGTATACAAGATAAGATAGATAATTTTGAGACTCATGTTGTTCCAATAATTGCAGATATTGATGCGGGATTTGGTAATGAAGAAGCTACTTACTTAATGGCTAAACAAATGATTGAAGCAGGAGCGTGTGCAATACAAATTGAAAACCAAGTGTCTGATGAAAAACAATGCGGACATCAGGATGGTAAAGTTACAGTACCACATGCAGACTTTCTTGCAAAAATTAATGCTGTTAGATATGCATTTTTAGAATTGGGTGTTGATGATGGAATTATCGTTGCTAGAACAGACTCTCTTGGCGCTGGATTAACTAAACAAATTGCTATAACTAATGAAAAAGGTGATTTAGGGGATCAGTATAATTCTTACCTAGACTTAGAAGAAGTTAATCAAGAAGATATGAATCATGGTGATGTTCTTATAAATAAAGATGGTTATCTCTTAAGACCTAAAAGATTACCTAGTAACCTATATCAATTTAGAAAAGGCACAGGTGAAGCAAGATGTATTTTAGACTCAATAACAAGCTTACAAAATGGTGCTGATTTAATTTGGATTGAAACAGAAAGACCACATATTGGACAAATTGGGGCAATGATGGATGAAATTAGGAAGGTTGTTCCAAATGCTAAATTAGTTTACAACAACAGCCCTTCTTTTAACTGGACATTAAATTTTCGTCAACAAGTTTTTGACTCAATGGAAAAAAATGGAGCTGACCTATCAGAATATGATCGCTCTGATCTGATGAATGAAAGTTATGATGATACTGAACTAGCAATTGAAGCTGATAACAAAATAAGAACCTTTCAAGCTGATGCAGCTAGAGAAGCCGGTATTTTTCATCATTTAATAACATTGCCAACTTATCATACTGCGGCATTATCTACAGATAATCTTGCAAAAGAATATTTTGGTGAAGAAGGCATGCTTGGTTATGTGAAAGGAGTCCAAAGAAAAGAAATAAGACAAGGTATAGCATGTGTTAAACATCAAAATATGTCAGGATCTGATATGGGAGACGATCATAAGGAATATTTTGCTGGTGAAGCTGCTTTAAAAGCGGCTGGTGAAGATAATACTATGAATCAGTTCTAATCTATTATTCTATATAGGGCTTCTGTTAAAAGATTAGAAGTCTTATATAGTGTTGCTGGCTTATGCTGCCGATTACATACAAAAGCATATCCTATGCTTTTTGTTGCATCACCAAAAACTACAGATCCGCCTATACCTGCATGGCCAAAAGAATTCTTTTTCATAGTTGGTGCAAAATTTACTCTGCTTGATTCATTTCCATTGAGCATAAAACAATAACCAAAATTAAGCTTTGAACCGAATAAAACTGTATCAGGCCCTCTTGTCTTGACTGATGTTGCATTTTTTAATGCAGAAATATCAAATAGCTTAATATTGTCTCGTTCGCAACCTGTAGATAAAATACCAAATAATTTGGCTAGACTAGCTGCTGTTCCATGACCATTAGCAGCTGGAACTTGAGACATTCTCCAATTAGTTGAATTTGGATCAAAGGTATCAAATAAACTACCATTGAATGCATGGACGAAATCTTTAGAAATAATTGAATTTTTAAAATTTTTTAAATCAGTTGGTAGAAAAATATTTGGTATATATTTAATAAATTCAAATGGTGGCTTTAGACTGTCGAATCTTTTAACAGAAACATCCGCACATCTATGAAGCTGATTTTCAGATAAGCCAATATGAAAATCTAAATTAAATGGAGCAGCAATCTCATCTTTAAAATAATCACCAACCATTCTTCCTTCAGCTCTTCTAAACAGTTCACCAACAAGCCATGCAAATGTTAACGCATGATATCCTTGAGATGTACCTGGAACGTTATAAGGTTTTTGATTTTCTAAGGCTTTTACAAAAACATCCCAGTCAGTCCATTTGCAATCAGGAAGTCCATCCTGAAAACCAAACATTCCTGCTCTGTGGGTTAGCAAATCAATAACCTTGGTGTCAGATTTATGCTCAACATATTCAGGCCAATAATATCCAACATTTTTGTTTACATCTAAAAGACCATCGTTAATTATTTTTGTTATGCATATGCCAGTAACTGCCTTAGTTACAGACCAAACATTTACAAGAGTATCGTTAGTCCATTCTTTATCTTTTGCTGTATTTGTGTGACCGCCATATAGATTTATGACCTCTTTACCTTGGTATTCAACGGCAACAGAGCAACCAAGCTCATATCCAGAGGATAATTGCTTAGAGAGTATTTCATGGATTTTTTTAAAACGGTCATCACAATGACCCTTTAAAATCATAAATGTTACCTATTTACTACAAGACTGAGGATCAGTTCTTCCACATATTTGACATTCTGAGCCCTCATCTAAATTAGCCATACCGCCGCAAGATCCTTTAATAGGCTGATTTTTAAGTATTAAACCAATAGCAAGCCCTAGAAAAGCTAAACCAATAATAATAAATGCTGATATAAAAGTACTCATAGTTTCAAATCATACCATTTTTTAGAAAATTTAAGATTAGTACCCTCTTCATTTGTAAATGTAAGCATGACTGCTATATCGTTTTCATTTGCAAAATTTATGGCCTTAGTTTCACCCATAACATTGAAAGCAGTAGCGTAAGCATCTGCATATGTCGCAGATGATTCATGAACAACTGTTACAGAACTAACTTTAGACGAGATAGAACTTAATGTTTCCGGGTTAATTGTATGAGTAATTTTTTTTCCATCATCAAGAATTTTAAAATTTCTGTATTCACCAGATGTAGCAATTGACAAAAATTTATTATCTAAATTATTAATAACATAAATAGGTTTATCAATAAATGAGGATGGATCTTGAATTCCCACTTTCCAAGACTCACCATGAATACTTCCATTAATAATTACCTCTCCACCTATGTCAATTAGATGGTCATTAAGATTATTTTCTAATAGATATTCATGAATAAGTTGAACGCTATAGCCTTTAGCTATTGATGATAGGTCAAACCAATCTTTAGTATTTTTAGTAAGCTTATTTGGATTTTGAAGCAAAAATTTATTATTTGAAGTATGCGATAAGTCATCATTAAAATCAGGAGAAAAGCCCATCTTGCTTGATAACTTTCCTAAAGTTATATCATATAGACCATCTGATTGATTATGAACTTCTTTAGCAATAGTCAAAATTTTATATAAATGCTCACTTATAACAAATTCTGTAGTTACAGCATTATCATTTATAACAGATACTTCAGAGTCACTTTTATAATTTGATGCGACCATATCAATATTATTAATTATTTTAATAATATTTTTATGATGATGATCAGCAATAAATTCTGATGAGGTTACAGACCATGAAGTGCCATATGCAGTTCCATTTATAGAAAATGAATTTTTTGTATTGTAGTTAAATGCAATTAATAGACATAAAAGACCTACAACTAATGCAATTATTTTTGAAATTGTAAATCTTGTGATCAAGATTTAATTAACCACCAAAGTCATCTAAAGCAATATTCTCTGGTTCTACTCCGATATTCAATAATAAATCAATACAAGCTTTATTCATCATTGGAGGTCCGCACATGTAGTATTCACAGTCTTCTGGGGCATCATGATCTTTAAGATAATTTGAATATAAAATATTATGAATAAAACCTGTATCGCCATCCCAATCATCTTCAGGCTGGGGGTCAGATAGTGCTACATGCCATTCAAAATTATCATACTTCTCTGCTAGCTCATTAAATTCATCAACATAAAACATTTCTTTTAAGCTTCTTGCACCATACCAAAAAGTAATCTTTCTATCAGTATTTATCCTCAGAAGTTGATCAAAAATATGTGATCTCATTGGTGCCATACCAGCACCACCACCTACAAATACCATTTCGTTTGATGTTTCTTTAGCGAAAAATTCACCAAAGGGCCCAAATACTTTTACTTTATCACCAGGTTTTAGATTAAATGTCCATGAAGACATTACTCCAGGAGGAAAATCAGTACCTGGAGGTGGAGAAGCTATTCTTATATTAAATTTTATAATGCCTTTTTCTTCTGGATAATTAGCCATGGAATATGCACGTATAACTGGTTCTGTATTTATAGCCTTGTTATCCCATATTTTAAAATGATCCCAATCTCCGTGATACTCTTTCTGAATATCAAATGATTTGTAATCAATTTCATAAGCAGGCGCTTCTAGTTGAACGTATCCACCTGCCTTAAAATCAACATTTTCACCTTCAGGTAATTTTAAAATTAATTCTTTAATGAAAGTTGCAACATTATCATTAGAAATAACTTCACATTCCCATTCTTTAACACCGAATATCTCTTCAGGTACTTGTATTTTCATATCATTTTTAACAGCAACTTGACATGAGAGCCTCCAGCCATCATTTTTTTCTCTGCTATTAAAATGAGATTCTTCAGTAGGAAGTATTGAACCACCTCCATCTAAAATCACACATTTACATTGGCTACAAGTGCCACCACCACCACATGCTGATGACAGAAAAATCTTATTTTCAGCTAAGGTTTGCAGAAGCTTAGATCCAGCAGGAACTACTAAGGGGTTTGAAGAATCCCCGTTAATTTCAATAGAAACATCTCCTGTAGATACAAGACGAGATCTTGCTCCAATAATAATCAATACAAGTGCCAGAACTATTCCTGAAAATGAAACTACACCAAGTATTAAATCAATCTGCATAAGTAACTCCTACTAAAGCGAAATGCCTCCAAATGACATAAAACCAAAACTCATTAAGCCAACAATTATAAACGTAGCACCAAGTCCCTTCAAACCCTCTGGTATATCTGAATATTTCAATTTTTCTCTAATACCTGCAAGAATAACAATAGCCATTGCCCAACCAAAACCTGCACCAAGACCATAAACAACACTCTCACCAAATAACAAATCTTTTTCAATCATAAATAACGAAGCACCTAAAATTGCACAATTTACAGTTATTAAAGGAAGAAAGACACCAAGGGCATTATATAAAGCAGGAACGTATCTATCTAGAAACATTTCAAGAATTTGAACAACAGCTGCAATGACGCCAATATAGCTTATAAGCTCAACAAACTCTAAATTAGTACCAGGGAGTCCTGCCCAAGTTAACGCATCCTCTCTTAAAATAAAATTATAAATTAAATTATTTAGAGGTACGGTAATTAAACATACAACTATTACAGCAATTCCTAAACCAATTGCAGCATCAATTTTTTTTGAGATTGCAATGAATGTACACATACCTAAAAATACTGACAAAGCTATGTTCTCAATAAATACAGTAGTAATAAAAATATTTAAATAATGCTCAAACATTTAATTCCTTTTTTGTTAAATCTGGGTAGCTTGAATGTTTTGAGACTTTAAATTCGTCTTCTTCTACTTGAGCGGGCTTGTA
The DNA here is from genome assembly GCA_902515155.1 of uncultured SAR86 cluster bacterium. Lineage (GTDB taxonomy): Bacteria > Pseudomonadota > Gammaproteobacteria > Magnimaribacterales > D2472 > SCGC-AAA076-P13. Next base: position 70,025 of record CABXTT010000001.1, on the reverse strand, counting down.
TTCTCTGATAGCCCATATAAATAATCCAATAATAATGAATGAGCTGGGTGGAAGTAATAGTAGATTATTGCCCATATACCAACCACCATTTGAAACAAGAGGTAATATCTCATACCCAAGCAAGGTACCAGAACCAAATAGCTCCCTAATAGTTGCAACGCCAATTAAAATTAAACTATAACCCAAGCCGTTACCTAAGCCATCAAAAAAACTAAGCAGAGGTCTCTCTTTCATTGCAAAAGCTTCAGCTCGTCCCATAACAATACAATTAGTAATAATTAGCCCCACAAAAACTGATAATTTTTTACTAGTTTCATAGTCGTAAGCTTTTAATAACTCATCAACTACTATTACAAGTGATGCAATAATTGTCATCTGAACAATAATACGAATACTACTAGGAATATGATTTCTTATAATTGAAATAAATAAATTTGAAAAAGAGACAACACTCGTCAAAGCCACACACATTACTAAAGTAACAGATAAATTATTAGTAACGGCTAAAGCAGAACATATACCAAGAATCTGTAATGTTATAGGGTTTTCTTCGATAAGTGGCTTTACTACGACATCTTTATATCTATTAAGATTCATAATTTAACTCACTAAATAATTTTGCATACCCTGAATCACTAAACCAATATTTGATCATATTTGTTACACCCCTGCTTGTAAGTGTTGCACCTGATAGACCGTCAACCTTATATGCAATATTTACATCATCTGGATCTACTTTTCCCTTTATAACCTCAATTGAGACATCATTATCAATAAATATTTTTTTGCCTGGCCATTGAGATTTCCATTTAGGATTATCAACCTCTGCACCAAGACCTGGAGTTTCTTTGTGATCGTAAAACTCTAAACCGGCAATGGTGTTGAAATCCTCTTCTATGGATATATACCCAAATAGAGTTCCCCACAAACCGTAACCTCTTATTGGAAGTATAACTTTATCAATAGTTTGATCTTCATTTCTAAGTAAGAAAAACTTACCAACATTTTCTCTACTTTTAATAATAGCGATATCTTCTGAAGTATTTAGTTTTGTAGAGTACTCTTCTTTTCTAGTTGCACTAAGTTGATCATAGTCATTCTTATGTTCCAATAAAAAGGATTCCAAAACATCATTTTTGAGCACTTCGCCTTTGTTAAAATCTAAATACATAACCTCAAGTTGTTCAAACTGGTCCTTTACATCAATATTTGAATCATAAATCCTAGCAGCTTGAAGAATTTTTATTTTTTTATCATTAGCTTTATTTTCATTTTGCATATCACGGAGACTTACTGCTGCAACAGATACAACTAAAGAGCAAATTAAGCATATAGAAAATGCAACGGCTAATGTTTTTGTAATAGAGTCATTCATGTTGTTAAAGCCTTCCTTCTTTTAATATTTGACATTACTACCATATGGTCAATAACAGGTGCTAACAGATTTGCAAATAGTATTGCTAACATCATGCCTTCAGGAAAAGCTGGATTAACAACTCTTATTAAAATCACCGTTATACCAATAACAAAACCATATATCCATCTGCCACTATTTGTTCCAGATCCTGATACTGGCTCAGTAGCCATAAATACCAGACCAAAGGCAAAACTGCCAATGACAGCATGCCAATACCATGGAACATAAAACATAGGATTAGTTTCTGATCCGACAAGATTAAGAATTGATGACATTAAAATCATACCAAATAAAGTTCCAAGAATAATTCTGTATGAAGCTACCTTAGTAACTAATAAAATAATCAAGCCTATGCCAATCGCTATTATGGAAGTCTCTCCAACCGATCCGGGAATATAACCAAAAAATGCATCCCACCAAGAAAAACGCTCATATATTCCAGCCATGCCGCTCTCTGCTGCTACACCTAAAGCAGTTGCACCACTATAGCCTTCAGGAATAATATTATTATCTGCCAGACCTGCTATCCATACTTTATCGCCAGAGATTTGTGATGGATAAGCAAAATATAAGAAAGCTCTTCCTGTAAGTGCAGGATTTAAAAAGTTTTTACCCGTTCCTCCAAAGATTTCTTTACCAATAACAAGACCAAAAGTAATTCCTAATGCAGCTTGCCAAAGAGGAAGATCAGGAGGACAACTTAGTGAAAATAATACAGTTGAAACAAAAGCACCCTCGTTAATCTCATGTCTGCGAATTATTGCAAATAAGGCTTCCCATCCGATACCAACTATAAAAACTGTTGCATATATTGGAATAAAGTATGCTGCTCCAAACCATAACTTAGCAAAAAAACTAGTTGAGTCGTAGCCGACCATATTAATTATGAAATGATGCCAATCACCGGTATTTGCTTGATTAATTCCTTCTAAATATTCAAGTGAGTGAGCTCCTAAATTATACATACCAAAAAACATTGCTGGAAAAGTTGCCAACCAAACTGTGACCATGACTTTTTGAATATCAACAGCATCTCTTACATGTATCGGATTTGAAGTTTTTGTTTGTGTTGAAAATACTAAATTTTCAAAAGCATCAAATAAAGGAAACCATTTAGCATACTTGCCTTCTCCTATAAAATTTGGCTTAACATCATCAATGTAGTTTCTTAAAAATTTCATTGTTCTAAATAAAATTTATTAAGGTTATCAAATAAAATAGAAGCATAATCATATTTACTAGGACAAACATATGAGCATAATGCAAGGTCCTCTGGGACCAACTCAAGCATCCCAAGATCTGTAGACATTTCGATATCAGATACAACAAGTGATTTTAATAATTGTGTTACAAGAATATCCATTGGAAGAACTTCTTCATATGAACCAATTGGAACTATAGCTCTGTCTCCTCCATTAACCGAAGTATTAAAAATAAAATCTTTAGGTTTAAAAAATGACGATGAAAAAACGTTAAGCTTTGAATGAAGTTCAGAGCCTGGCATTAGCCAGTTCATAAATATGTTATTCGCAGTATCTGGGATTGCTGAGATTAAAGAATCATAAAAACCTAGATAATTCATAACACCTTCAGAAGAATGACCATAAATAACAGAACCAGAAATTATTCTTGTATTGTCATCAATTTTTCCTGCTGTAAGTTCATCAAGATTACCAGAAATTCTGGCTCTTATTAGAGAAGGATTGAAAACAGAGGAGCCAGCTAGTGAAACCGTCTTATGTGTTCTTATAGTGTTATTTTTTAATAAATAACCAATAGAAATTATTTCCTGATAACCAATAGTCCAAGCAACTCTATCTAAACTTACAGGATAAATCTTATTAATATGGGTACTTGATAGCCCCGCAGGATGAGGGCCACTAAATTGATGGTAATTAATATCTTCAATAGATGTATCAAAGTTATCATTTTGATAGGCTAAATGAATCGGGCATGTAAAAAACTTCTTTAAATAAGTTAATGCTAAATTAAATAATTCAAGATCATCTTTAATGATACTGTATGGGTCCATTGATAATGGATTTGTATCACAAGCATTAATAAATAAAGCATTTGGTAAGGAATCTATAGATGGGGTTCTATTAAATGGTCTTGTTCTAAAAGCGTTCCATAAGCCTGAGTCCAACAATAAATTCTTAATACTTATAGCTGTGTCATCGAAAGAAAAATGATGAAATTCCTCATTTGAAGCTATTTCAATTTCAAGAGATAAAAACTTTCTTTTCTCTCCTCTGTTGACTGCAGTTACTTCACCACCAGCAGGAGCTGTAAAAAAAACACCAGGATTTTTTTTATCTTCAATTATTTTAGATCCTGCTTTAATTATATCTCCAACTTTTACTAACATAGTTGGCTTCATACCAACAAAATCGTTACCCAGCAAAGAAACTGATGAAACATTTGGTTTGTCAGAAATATCAGGAGCAGGTTTACCAGAAATTGGTAAATCTAGACCTTTATTTATTTTAATCACTTGTGCGCCTTAAAAAAGTTAAAAACAACTTAAATCGTGATGATTATAAATCTAAAATGTTGTTGATAAAAGACTTTTAGTTAATTGGTTTAGGTAATCTTTCAAGTTCAATATTAGCTACTTTTTTAGCTAAATTAATAACTTGTTTTGAGTAACCGTATTCATTATCGTACCAGCAATACAAAGTTACTCTATTGCCGCTCGTAATGGTTGCTTGAGAATCGATAATTGATGCAAATGGACTTGAATAAAAGTCAGTTGAAACAATTTCTGATGAATTAACGTAGCCAATGATTTCACGATATTTTGAATGAAAAGCCATTGATTTAAGGTAGGAATTTAAGTTTTCTTTATCCACATCCACATTAAGAATTAATGACAAAATAGCCAAACTAACATTTGGGGTGGGAACTCTAATAGCATTACCGGTTAATTTATCTGCAAGCTCAGGTATAGCTTTACCAACTGCTTTTACAGCACCAGTAGAAGTAATGACCATATTTAGTGGAGCTCCTCTTCCTCTTCTATCACCTTTATGGAAGTTATCAATAAGATTTTGATCATTAGTATAGGCATGAACGGTTTCGATATGCCCTCCTTCTACTCCATATTCATCATTAAGAACTTTTAGTACAGGAACTATCGCATTTGTTGTGCATGAGGCAGCAGATATAATCTGATCTTCATTATTTAGGATTTCATCGTTTACGCCAAATACAATATTTTTTATATCACCTTTTGCAGGAGCAGTTAAAATAGTTTTTGATGCACCTGACTTTATATGAAGACCTAATCCAGATTCGTCTCTCCATACCCCAGTATTATCTATTACTATTGGATCTTTAATGCCATGATCAGAATAAACAACCTCTTCAGGACTATTTGCATATATTATTTTTACAGGATTTCCATTGATAACTAAGCATGAATTATCTTCATCAACCCGAACAGTGCCATCAAAAGAACCATGAACTGAATCTCTAGAAAGAAGACTGGCACGCTTATAAATGTCATCATCAGAAGCTTTTCTAATAACTACTGCTTTTAATTTATAATAATTACCAGGACCAGTATTTTGAATCATCATCCTCGTAACTAAACGACCAATTCTTCCAAATCCATATAAAACTATATCTTTTGGACTTTCAGGCCTATTTGAATCTTTATTTATTACAGACTTTAGTTCTTTATTAATAAAATCAGGTAAACCGGACGAATCTTCTTTTAGTGTTGAAAAAAACGGACATCTTACTGCAAGTTCGCCAATATCAATTTCACAGTCAGCTAAATCTAAACCAGATATATACTGAAGAATAGGAAATGTTTCTAATTCACTAAGCTCATTCATATCAGATTGTCTAGCAAATCTATGAGCTCTCATAATTTCTACTGGTGATTCATTCACAAGAGATTTGCCATAAACAAGAATATTTATACCATCACGATACAAATTTCCAATTATAGGTATCATTAATTCTGCAAGTCCCTCTCTCCACTTCCAATCTCCAAAGGAGTCCTCAGGCAAGATACGATTCTGTCTTTTAGTAGATTGAAATGTGGTATCTTTATTATCAGTCATGATTAATTAATAAATCTAAAATCCAATAATAATAATATTAGTGCTAAAAAGATATATAAATAAATACTATTATTGAGCGTATTTTTTAAGATGATGGTCTGTATTTCCAAATAATGCATCAATAACAATTAATTTTTTTAAGTAGTGACCAATCATAAGCTCATCACTAACACCCATACCACCATGCAATTGTACGGCTTGTTGAGCAGAAAACTTACCAGACTTACCTATTTGCGCTTTAAGACCAGAAACATGTTTATGCATATCATCTGAACCGGAATCAACTTCAAGCATTGCTTTGATTAATAAGGATCTACAAAGCTCGCTTTCAATAAACATATCTACCATTCTGTGTTGGAGTACCTGAAAGTTTGATATGGGTTGACCAAACTGTTCTCTTTCTTTTGTATATGCAACTGTTTTTAAATAACATGACGACATGCATCCAACTGCTTCTGCGCTAACACATAAGGTAGCTAAACTAATGGAATTATTTAGGAGAGTTATTGCATTATCTCCAGTTCCAATAACATCTTCAGAATTTATTGATACATTTTCAAATGTTATTTCAGCACAGGATTGACCATCAACTGTTGGAAAAGTATTCATTGATATTCCATCTTTGTCTGCATTTACAATAACAAGAGCTAATTCTTCATTATAAATACAAGAAACAACTAACTTATTGGCATTTCCTCCATTAAGAACTAGATTTTTAGTTCCGTTTAAAAGAAGATCAGATGATAATGAAGTTGATGGTAAATTGTAATTATAAGAATTTTTTGCTTCAGCATATGCAAGAGATATATGAAGAGAACCTGAACATATTCTTTCAATGATATCTTTTTTATGTTCGTAGCTTGAATTATCAATTAGTGTGCCAGAAAGGACAACAGTAGATAGATATGGTTCAATAACAAGTGCTTTGCCAAATTCTTCAAATAATATAGAAAGTTCTATTGGGCCCATTCCAAAACCACCTGAATCTTCAGAAAATGGCATTGAGAGCCATCCTTGTTCAGCAAATAGATTCCAAGTATTTAAATCAAAATCATTTTCAGACTTGATGACCTCTTCCCTTTTGTAAAAATCATAATCATTATCACAAAACTTTTGAATAGTTTCTTTGAGCATGACCTGCTCTTCACTAAAGTTAAGATTCATTTTTAGACTCCTAGAACAAATTTAGAAATAATGTTTTTCTGAATCTCATTACTTCCACCATATATAGAAGTTTTTCTCATATTAAGGAATTTAGATACTGCATCAGCAGAATAATCAGGTCCACTTGGCTTATCATTTGAACCAAAGCCATGAGGTCCTGGATATAAAAGCGCATGCTCGCCAGAAGATTCAACCATAAGCTCTGTAAGTCTTTGTTGTATCTCTGTACCTTTTATTTTTAAAATAGAAGACTCAGCTCCAACTTGACCGCCATTCTCAAGATCAGAAAGCATTCTTAACTCTGTAATTTCTAAAGCATTAAGATCAATTTCAAGTTCGGTAATTTTCTTATCTAAATCAGTATTTTCAAGATTTGATGCAATTTCTTTTAACTTGTTAAGAGCCCTTAGAGAACCACCAACAGATGCGATTCCGAATCTTTCATGAGCTAATAAGAATTTAGCATAAGTCCAACCTTTACCCTCTTCGCCAATTAAGTTTTCAACTGGAACTTTTACATCAGTAAAAAATACTGAATTAACTTCGTGTTCTCCATCTATAGTAATAATAGGCTTTACTTCAATACCAGGAGTTTTCATATCAATTAAAATGAAAGATATTCCTTCTTGCTTGATTGATGTTGTTTCAGTTCTTGTTAAACAAAAAATCCAGTCTGCATTTTGAGCTAATGTGGTCCATGTTTTTGCACCGTTAATAATATAATGTTTACCATCAAATGTTTTAACAGCTTTTGTTTTTAGTGATGCTAGATCAGATCCAGATCCTGGCTCAGAATAGCCTTGACACCACCAAGTATTAAACTCAAGAATATCTGGTAAATATTTAGCCTTTTGCTCTTCGTTACCAAAGGTATAAATAACTGGAGCAACCATACTTACTCCAAAAGCTAACAATGGGGGTGTTCCAGCAAGACCAAATTCTTTATTAAAAATATATAATTGAGTAGCTGTCCAGCCAGTACCACCATATTCAACAGGCCAGTTATAGCCCATCCAACCTTTAGCAGAAACAGCTTTATGATAATCTACCATATCCTGTCTTGTAAGGGGTTCAGCATTATCTTGTTTGGCTTTTACATGTTTTGGATAATCGTTCTCTAACCATGAACGAACTTCATCTCTAAACTGTAGATCTTCTTTTGAAAAATTTAATTCCATATTTACCTTTTATGTTGTTTGATTGATAGAATACGTCGCATATTATACAGCTATTAGACCACCACTTGTAAAGGATTTATATTAAATTAATGGCCAAAACAAATGATCAAATTTGCGCAACAATTGACCATAGATTTGCGCATCAACTTTTTGTCGCTAATAAAGATAAGGATAATGCCTTATGTGTAATTGTTGAAAATGCAAAAGAGGCTAAGTTACTTAAAAATGAACTTAATTTATATCTAGATGCTACAAAAGTAGATTATTTTCCAGAAAATGAAATTCTTCCATACGATCATTTCTCAGTTCCTGAGTCTATTGTTAAAGAAAGATTTAAAATACTCAATTCAATTGATAATAATAAAATTATTATTTCTACAGTAAAAAATCTTTTTGAGGTATACCCAAAAATTGATTTTTTTAAATCTAGAAAAAACTTCAATTTAGGAAATAAGCTATCAATAGAATCATTTGAGGCAATTTTGAAATCCTTAAATTACTTAAAAGTTAATAAAATTGATTCCTTAAACCAATACTCACTTAGAGGAGGAATAGTTGATGTTTATTCACCGATATACTCAAACCCATTAAGAATTGAAATCTTTGATGACTCAATTGAGTCTATAAGATTATTTGATGTCGATACTCAACTATCTATCCAAAAAATAACTGAATTTAATTTATCTAAGGGCTCAATAAGCTCATTGGATGAATCGGGATTAAAAGTATTTAAAGATGCATGGAGGGAATATTTTCAAGATTATGATGAAAGAGATTGTGAAATATTTCAAAAATTAAATAATAAAGAGATTACAGAAGGTTCAGAAATCTATCATCCCCTATTCTTTAAGAGTAAATCAAATTTTTTTGAGTTATTTTCTGATTATAAATTCATCATAAATAAAGAATTATCTAGTTCTATAAAATCCTATTCTAGATTTATTCAGCAAAGGTTTAATGACGAAAATATTGATATTAAACGACCCTTAATTAAGCCAGATGAAATGTTTATAAAAAGTTCATTTATAGAAAATAAAGTAAATGAAATGCCTTTGTTTTGTGATTCTTTATCAGAATATAGTGATTTTAAATATAAGGATTTTGATGATTTTAGTCGAGCTGAAGTTTTTAATAACTTAAAGGAAAAAAGAATTATATTGATGACTTCTATTACTAGTGAATACGAAATAATTCTAAAAAAATACTTACCAAATATTAATGAAATAAATTTTCGACATGAGGCAAAGCTAGGACTAAACATAATGTTAAATCCTATAATTAGACCATTAATAAATATAAAAAATGCAGAATATATTGTACATAGAGAATATTTTTTAAATATAAATATTGAAGCATCGGATGAGCATATTGAAACCAATAAATATATTGAAAAAGATATTATGTTTAAAACTGGAGATCTGGTTGTTCATGAGGAGTATGGATTAGGAAGATATGATGGTTTAGAAATTGTAACTACAAACGAAATTCCAAATGAATATATTAAGATAATTTACTCTGGAAACGAGTCCTTATATGTTCCTCTTAGAGGCGTTGAGTTAATAACAAAATTTCATAAAACAGACATTCAAACAAATATTAATTATGATTCTTTATCATCAAATAAATGGCTTAACAATAAAAATAAAGCTGCTAAAAGAGCATATGACCATGCAGCAGAAATTCTAGATATAGAATCAAGAAGACAGGCATCAACCTCGTCAGTACTCAGAATTGATGACAAATCATTTGAAGAATTTAATAAAGATTTCCCATATATAGAAACACCTGATCAAGTAGAGGCTATTAATTCTATTAAGAAAGATATTTCTCTCATTAAACCTATGAATAGAGTTTTATGTGGTGATGTAGGTTTTGGAAAAACAGAAGTAGCAATGCGATCTGCATACATCGCCATTCATTCAAATAAACAAGTTATTATTTTATGTCCAAGTACAGTTCTTTCAGATCAGCACTACGAATCTTTTTTAAATAGATATAAGAACTTTCCGGTGAATATCAAACTTTTGAATAGGCATTCAGGATCAAAAAATAAAGCATCTATTGTGAGCTCATTCAATAATAACGAAATTGATATATTGATTGGAACTCATGCATTATTTACCTCTGGAATTGACTTTTCTAATGTAGGATTGCTAATTGTAGATGAGGAACATAAGTTTGGAATAAAACAAAAGGATCTTATTAAATCAAGACAGGAAAATATTCACATTTTATATCTCTCAGCAACGCCAATACCAAGAACAATGAATTTTATTTTTTCAGGCCTAAAAGAATTTTCATTTCTTCACTCCCCTCCTGTAAATAGAATAAGTATTAAGTCGTTTTTAAAGATTCACACAAATCAATTAATTAAGGAGGCTATTACAAGAGAAATATCAAGGGGCGGACAATGTTTTATTGTTCAAAATGATATTTCTAAAATAGAAAATTTAAAAAATGAAATTAACAAGTTACTTCCAGAAATCACAATAGGCATAGCTCATGGTCAATTAAATAAAACGGATATATCAAAGGTTATGACTGGATTTGATATTGGAGAATTGGATGTACTTATTTGCACAACAATTGTAGAAATGGGTTTAGATATACCTAATGCAAATACCATTGTTATTATTGACGCTCAAAATTTTGGTCTATCCCAGCTTCATCAATTAAGAGGAAGAGTTGGTAGATCAAGTTCTCAAGGATATTGTTATTTTTTAATACCAACACCTGATTTATCAAAAATTGCTAAGGAAAGATTAGATTCAATCATTAGATTATCTGCCTTAGGTTCAGGTTTTTTTATTGCTCAAGAAGATTTAGAAATTAGAGGTGGGGGTGAAATGCTTGGAGATAAGCAAAGTGGTCATATTAATACTGTTGGAATTAATCTTTACCTTTCTATGTTAAAAAGTGCTTTAAATAAATTCAAATCTAATAATGAAAAAGAGCTAATACGAACAGAAGTAAATTTCTATGATTCTTCTTATATCAGTGATACCTACCTACCCTCTGCATTGGAAAGACTCAAAATATACAAATCCATAAATAGTGCAGAAAATCTTGAAGAGTTAAATAAAGTTAAAGCAAATCTTGAAGATAGATGTGGCTCAATACCTGAAGAAACACTGAACTTGATAAATAATGCTGAAATTGGATTATTAATAAATAGTAGAGGTATTAAAAAAGTCTCTTCAAATGAAAATAAAACATCATTACTGTTGTCTCCTAATATAAAAAAATATGTTTTTGATAATATATTGACACTAATTACAAACAAGCCCAATATTTATAGCATCAACAAAGACAATAGATTTATTATAGATATGATTGAACCTGTACCTGCTAATAGAAGAAGAATTATTTCTAAGTTACTAAATGATATTATTTAAATTATTTATCTCTATTTTCTTAATAACAAATCTAGTTGCTCAAGATCAAGTTGCATTAGAGGAATATAAAATTGAATTAATAATTTTTAAAAACGTCAATATAAATACGACTGAGACTTTTGATAATTTATTAATATTACCTAAAGAGAATGTCTTAAGTTTTTATGAGCCAGAATTATTAATAAATACAACAGATCTATTTCCAAAAAATAATGATTCTTTTTTTACAAAGATGTTTAAAAATTTAAGACCATCCTTTACTAAAAATAATACTGATGAAGATATTAAAAAAATTATTCCAAATCCAGGTTATTGGTTTCGTAAGAATACTAATCTAGAAAAATTGAAGAAATTAAATTCAAAGTTATCGAGTAATACTAATTATAAAGTTTTAAATAGTTATAGCTGGATTCAAAATATTGAAAATAAAGAAATATCAAAATATCTATTTGAAAAAAATACTGAAAATAAATACGGATACTATTTAAAGTTCTATAAGAGTCGTTTCTTGCATGTTGATTTAAAAGCCTATCTCGGAATTGCTAAACCAGTTGATAATAAAATAATTACTGATTCACACATAAAATCATATGAAAATGAGATTTTATCTAGAAAAACAGAACAGAAAACTGATGAAAAACCTATCCTAGATCTAAATTTAAAAAATGAATTTACACAAGTTATTACCTTGCCAATTGAAGAGTCATATGGAAATCAACTTTATAATGACATTAATATATTTATAGACGAACAAAAAAGAGTTTTTGATGGAGAAATACACTATTTTGATCACCCCTACTTCGGAATAGTTATATCTATAGAAAAAATCTAACTTTTATAAAATGCGTTATCGTCGATAGAATGATCGGTTGAATCAAGAACAGATTTTAATTCAGGTATTTGTTCTAGCAATGTCTTTTCAATGCCGTCTTTTAAAGTAACATCTACCATTCCACAACCCTGACACCCTCCTCCAAATTGAAGAACTGCTTCTCCCTTGTCAGTAAACTTAACAAGACTTACCTCTCCGCCATGCGATTCAAGCATAGGGTTTATTTCATTGTAAATAACATAATTTATTCGATCTTCTGGCGGACTATCAGGTGAGATATTTGGCAATCTTGCATTGGGGGCTTTAATTGTTAGTTGACCTCCAAATGTATCGTTATCAAAGTTCACCTCTGCATCCTTTAAAAATGGAATACTCCTGTGATCTATATTCACTGTTATTAACTCTAAATTTAAAATCACATCATCTTCACCAGCTTCATCTGGTTTACAATAAGCAAGACAAGTTTCAGCCTTAGGGGTGCCAGGATCTGATATAAATATTCTTACTGATAAATCAATCTCATTTTTTTCAGTAAGCAGTTTTGATAGATATTCTTCAGCTGACTTAGTAATGTTAACAATTTCATTCATAATATGTGGTTAAAAAGAGTAATTCATTCATTCTTAGGAGTTCGAAATAAATTAGAACTTGAAAATGATCTAAAAGGATTATCACTTTTTAAGATTATTACCCTGTTTATTGTCCTTAATATAACATTTATAGGGTTTTTAATGCTTATAACAATGTTTTTTTTATAATCCAATGGATAAATTTTCAAAGGCACATGAACTATTAAAGGAACACTTCAATAAAGATATTATCATTAACTTGAGTCCTTCTCATGGTTATAGGTCACGATGTGAATTCGGCTATAGAAATGGCTATTACACTATGTATGATAAGGAAAGTAATAGAATAAATCTTACAACTTTCCAAGTAGCTAGACCAATAATATCTGACTTAATGCCTAAGTTGCTTAATTCAATTAATAATGAAGTTGAGCTCAATAATAAATTGTTTCAAATAAACTTTAGAACAAATAGTTGTAATAAAGTTTTAGTAACATTAATTTATCATAAAAAACTTGATGACAAGATTAAAGTCCAAGCAGAATGTTTATCTAAATCGCTCAAAATATCTGTAATCTTAAGATCTAAAAACGATATATTTTATTTAAATGATGATCTCTTAGAGGATCATGTGAAGTCTTTAAAAACAAAACTGTATCAATCAGATCAATCTTTCTATCAACCAAATCATTTTCATATGCCTGAAATGGTAAAAAAAGTCATCTCTTTTTTAGAGGAACCAAATGATCTTTTAGAGCTTTATTGTGGATCTGGAACATTTACTTTCCCATTATCTAAATATTTTAATAAAGTTTATGCAACTGAAAATAATAGGCAATCTATTAAATGTATTGAAAAATCTATTGATGCTATGTCGATTAAAAATATACATTACTCCAGATTATCAGCTGATGAAATTAGCGAAGCTATTGAAGGTAGAATTTTTAGAAGAATGAAAGGGATAGACATTAATCATTACAATTTTTCACATATTCTAGTTGATCCACCAAGGTCTGGACTTACAACTAATGTAATTGATATGACAAAGAAGTTTAAAAATATTATTTACGTGTCTTGTAATATAGAAACATATATAAGAGATGTTGCTTATTTAGAATCATATAAAATTCAAAATATAGAAATATTTGATCAATTTCCAAATACAAAACATCTAGAAATTGTGTCTTTATTAACTCAAAAATAATTCATATTTATATATATTTATTTTAAGTATTATTTAGAAACAATCTTTGAATTAATTTATAGAAACATGTATAAATAAATATTAATTATTAATCTTAGGAGAAGATTTTATGGATATTATTGCAAGTGCAACAGCTGAAATTGCATTGTGGGAGTTATTTGCTACTTCAAGAGGAGCAAATGCTACAGTTTTTCTATCAACAGTTATAGCTGTTTGGATAGCTGCTAGATTTTCGAGCGTTATGATGGAAAAAGGTGCTAATACATTAGCTAAAATTATTGGTACTGCTTTTGCTGTATCGGTATTTCTGCTTGGGCTTAATCTAGGTGGATGGGTAAGCGGTACTTATGAGGGCCATTCTGCAGCCTTAGCAGCTTTAGACGCAGCAAATGGTTCACTTGATATTGGAGCAGGCTCAAAACAGTTCATTGAGAACATGGCAAATGGTGGAAATATGATGGGCACTATTGGGGCATGGATGTTTTATGTTTCAGGTTTATTGATTGCTGTTTTACCATTGTGGTTTAACCCAAATGAATAATTAATATCATTATAATCAAAGGCACTTAAAAGTGCCTTTTTTTTGTTTACTTTGTATTAACATAGTAATACACTAGCACACATGAAAAACCTAAATGAAGCAATATTATTGTTACAGAATAAAAATGAGGTAAATGGATTTTTAAAAGATCTATGTACACCTTCTGAGCTAAAAGCACTTGAAGAAAGATGGGCTGTAGCTCAACTTTTATTTGAAGATAAATTATCTTATAGAGAGATAGCAAGTAAATTAAAAACAAGTACAACTACAGTTACAAGGGTCGCTAGGTTTTTATCAAATGAGCCATATAAGGGGTATCTGAACATATTGAAAAGGATTTCAAAATGAAAAATAGACTAACAATTGCAATACAAAAAAATGGAAGGCTGTCTGAGCAAAGCATAGATTTACTTAAGAAATCAGGAATTAATTTTTCTTACAAAGGAGATAAATTATTAGCAAAATCTAATAATCTACCTATAGATATATTATTTGTCAGAAGTGATGATATACCGTCATTGGTCTCTAATGGTGATGCTGATTTAGCCATTGTTGGAGAAAATATTTTGATTGAAAAGACATTATTTAAAAGAACTTACATTGAGAAAATGCTTAACTTGGGATTTTCAAAATGTAGGCTTTCATTTGCAGTGCCTCAAAATTCAAATATTAAAAATTTTAAAAACAAAAAAATTGCTACTTCTTATCCCAACACTGTTAAAAAATATCTTAAGGATAATAAAATAAATGCATCAGTTACCAATATTCATGGCTCTGTGGAATTAACGCCCTATATAGGGATGTCGGATGTTATTTGTGATCTAGTTTCGTCAGGAGCAACACTAGAGGCTAATAACTTAAAAGAAATTGAAATAATTCTTCAATCGCAAGCAGTTCTAATTAAAAATAAAAATATAAGTGCAAAAAAGTTATCAATTGCTACAAAAGTCATTAATAGAATGGAGGGTGTAATTAATGCGATTGAGAGTAAATATGTAATGTTAAATTCTGACGCTTCTAAGGTTCAGGAGATATGTAAACTTTTACCTGGTTCTGAGTCTCCAACAATTATTCCATTGGAAAATAAAAATAAAGTAGCAATTCACGCTTTATGTCAGGAACCGATTTTCTGGGAAACAATGGAGAAACTCAAGGAAAAAGGAGCATCATCAATTTTAATTATGCCTGTTGAAAAAATATTGAATTAATATGAAGAAGATAATTATAAATAAATCAAATATGACTATAGACTTTAAAGATTCTGTCATGTCATCAAAAAATAAGTCCACTCTTAAGAAATTTGAAAATCTTGTAATAAATGAGGGTGATGAAGGTTTAAGAAAGATATCGAAAACATTGAATGAAAAGGTAATAAAAAACTTTAAAGTAACAAATTCTGAGTTTAAAAAAGCTGAGGCTATGCTAGATGGCGACCTTAAAGAAGCAATTCTTATTGCCTATACAAATATTTACCAATATCATGAAAAACAATTACCTGGTTTGTCTATCTCTGAAATGGAAACAACTAAAGGTATTAGACTATGGTCTGAATTCAAGCCAATAGATTCGGTTGGTTTATATATTCCAGGTGGTACAGCTCCGCTTTTCAGTTCCCTACTAATGCAAGCTATACCCGCCCTTATTGCAGGTTGTCCAAAAATAGTTATTTGCACTCCTCCTGATAAAAATGGAAATATAAATCCAGCTATATTATGGATAGCTAAATTATTAAAAATAAAAAATGTATATAAGATTGGTGGCTCTCAAGCAATTTTTGCTATGTCTCATGGAACTAAAACTATACCGAAATGTTTAAAAATATATGGTCCAGGAAATCAATTTGTAACCGAAGCAAAAGTTATGGTCAGCAATAAAACATCTATTGATATGCCTGCTGGTCCAAGTGAGGTATATGTGGTTTCAAATGATAAAAATAAAATTCATATAATAGCCTCTGATCTATTATCTCAACTAGAACATAGTACAGATGCTAAGGCGGTATTCGTTAGTAAAAATAAAATTTTAATTAATGATTTAAAAGATGAATTAAATAAACAAAAGGAAATGCTAAAAAGACAAGACATACTTAAAAAAAGTTTTAGTAATATCTATTTGGTATCTGCAGAAAACGATGATGAAATTATTAAATTTATTAATAGTAATGCTCCTGAGCATTTAATACTCTTAGATAAAGATTTTGCTAAATTCACACCATATATAAATAATGCAGGCTCGGTTTTCTGCGGAAAATATTCACCGGAATCATTTGGTGATTATGCATCTGGCTCTAATCACACATTACCAACAAATAGATATGCTAAAACATATTCTGGGTTGTCTGTTAAAGATTTCGGTAAAATAATTACTTTTCAAACTGCAAGTCCGGAAGGATTCTTAAATCTTGCTCCTACTGTTTCAATCTTAGCAAATGCAGAAAGTTTAGATGCTCATGAAAAAGCAGTTTCAATTAGAAAAAATTTAGCATCAAGTGAAATATCATTAAAATCTCGAAAATCATTTATTAAAAGGTCTACAAATGAGACAAACATATATATAAATCTAGATATTGATGGAAAAGGAAACTTTAATATTGATACAGGTCTTAAATACTTCGATCACATGTTAGAACAACTCGCGAAACATGGAAATTTTGATTTATCTGTTCACTCTATAGGTGATCTTGAGATTGATGAACATCATACAATTGAAGATGTTTCTATAGCATTAGGAGAAGCATTTAAAAATGCTGTTGGAAAAAGAGAGAATATAGAAAGATATGCTTCAAGTGAAAATCTCGTTATGGATGAAACTATTTCAAATGTGAGCATTGATATGGCATCAAGGCCCTTTTTAAAAATGAAAACTTCAAAGTTAAGGGAGTATGTTGGCGATTTTCCAACTGAAATGTTTGAGCATTTCTTTATATCCTTTATTAACACACTAGGTTTTACATGCCACATAGAAACAAAAGGCACTAATAGTCACCACATTATAGAGGCAACATTTAAAAGCTTCACCAGAGCTTTGAGCAATGCTTTAAAGAAAAATGATTCTGCCGTTGCATCGACAAAAGGAACGCTATGATCATAGGGATAATTGATTGCGGAGGAGCGAATTTAAATTCTATTTACTATTCTTTTAAAAGGCTAGGTATTAATACAGTAATTAGTAATTCAAAGAATGAGCTTAGTGGTCTTGATGCTTATGTATTACCAGGTGTTGGCTCAGCAAATGCTGTAATGCAGTGTCTTAAAGATAAGAGCTTAATAGATTTTATAAAAAACATAACTAAGCCAGTTCTAGGAATATGCATAGGAATGCAAATAATGTATGAGTACTCAGAAGAAGGTGATACACAATGTCTTGGAATAATAGATGGAAAAATTAAAAAATTTAAATCAGATAAAAGTCTAACAGTTCCGCAAATGGGATGGAATAAATTATTATGCAATGATGATCTTAAATCATTAAATGGGCATTATTATTATGCAAATAGTTTTTACACGGATTCCACAGACAGTGCGATGGGCTATACTGAATATGGTGTTAATTATACTAGTCTTGTAAAAAAAAATAATTTTATAGGCTGTCAATTTCATCCAGAAAAATCCTCAGTAAGTGGTGAAAAATTTCTTCAGTATTTTCTAACTACGGCATGAAGATCATTCCAGCTATAGACTTACTTGATGGCAAATGTGTAAGACTTTTAAAAGGTAATTATCAAGATGTATCAGAATATAATTCCTCGCCTTTAAATCAAATAAATATCTTTTTAGATGCGGGTTTTGACTATGTTCATATTGTTGACCTTGATGCGGCAAGGTCAGGAAAAAATAAAAATCTTCCTATTATTGAAAAATTCCTATTAATTGAAGGTTTAAATATTCAAGTTGGAGGTGGTATAAGGGATGAACAAACTTTGAATGAACTAATATCTATTGGAGTAGATAGATTGATCGTAGGAACTGCTGCTATTAACAATCAAGCTTTTAGAGAGGAAATACGATCCAATACGAACCTTGATAAAATTATATTTGGGCTAGATTTTAACGTTATTAATGATGAGCCGATGTTATCTGTAAATGGGTGGACTAAAAATACAAACATTAATCTTTTTGATTTTATAAATAACAATCAATGGATTAAAAATGTGCTTGCAACTGACATATCAGTAGATGGAACATTGGAAGGTCCTAATTGCAATATATATAAAAAAATACTTGAAAATAAAAATACTAATTTAATCGCTTCAGGTGGTATTGGGAATATGGAAGATATTAAAAAGCTTAAAAATATTGGTACTCAAGAATGTGTTGTTGGGAAGGCAATATATGAAAATAAATTGTCTCTTAAGGATCTTATTAATGTTAACTAGAAGAATAATTCCTTGCTTAGATGTAAAAGATAACTCTGTTGTAAAAGGAGTAAGGTTTAGAAATCATGAAATAGTTGGTTCCATAATTGATTTAGCAATTAAATATAATAATGAAGGAGCTGATGAGTTAGTTTTTTATGATATTGGTGCCAGCACATATGATGGTGTTGTTTCAAAAGAATGGGTAAAAGCTATAGCTGAAAAAATAAATATACCCTTTTGTGTTGCTGGAGGTATTAAATCAGTTGAGCAAGCTAAAGTTATATTAAATTCTGGAGCTGACAAAGTTTCAGTTAATTCTCCAGCCATAGAAAGACCTGAACTTATTCATGAATTAGCAAATGAATTTGGAAGCCAATGTGTTGTTGTTGGAATTGATTCATTAATGATTGAGGATGACTATATTGTTTATTCAAAAACAGGTGATGAAAATACTGCAACAAATACTAGTATAAAAACAATTGATTGGATTGAGAAAGTTCAAGAGCTTGGTGCGGGCGAAATTGTTTTAAATTGCATGGATAGAGACGGTGTAAGAGATGGTTATGATATTTATCAATTAAACAAAATGATTTCAATTAGTAATATTCCAGTTATTGCATCAGGCGGCGCTGGCTCAATGAAAGACTTTAAAAATGTATTAACTCAAACAAACTCTAGTGGCGCACTTGCTGCAAGTGTATTTCATAAAAATTTGTTTAATATAAATGACTTAAAAATATACTTAAAAAAAGAATCACTCAATATAAGGTAATAAAAATGGAAATTAAAAATATTAAATGGGACGAAAAAGGATTAATACCTGCAATTATTCAAGACTCAAAAACATTAGAAATACGAATGGTTGGTTATATGAGTCTTGAATCAATTAATAAGTCTCTTAGCGAAAAGATCGTAACTTTTTTTAGTAGGTCAAAAAAACGTTTGTGGACAAAAGGTGAGACTTCTGGAAATAAGCTTTTAATAGATGAAATGTCTCTTGATTGTGACAAGGATGCTCTTCTTATAAAAGCAACTCCGCTTGGCCCTACCTGTCACTTAGGTACTGAATCTTGTTTTGATGAACCTCATGATAATAAATTAGTTTTTACCCTTGAGGTTCTTGAAAAAATTATAGAACAAAGAAAGAATGAAGATAAGTCTGATTCTTATGTATCTTCTCTCTTTAATAAAGGTGTTAAAGAGATATCTAAAAAACTAACAGAAGAAGCTGGTGAAACCTCTATATCTGCAGTGACTGCTGACGGAAGAGTTGTTGAAGAATCAGCAGATCTCTTATTTCATCTACTTGTATTACTTAACCAACAAGGAACAAATTTAAAAGCAGTTATTAAAGAACTTGAGAAAAGATCTTCTTCAGCTAATTAGATATAGGAAGGTACTCAATCCAATCAACAGTCATTCTTTTTTTGTCTGGATTATCTAAAAAATTTGTACAATCAGCATCTATACAAAAATGGCTACTATCGAGAGCATAATTATCAAAATGTCCGCCTACTGCTACATTTAAAATCATATAAAAACTACTGTTGAAAGGATAATCGTATTGATTCAAAAGATAGGAATTTGGCGTTACTGAAAAAAATGGAGAAGATTCTTGATCTAAATACATCTCAATCTTATCCTCCTGCCATATAAAAGTGATTGAATGAAAGTATGTTTGAAAATCATTGCCAACTGCAGAGTTAACATTTTGTGATATGTATTTATTATTAGGCCACACTTCTCCAAAATGAACTGCTGAACCCATAACATTGGCAAGAGCAGCTCTTCCTCTCGCTTCCATGAGATCAATCTCACCTCCAGTTGGCCAAGGAACATCTGCATTAGGCATCATCCATATTGCAGGCCACATTCCAGTCCCCTCTGGAACTTTGAAACAAATTGATATTTTGGCTGGATAAGTAAATAGTTTTTTATCTTTAGTATAAATTTTTGCAGAAGTATATTGTTGATTGACTCCATCAGAGCCAGTATTTAGTTCATAAATTGGTTGAATTTTAAGATACCCGTCTTCAATAAATAAATTATCCGAATCATTTGAAGTGTAGTTTTGTGCTTCATTGTTTCCATTGCATCCACCACCATTGTCATTACAACCCTCATCGTAAGACCAATCATTTATATTTAACTCGTTTGAGTTGAAATCTTCATGCCAGCTATTAGCAACAGGTTGAGACTTTGCTACACAATTATCAGTTGATGTAGTTGAAGGAGGAATATAAACAAATGGATTGTTGGGGGGCTGAGTTATTGAATTGTTATTATTTTCAATTGATGACCCACCACCTCCGCCACATGACGAAAGAATAACAAATAACAAAATGTAACTAGCAATTCTAAAGATCATTATTTGTATAAAAATTTATTTAAAGTTTTTGACCACAAATTCGTTAGTTAAATCTTTCATTTCATTTCTTAAAAAGAATAATGCTATTAAATTAGGTATTGAAACCAGTGCGACGACAACATAAGCAATATTCCAAACTATAGTTGTATCAATAACAGCCGCGAGCATGAAGCAGAGAACGTATACATTTCGATACCAAAATACGCCCCTTTCACCAAAAATATATGCTGTAGATCGATCTCCATAATAGCACCATGTTATGGCAGTAGAAAATGCAAATAAAAGTAATGCTATAGCTACAAGTTTTCCACCATACTCACCGAGCACTCCTTGAGAAAAAGCTTTAGCAGTTAATTGAGCAGAACTTACCAATGATTTGCCTTCAAAAAATACAGATTCAACAACCTTACCTTTTTTTACATTCAATGAGCCTGAATACAGGTTGGAATTCGGGTCATCTGACTTTGCGAAAGAGGATGAAACAATTACATCTTCAGCTATCGATCTAGAATGGATAACTGTAATATTGTCTGTGATTAATTTACCATTTTCGATCGCTAATAAACCTGAAAATTCATTAACATTTGAATCCATTTTTTGAACATATTTTGTTAATTCATTAATATGATCTGGATACAAATAATCTCCATCAGTATTTTTTTTATCGCTATAAATACCCTCAAGAATAATCATATCTGTTTTAGAGAAAGAGGTATCAAATTTTTGAGTCCATGCTCCACTAGATAAAATAACTAAAGCTGTAACACTACAAACAACAATAGTATCTATAAATGGTTCTAATATTGATACAACGCCTTGATCAATTGATGTATTTTTAGATGATGCATGAGCAATTGGAGAGGACCCTTGACCAGCTTCATTAGAATATAAACCTCTTGCAACACCATACTTTAAGCTCATTGCAAAACTAGCTCCTAAAAATCCACCTACCGCGGCAGAACCAGTGAAAACTTGCGCAAAAATTGCATTAAATGATGGAATAATATTCTGATAATTTTCTATTAGGATTATTAAAGCGCCTCCAAAATATATTAAGCCCATAATTGGAATTATTTTACTTGCCACAGAGGCTATTCTCTTTATACCTCCAATTATAATGACCCAAAGCAAAACACCTAAAAATAAACCAGTAAACAATTTAGGTACAGAAAATTCAGTATTCATGACAAGGGCTATATTATTGATTTGAGGCATATTTCCAGAACCTATTGCAGTAATCATCATTAAAAATGCAAAAAGAATACCTACCCATTTCATATTTAAGGCATGTTCTATGTAATACATAGGTCCACCAGAAATAGAGCCATCCTCAAGTTTTGTTCTATATTTATGACCTAAAGTCACTTCCACAAATTTTGTTGTCATGCCAAAAATTGCAGTAATCCACATCCAGAATATTGCAGCAGGACCTCCTGTCCAAATAGCTAGAGCGACTCCACCAATATTTCCAGTACCAATTGCACCAGACATAGCTGTTGTTAATGCCTCAAATGCAGTTGTTTCACCTTCGGCATCTGATTTATTATTTTTTCCTGAAACGAGACCCCATGCCTTACCAAAAAATCTAAATTGTGGAAAACCTAGATAAATAGTAAAAAATATACCCGTACCTATTAACAATGCGGGGAACCAGACTGAGCCACTTAAATTACTGTCAAGAAAAAGTAAAAAATCGTTAAATTGTTCCATAATTAATCCTTATTTTGTAACCAAAATTCTAGCTCTGTGTAACCACCAACATCATTACCATCAATTTTAATTTGAGGAAAAGTTCTTGCTGTTGGAAATATATTAAAGAATTCATCTCTAGAAAAATCTGTATCCAATTGTTTATAGGTATATTCAAGCCCTTCTCTTTCGCAGAGGTTTTTTGCTTTATCGCAATATGGGCAAAATGTTTTTCCGTATATTTCAATCATGTTAATATTCCTTTAATTGTTAAATTATAATCTTAAAATGTCTTTATTTGATCTCAAAAATAAATCTATTCTAATAACTGGTTCCTCTAGAGGAATTGGTAAAGCTATAGCATACCAGTCTGCACTGATGGGCGCTAACGTAATAATATCATCTAGAAAAATAGATGCTTGTAAAGAAACTGCTGAAGAGATTAATAAATCTATTGGAAAAGAAGTGGCTTTTCCTATTGAGTGTAATATTGGTAATGAAGATCAACTTCAAAACTTAGTAAATGCATCTTTAGAAACTTTAGGAAGTATTGATACATTGGTATGTAATGCTGCTACCAATACCTACATGGGCTCTATGCTAGATATGTCTAATGAGCAATTTGATAAAGTAATGCATAACAATATAAGATCAAATCAGATTCTATGTAATTTATGCATTCCTCATATGATTGAAAAAGAAGCAGGATCGATAATTATAGTTTCAAGTATCGCTGCTATTAAGGGAAGCTCTATACTAGGTGCTTATAATATTAGTAAAGCTGCAGATGTAATGATTGTAAAAAATATAGCAGCAGAGTTTGGTCACAAAAATATTAGAGCCAATTCAATAGCTCCAGGCTTAATTAAAACTGATTTTGCTAAAGCCTTATGGGAGAATCCTGAGATACTCAAATCAGTTCTAGGAACAACTCCTATGCAAAGAATTGGTGAGCCAGATGAAATAGCAGGTGTTGCAGTGATGCTTGCATCAAATGCTGGAAGTTACATAAATGGTCAAACCATTGTTGTTGATGGCGGAACTACGATTGTCTAATAGATACTTTTAATTCACTAAAGAAATAATTCAATACATGAGTTTCATTAATCGAAGAGACATTAAAGAAATCGAACCTAAGATTGTTCAAATCATCAATAATATTTGATATTTTTAAATTGCTAAATTTTGCAATATTGAAATTTTTATAAGCTCCGCTCAATTGATTGTCGGTTAATTTGGAAGCTAATATTATTTTTAGAAATTCTACCAAAAAATTTATTTTCCCAATAAAGTTAATATCTATATCAGTAAACAATTTTATAGCTTGTGGTTGATCTATCTTACTAAACATGAAGTCATTCATTAATAAAATAAATTCTTTATATGAGTTGTGGTTATCATTTTGAATGTCATGAAGAATATCAAAAGGCGTTGCAAAACTTGGAAAGTCCATTGCGTTATAGTCTGTTACACCAACTTTTTCTAACCAATGGTTAGTTTCAATTACACTTAAATTGTTTATATTAATTTGCCTACATCTACTATAAATAGTTTGGTTTAAGGCTTTAGGCCTATTTGTAGTCATAATTATGTATGAGTATGGCGCTGGCTCTTCTAAGGACTTTAATAATGCATTTTGAGCAGCATTATTCATTAAATCTGCATTCATTATTAACACCACTTTGTTTTTTGATATTGAAGGAGTCATTGTTAAAAAAGTTACTACATCTCTGAAGCCTTTTTCTTCATCCCATTTATCTCTTCTGCTAATGTCATTTACACCAATCTTATCTTTGTCGAGTAAATAAAAATCAGGATGGGTATTTTTATCAAAAAGTACTTGATGCTTGAAATTATTATCTTTCTTAAAATTTAATAAAATATTATTGGCTATTTCTTTTGCAAGAATTTTTTTTCCAATACCTGTTGATCCGTTAATGATAATTCCATGTGGAAGGTTCTCAAAATTAATAGAATCAAAGACGTCATTTAACCATCTGCATTGATTCAAATTCATATAACTATCTCTATTTCTTTAAGAATATCTTGATGTATTTTTTCTACTGAATTATTGGCATTAATTAACTTAATTCTTTCAGGATATTGTTTCGATAAAGAAATATAGCCCTCTCTAACTTTTTCAAAAAATTTATCACCAGATAATTCGATTCTATCTTTAATATCTTCGGCTTTCCTTGCGAAACCATCTTTTACAGATATATCTAACAGGAATGTTATTAACGGTGATGGGCATTTACTAAAAGCAATTAGATTTTCTATGAAATCTATAGACAAGCCTCTACCGGCACCTTGATAGGCAATAGAAGCATCATAAAATCTATCAAATAAAATAATATCATTTTTAGAATTAATTACTTTTTCATGAATTAGTTGAGCTCTAGCAGCAAACATCAATAATAATTCAGACTCAGACGACAGGCTTTCTTTTGAATTTAATAGAATGTCTCTAATCATTTCACCAGTTACTGTTGATCCTGGTTCTCTTAGAATTTCTGTCTTTAATCCTTTTGAACCTAAATACTCATTGAGTAATTTTATTTGAGTTGATTTTCCAACACCCTCTATTCCCTCGAAACTAATAATCTTCATTTATTTAAACCCAAAGTTTTAATCATAGAGAGATGCTCATCATAAGTCTTAGAAAAATAATGCGAAGTAGGAGTATTTGCTACAAAAAATAAATATTCACCGGGGGTACTTAAAACTGCTGCCTCAATAGAGGTAAGTGATGGAATGGCTATAGGAGTTGGAGGCAAGCTTTTAATCATATATGTATTATATGGATTATTCTTATCAAGAATATCAGATTTTTTAATATCTCCATCAAAATTTGGTAATAGTCCATATATTATCGTTGGGTCTGCTTGAAGTCTCATTCCTATCTCTATTCTTTTTAGAAAAACACTAGCTATTAATGATTTTTCATTATCATTGCCTGCTTCTTTTTCTATTATAGAAGCAAGTATTAGAGCTTCATTTTTATCCTTTAAAATATTATTAGGTGGCTTTTTAGACCAAAGCTCTGAAAGAACTAAATCAAGTTTGTTATAACTTTGTTTAATAATAGATGATGCGAGCATATCTTTTTTATAAAAATATGTGTTTGGAAATAAAATACCTTCTTTAAAAGGATACTGACTGTCGATACAATCCAGATAATAACAATTATTTATTAAAAAACTATTATCAAGAAGTTTTTGTAAATCATATATTGTTGAGCCTTCCTGAATAGTCAATTTATGTGTAATGGTTTTTCCCTCTTTGAATAGAATAAATATTTCGATAAGTGATTTATTTAGAACTTCATACTCGCCACTTTTAAAGGAATCAATAGATTCAAGTTTAAGAAAAGTTCTGAATAATACTTTATTTAATAAAGAATCTGGAATTAATTGCTTAACAATATCATTCATTGAGTCTCCATTATTTATAACTATTGAGTTTATTGCGTTATTTGGAACAAAGTTAATGAATGCTTTGTATGGTCCAATAAAGGAAAGAATTGCTATAACAAAAATTGTTATGTATTTCATAAAGTTCATTTTACTATAATCATTTAAATATAAATGTGTGAAAGTTAAGACAATAGCTTAAACGTTTACAAAGACTAATAGAGATTACTGCCTTATGACAGATGAATTGAGAAATTTGTGTTCTTTTTTAAGAGTTTGAGTTTATGTAGTCGACAGCCTCATTAACAGTTGAGATTTTTTCAGCATCTTCATCTGCAATTTCTAAATCAAATTCTTCCTCTAAAGCCATCACTAATTCAACAGTGTCTAGAGAATCAGCACCAAGATCGTCAACAAATGAAGAATCACTTTCTATCTCATCTATAGACTTACCTAATTGATCACTTACAATTTTTTTTACTCTATCTTCAACGCTCATATTAACTCCCTATTAGAAAACTTGATTATTTTACCCTAATAATAAAAAGATGCACATACTTAATACATATACAAACCACCATCAACAGAAATGGTTTGACCTGTAATATAAGAAGCCTCTTGACTAATTAAGAAGGCTACAAGCAAAGTAACATCCGTAGTTGAACCCATTCGTTTTAATGGAATATCTTTAACAATTTCATTTTTAGCATCACAGTCTAAAAATGATGTCATGTCAGTTTCAATAAAACCTGGTGCAACAGAATTTACAGTAATGCCTCTAGAACCAACTTCTTTTGCTAAAGATTTTGTAAATCCACTCAAGCCAGCTTTTGCAGATGAATAGTTAACTTGTCCAGGATTTCCCATTAAACCAGATACAGATGAAATATTTATAATTCTACCGAATTTATTTTTTAACATATTTTTTATTAAAGCTTTTGATAAATTAAAAGTTCCAGTTAGATTTGTTGAAACAACAGCATCCCAGTCTTCGTCTTTCATTCTAAGAAATAATTGATCTGAAGTTATTCCAGCATTATTTATTAAAATTGAAGGTATAAGATTTTTTTCTTTTAGAGAATCTATACAATTTTTAACAGAGTCTCTGCAAGTAATATCTAGTTTAATAGGTATTAAATTGGCTGAGTTGTTTTCAAATTTAAAATTATTTCTTGATGTGCCTATAACAATATGTCCAGCATCTGCAAAATAGTTAGCCATTGATAAACCTATGCCACGTGATGCTCCTGATATAAAAATAATCTCTTTATTCATATTAATTTTCTAAAATTTTCTTCAAAATTTTCTGATGACATTGATAATATATTATCCAAACCGTTTGCTTTAGCAAGACCTGATAAAACCTTACCTGGACCACATTCGATAACTATTCCATTTTTATTATGAAGATACTTCATAGTTTTAACCCATTGAACAGGAGAAGTTAATTGTTTCTCAAGTTTTATAGGTATGTTAATTGGATTATTTTCAAATTCAGCATCAATATTATGGATAATTGGAAATTTTGGGGCTTTGAACATAAATTTATCTAATTCAGACGATAATTGTTTTGATGCCTCTTCCATTAAATTACAATGAGAAGCTACACTTACATTTAACTGAATGCACCTTTTTGCACCAGCGTTTTTACAATCATCTGCAACCTTTTTTGCTGCTTCAAGACTGCCAGCAATAACAACTTGATTCTCTGAGTTTATATTTGCTGCAGAGACGACATCATTTAATTCTAATGAAACTTTATTACATATATTATTAATTGAATCTAAATCAAAATTTAAAATTGCATACATACCACCTTTTGGACATGACTCCATAAATAAGCCTCTTTTATGAACAATAGACATCGCATCTTCCATGGTAATGCTTTCCGCGGCAACGAGTGCTGAATACTCTCCTAAAGAGTGGCCTGCTAATATATTAGGTAGGGTCTGCGAGAGTGCTAAAAATTTTTTAAAATATAGAAAAGAGGTTGCTAAAAGAGCCGGTTGCGTTATTGATGTTCGGTTAATAAGATCGTTTGGTCCATTTTTAATGACATCAACTAAATCAAAATCAAAAAGATTATTAGATATTTTTCTAATTGGATTGATTTTTGAGTTGTCAAAGTCGTCTAGCATCCCAGTAGATTGAGATCCCTGACCTGGAAAAAGTAAACTTATATGCCTAGGCATATTTAAGCTGTTGTTTCTTCAGCTTCTTTTTCTACTTTTCTGAGATCTTTTACAAGTCTGCCTTTGTAAAAACCATCTTTTGTCATCTGATGACGTGCATGTTTTTCACCAGAAACTGGATCTACAGATAATGTGGAAGCTGAAAGAGAATCATGAGATCTTCTTTGCCCCCTTCTTGATCTTGTAACTTTACTTTTTTGAACTGCCATTGTTAACCTTAAAAAAAACGTATCCTATCAAAATTATACTATTATTGATAGATTTTTTTATTTTAATAGCTCTAGCAGCTCGTTAAATGACTTATCAATTTGCGCTTTTACTTTGATAGTTTTATTTGATTGATCAATAAATTCCATTTCTGAGGAATGAAGTGCCATTCTTTTTATATTTTTTAACAATGGACTTTTGTTAAATTCTTTATCTCCGTACTTATTATCGTTCAGAATAGGATGTCCAATGTATTTGCTTTGAACTCTTATTTGATGTGTTCGCCCTGTATATATTCTAACTTCTACTAGACAAGAAGAATTAAGCTTTTTAAGAATTTTAAAATTTGATAAAGATTGTTTACCGTTATCTGATACAAAAGATTTAGCATTCGTAGAAAAGGATTTATCTATTGGGATATCAATTTGCATATTGCTTTTTAAGTGCCCTTTTAATATAGCTAAATATTTTTTCTTTATAGTTTTCTTTTTAAGCTCCTCATTGAAATGTTTATTGGATGTTTTATTTTTAGATAAAACTAAGCATCCAGAAGTATTTTTATCAATTCTATGACATAGATCAATGGAATCAGAAAAAAGATGCCTCATAACTGAGATCACACCAATTGTATTTTTAGTCCCTCCATGAACACTCAAGCCTTGTGGCTTATTAATTACAAAATAGTTTGAATCCTCGTAAATAACACTGTTTTTAATTAATTTTATAATATTGGCAGGTATTGCTTTTGCCTGTTCAAATTTTTTTTCATTATCTAGATAAGGGGGAATTCTTATAATATCACCTAATTTAAGCTTCCGTTGTGGCTTTACTCTGCCTGAATTAACTCTAACCTCACCTTTTCTGATGATGCTATAGATTTTAGATTTTGGAATATCTTTAAATATAGATAGTAGATAGTTATCTAATCTTCTATCAATATTATCATTGTCTACTTCTAATTTTTTGACAGGCATGTAACAAATCTATAGGATATGTCTGTAAATAACTAGAAAAACTAGTTAAAAATTTAAAAGAAAGATAAATACAACAGTTTAGAAACAACTCTGTAAAGAGTTAATCAAGTAAGCAGAACTACGTA
The DNA here is from genome assembly GCA_902515155.1 of uncultured SAR86 cluster bacterium. Lineage (GTDB taxonomy): Bacteria > Pseudomonadota > Gammaproteobacteria > Magnimaribacterales > D2472 > SCGC-AAA076-P13. The sequence continues at coordinate 40,327 of CABXTT010000001.1, read as the reverse complement.
AGACTTACTGATAGAAGCCTTAAAAGCGCACTGCTGAATTATCTTCCTATATATAGGGAGAAAACAATGAAGAGAATTTTAATTAACTCATCCTATGGTGATGAATTACGTGTGGCACTTGTTGATGGTGCTAAATTATATGATTTTGACACAGAATCACCTGACAAAGTACTTCTGAAAGGCAGTATATTTAAAGCTACTGTATCAAGAATAGAATCAAGTCTTGATGCAGCCTTTATAAACTTTGGCTCCGAAAGACATGGATTTCTTCCACTAAAAGATTTATCTAATGAATTTTACAAGAAAAATTCTGAAGGTAAAAATGAATGCACTCTCAAAGAAGGCCAAGAAATAATTGTTCAGGTCACTAAAGAAGAAAGAGGTACCAAAGGAGCTGCGTTAACAACTCAAATCGGTCTTGCTGGAAGATTTATAGTACTAATTCCTAATTCATCAAGATCTGGTGGTATCTCAAGAAGAATTAGTGGCGAGGAAAGAGATCAAATTAAAGAAGCTTTAGATTCTTTAAATATCCCAGATAATATGAGCGCCATTGTTAGAACTAATGGAATTGGAAGATCATCAGAGGAACTAAGTTTAGATTTAGCCTATCTACTAGCTTTATGGGATGAAATTAATAAAAATATACCTGAGGCTCCCAGCCCATCTCTGATATATAGAGATGATAAATTAATTGTTAGGGTTGCTAAAGATTATTTTAAAGATGACATAGAAGAAATTCTAATTGATGATCTTGATACATTTAATGAAGCAAAAGAGTTTATCGATGCAGTGATTCCAGATCATGCAGATAAGGTTAAGTTATATGATGAAGAAATACCTTTATTCAATAGATATCAAATAGAATCACAAATAGAATTAGCTTTTCAAAGAGAAATTTCATTAAATTCAGGAGGTTCTATTGTTATAGATCCTACCGAGGCGATGACTGCAGTAGATGTTAATTCAGCAAGATCAACTAAAGGTAAAGATATTGAAGATACTGCCTATAAAACGAATTTAGAAGCAGCTAGAGAAGTTGCCAGACAGTTAAGGCTCAGAGATGTTGGTGGTCTTGTAGTTATTGATTTTATAGATATGCTTGATTCATCTCATCAAGATAAAGTTGAAAGCGCATTTAGAAAAGCTGTATATTCTGATAGAGCTAGAGTACAAATATCAGGAATATCAAAATTTGGTCTATTAGAAGTATCTAGACAAAGATTAAGACCTTCTTTGAATGAGTCTTATGACATCGAACATGTCTTAGTGAGAGGTCCAAGGTCTTTAGGGCAATCTATATTAAGAATAATAGGAGAAGACTCTGCAAAGGATAACACTGGTGAAATTCAAGTGTATGTCCCTTCCGATGTTGCCAGTTATCTTTTAAATGAAAAACGTCAAGATATAATTAATATTGAAAGAACTAATAACATTAGAGTTTTAGTAATAGCAGATCCATATAAGGCACGTCCATACTATAAAGTTGTTAGAGTTAAATCTTCTGAGATTAAAAATGTAGAATCATACAACCTTACACCAAATAGTCCTGAGCCAGACACAGGCTGGAGAGATGACAAGAATAAATCTAATGTCATGAAACCATTAGTAGATGGAATCAAACCTCCTAAAATGCCTAAAAAGAAAAAGGATGGTTTAGTCGGTTGGATTAAAAGTATTGCTGGTATTGATAGTGAGGAAAAACCAAAGGCAAAAACAAGAAAAAATAATCAAAATAGAAAAAGAAAGCCTAGAAATAATAATTCTCAACAAAATCATAATAGAAATACTGCTAAGAAAAATATCAACCAAAATAAAAAACCTGAGCATAATAAAAAGCCTGTTCAGAATAAAAAACCTACTCAGAATAAAAAGTCTATTAAGAACAATAAAAAGCAATCAACAGATATTAATACTAATAAGGCCGAAAAAAAGAATCAAAGCCCAAAAAAAGATGTTGTAAAAAATAATAAGCCCAAATCAGTTCCTAAGAAAGTAGAGAAAAAAGATTCACCGGTAAAAAGAGAACCTGCAATTAAAGAAATTGTAAAAGAACCAAAAGTGAAGAAAGAAATACCTACCAGAGCAGCTAACGATCCAAGATACAGGAGTTAATTAATCTTCCTGATAAGGTTGAATTGGGTGGTGTATTTGGTAAATTATTTAAGTCAAACCATTTTGCTTCGACAATTTCTTGTCCATCTACTTCAATTTCACCCGAATCGAATTCACATGTATAAGCTAACATTAGTTGACTTGGAAATGGCCAAGACTGACTTCCAAAGTATTTTATGTTTTTAACTTTCAATCTTACTTCTTCAAAAATTTCTCTTTCTATTGTTTCTTCAGCAGTCTCAGAAACTTCAATAAAGCCAGCTAATGCACTGAAAAGACCTTCGGGGAATAAGGCATTTCTAGCTAAAAGTATTTGATTGCCATTTTGTATTAATGCAAGAACACAAGGAGAGATACTTGGATAAATCATGATTTTATTACAATCACAAAACAATGCTTGTTCCTCGTCATTAAATTTCTTAGCTGAACCACAGTAACCGCAATATTTATTACTTTTTATCCAATGCAGAAGTTGGTTAGCTCTTCCAATTAAATTTATTTCATTATTACTAAGACTTGTAAGAATAAACCTTAAATCGTAATCAATTAATGATTTATAACCTTGTTCTTTATAATTAAAATTAGAAGAGGTTACATCAACAGCATAAATATTTTTACCTTCATCTTCAGCAATACCTATTATTTCAAGATCATAATTTTCGAAGTTTAGATAAGCTTCATCAAAAATAAAGGTTTTTTCTTCTAAATCAAACAATACTTTTTTATCATTAAATATAATAAATAAACTATTATTATTAGGCTTAAACTTAAAAAATCTTTTAAAATGCATGTGTTAATTAAAATCTTATATATCGATGATTAGTGCAATACAAAAAATGTTTCTAGGAAATTCTCCAATTTGGTATAAAAATACTATTGTAGTGTTTCTGATAATTAATCCAATAGCGCTATCAATATTTAATACTATTGGTATGAATGGTAATTTTATTGTTGGTTGGTTTTTCCTTCTTCAATTTATATTCACTTTAGCGCTTGCTTTAAAATGTTACCCATTGCAACCCGGAGGACTACTTGCAATTCAAGCAGTAATTTTAGGCCTTACAACTACTGAGGCTATTTTTCATGAGATAGAAAACAATCTTGAAGTAATACTTCTATTAGTTTTCATGGTTGCTGGTATTTTTTTCATGAAAAATTTAATGCTAACTATATTTACAAAACTTTTATTAAGAGTTAAATCTAAAATTTATCTTTCACTCCTTTTTTGTTTTTCTGCTGCAATTCTTTCTGCATTTTTAGATGCATTAACAGTTACAGCTGTGCTTATTGGGGTTACTATTGGTTTTTATAGAGTATTTCATACTGTTTCATCTAACAAACCTTTTGGTGATAATAATCATGATTACAACAATGACTCATCATTAACAGATCTTGGATTACAAGATCAAGAAAAATTTAAAGGCTTTTTAAGAGATCTTGTAATGCATGGTGCTGTTGGAACTGCATTAGGTGGAGTTTGTACTATTGTAGGTGAGCCTCAAAATCTATTAATTGCTAAAGTTGCTGGTTGGGAGTTTATAGAATTCTTCCTTAGAATGGCTCCTATAACAATGCCAGTTTTTATTGCTGGAATGATTACTTGTGTTTTCATTGAGAAATTTGCTATTGCTGGATTTGGAAATCAATTACCTGAAAATGTAAGGAAAATTTTTAATGACTTTGATGAATACGAACGTACAAATACTACTATTGAGCATAAGGCTGAATTAATAGTTGAATCAATAGTTGCTCTTTTATTAGTAATCGCATTGGCATTACATTTAGCAGCTGTTGGTCTTATTGGTCTTGGAGTAATTATTTTATTAACTGCATTTAAAGGTATAACAGAGGAGCACCATCTTGGTGAAGCTTTTCATGAAGCCTTGCCATTTACTGCCTTGCTAGCAGTTTTTTTTGCAATTGTTGCAGTTATTCATGATCAGCATCTATTTTCTCCTGTTATAAATTATGTTTTGTCTCAAAGTACTGAGGTACAACCTCCATTATTTTTTGTTGCAAATGGTTTTCTATCTGCAATAAGTGACAATGTCTTTGTTGCAACCATATACATCAATGAAGTTAAAGCTGCTCTTGATAATGGGTTGATTACAAGAGAGCAATTTGATTCACTAGCTGTGGCTATAAATACTGGTACAAATATTCCAAGTATTGCTACACCTAATGGTCAAGCTGCTTTTCTTTTTTTACTTACATCATCCTTAGCACCACTTATAAATCTTTCGTATATGAGAATGGTTCTAATGGCACTCCCTTATACAATAATTCTTTCAATAGTTGGATTCTTGTCTATTATTTACCTGTTGTAACTTTATGTCTTTTGCATCAACTCATAAGGTATGTATAGCACCTATGATGCAATACACAGACATGCATGACAGGTATCTTCTAAGACTTATATCAAAAAGAGTTTTTTTGTACACAGAGATGGTTACAACCGGAGCAATACTTTATGGAAAATGCTTCCATCAACTTGAATATAATCAAGAAGAGCATCCTGTATCTGTTCAGTTAGGCGGTTCAGAAATAAAAGACTTAGTTGAATCAGCAAAAATATCTGAAAATTACGGATATGATGAAATAAATCTTAATGTTGGGTGTCCATCAGATAGAGTTCAAAAAGGTCGTTTTGGTGCATGTTTAATGCTTGAACCTAATCATGTTGCAGACTGTCTTTCTGCTATGAAAAACAATGTTTCTATTCCTGTATCTATAAAATGTCGTTTAGGTGTAGATCATCATGATACTTATGAATTTCTATATAATTTTGTTGAAATAGTTAAAGAATCAGGAGTCAATGATTTTATAATTCACTCAAGAAATGGAATCCTTAAAGGGCTTAGTCCGAGACAGAATAGAAATATACCACCGTTGAAATATGATTATGTATATAAACTCAAAGAGGATTTTCCAGATCTAAATATTGTTATAAATGGTGGTATTAAAAATATTAATGAATGTAAAACACATTTAACAAAAGTTGATGGTGTAATGATTGGAAGAGCTGCTTATGAAAATCCTTTCTTAATAAAAGACATAGATAGTGAGATATATGGATTAGAGCCTGTATTAAAATCAAAAAAAGCTATCTTAAATCAATACCTTGATTACGTTGAAGAAAAATTAGAGCAAGGCTATGAGCTATCTAAAATGATGAAACATTTATTTGGCTTATCTAGGGGTGATAAGTATGCAAAAACATTTAGAATTAAAATTTTAGAAGTAATGAAAAAAGAATCTTTAAAAGGTCACAGACAGGACTTAGAAGACCTTTTATTCTATTAAAAAATCATCCATATCATCTATAAAGTCGTCTTGGACATTTTCTCCGTCCATGATTTCGTAATTTATATATTGGATATAGGAATCTTTCACAAAATTATATTTATCGCCTGAGATTAAGGACTCTATTTCTAGAAGCCTTTCTCTTGTTTCAAGCGCATCTATGGCCTTAAGGCTAATATTGACATCATCATCTGTCATATGAAAAGTAACAGACAGTAATGAAGATACAGGTTTGCTTGCAAGATCTCGAACACTGGAAGGCCCTAAGACAGGAAGCATTAAATATGGGCCGCTTGGTACACCCCATAAAGCGAGGGTTTGACCAAAATCTTCTTCATGTCTTTCAAGTCCAAGTTTAGTTGCTACATCAAAAATTCCTCCTAGACCAATACTTGTATTGATAATAAATCTAGTAAAGTCATTGATTGCTTTTTTTGGTTTCCATTGAAGAAGTTGATTGAATGATGTATCTATCTCTTCAAGATTATCAAAGAAATTTGTCACGCCTTTTTTAATAGGTTTAGGAAAACTAGAATAGACCTCTGCTACAGGCTTTGCCAAATATATATCTAATGACTCATTAAATTCAAAGGTTGCCCTATTAATTTCTTCAAATGGGTCATTGATACTATTATCTGCATTAGAATTTAGAGATAAAAGAACAATTAAAAATAATGCTTTTTTCACATTCCAATTATACAAGTTCTTCGATAGATTTTGAGATATCATCAAAACAAGATGGAAGATTGTCTAAGTTAGAGTTATAAATATCTAAGTTAAATGGTATGGATGATATATGAGATATACCTAACTCTTTTATGAATCCAAAGTCATTTGTTTCTTGAATGTTTGCAATATTATTCCCAATAAAGCCCATCATTTTTATATCTAGCTTGTTAAATAAAATAATTGATTTTTGTAAGTCATGAACAGCTAATTTATTTGCAGTGGTAACAAGCAAAGCATAATCTGGTTTGATTTCTGATGCCACCGTTAGATATGCATCGCCTGTGCCTGGAGGCATGTCTACAAATAAATAATCCAAATCACCCCATAATGTTGAATTCATCAGCTGTCTAATTGCTCCACTTAACATTGGTCCTCTCCAAATGGCAACTTTAGTTTCATCAAGTAGAAAACCCATAGAATTTATAGCAATATCTTTTGCTATCACTGGCTCAAGATATTTTTTATCCTTCTTTAGAATAACTTTAGGCTTAAGGTGTTCGATATTAAAAAGAATATGTTGATTCGGTCCATATATATCAGCATCTAGAATGCCAACTTTTGAGGTTTTAGCCATATTTAATGCTATGGCAGCAGTTATTGAGCTTTTACCTACCCCACCCTTTGCTGATGCTATTGCTATTATTTTTTTTATGGCCATATATATTGTATTTTTCACATATAATACAGTTAATACATGGACTCAACTACTAAAAAAACTAGAAAAATTATTGTTACCCAGGCTTTGCCCTATGCAAATGCGTCATTGCACCTCGGGCATATTTTAGAGGCTGTTCAAACTGATATATGGGTTAGATTTCAGAATATCAATCAAAACGAATGCTTGTTTTTTTGTGCAGATGATACTCACGGAACTCCAGTTATGCTCAAAGCTAAGGAGCTGGGTATACAACCAGAAGAATTAATTAAGAATGTTCAATTAGACCATATAGATACATATGATTTATATGATATTAAATTTACAAACTTTCATTCAACGCACTCTGATGAAAACAAGAAATATTCTGAGCAAATATATTTAAAAGCCAAGGATAATGGATACATTTCAAGAAAAACCATAAACCAACTATTTGATGAAAGTGAGTCTATGTTTCTCTCAGATAGATTTATTAAGGGTACCTGTCCTAAGTGTGGAGCTGAAGATCAGTATGGCGATAATTGCAGTGTATGCGGCGCAACCTATGACGTAAGTGATATTAAAAACCCTATGTCAGCAATTTCAAATACTAAGCCAATTAAAAAAGAAAGTGAGCATCTGTTTTTTGACTTGCCAAAGCAGATTGATATTTTAAAAGATTTTTTAAAAAATAGTGATCTGCAGAAACCTATAACTAATAAACTAAATGAATGGTTAAATGATGATCTTCAGCAGTGGGATATTTCTAGAGATGCTCCTTATTTTGGTTTTGAAATACCTGGAGAAAATCAGAAATATTTTTATGTTTGGTTAGATGCTCCAATAGGTTATTTAGCCTCTATTGACAACTGGGCTTCAAAAAATAATTTAGATATGAATAATTTATGGTCTGAAAAATCTGAATACGAGATATATCATTTTATTGGTAAAGATATTGCTTACTTTCATGGTTTATTCTGGCCCGCTCTTCTGAGTGCTGCTAACTTCAAACTACCTAAAGGTGTCTATGTTCACGGATTCCTCACCGTAAATGGTGAAAAAATGTCTAAATCAAAAGGCACAGGAATAATGGCAAAAGAATTTGCAGATATTTGTGACCCAGAAACATTAAGATATTACTTCGCTGCAAAGCTCAACGACAAAGTTGAAGATATTGATCTTAATTTTGAGGATTATGTTCAAAGAGTAAATTCAGATCTGGTTGGAAAATATCTTAACATTGCTAGCAGATGCTCATCATTTATTAAAAAAAATGATAATAATCTTTCAACTGATATTGACCAAACTATTTTAAATACGCTTACGTCAAGAAAAGGTGAGATTTTAGGTTTTTATGAATCGAGAAATTATTCTAAAGTAGTTAGATTAATCATGGAGCTTGCAGATCAGGTAAACAAGTATATAAATGATAAAACTCCATGGAAAAAAGATATCGATGAGGCTGTAATAATTTCCTCAACTGCCTTAAATGCCTTCAATATATTATCTATTTACCTAAGTCCGATTATTCCAAATATTACTAAAAATGCATTTAATTTTTTAAATTCAGATAATTTTTTATTTTCTGATATTGATAAAATTCTTTTAAATAAAATTAATAAATATGATCCGTTATTAAATAGGATGGAGCCTATAAAAATTCCAAAGGAAAACATTATGAATGATGAAAATAATTACATTAATATAAATCAGTTCACAGATATAGATCTTAGAGTTGCAAAAATTATTGAAGCTTCGCATGTTGAGGGTGCCGATAAACTCTTGCAACTTAAGCTTGATGTAGGAGATTTGGGTGAAAGACAGGTTTTTGCTGGAATTAAATCAGCATATAATCCTGATGAACTTAATAATAAACTTGTTATCTTGGTTAGTAACTTGGAGCCTCGTAAAATGAAATTTGGTGTGTCAGAAGGTATGGTTTTAGCATCTAGTGATGACAAGGGAATATATCTAATATCACCTGATACAGGTGCAACGCCTGGCTTGAGAGTAAAATAATGAATAAAGAAGTAGATATAGTTGTAATAGGAGCTGGGCCAGTAGGACTATTTACAGTCTTTGAAGCAGGTCTTTTAGGTCTAAACTGTGTATTAATTGATAACTTAGATAAGGTTGGAGGTCAGTGTGCTGAGCTTTATCCTGAGAAACCAATTTATGACATTCCTGGCGTGCCCTTTCAAACTGCGCAAGAACATGTTGATGCATTGCTAGAGCAAATTAAACCCTTTGATTATGAGGTTTTTCTAAATCAGCGGGTTGAAACTCTTGAGGAGGTTGAGTCTGAAAATATTAATCAATGGCGTGTTATAACCAACGAAAATAACGAATTTATTACAAAAAATGTTTTTATAGCCGCAGGTGCTGGATCTTTTGAGGCAAGAAGACCGCCAAATATAGATAGTCCTGATGATTATCTTGGTAAGGGTGTCAGTTATGCAGTTAGGTCGATTGATACATATAAAGATAAAAATATATTTATCTTTGGTGGAGGCGACTCAGCACTAGACTGGACAATTGAATTAGCCAAAAATGCTAAAACTTTATCTCTTGTTCACAGAAGAGATGCCTTTAGAGGTGCTCTTCATTCTGAAGAGCAGATGAGAGAACTAGTTAAGTCAGATGAAATTAGTTTAATGACTCCATATATTATTGAAGAAATACATGGCTCAGATAAAGTAACTGGTGTGTCTTTAAAAAATTTCGATACAAAAGAGATTGAAAAATTTGATGCTGATGAATTAATCTTCCTATTTGGACTTAATAAAAAATTAGGTCCAATACTTGAATGGGAAATAGATCTTGATGGAAAAAAGATAACTGTGAACACCGAAAACTTTCAAACCTCCAAAGAAGGAATATTTGCTGTGGGAGATATAAATCATTATCCAGGAAAACTAGACCTTATTCTTTCTGGGTTTCATGAAACCACCCTAGCGGTTCAAAAAGCATATCAAAGAATTCATCCTGGCGAACGTGTTCCCTTTGGATATACAACTTCAAATACAAAACTTCAAAAAAAGCTCGGTGTTATAGACGACTAACGTGGAACTAATTAATCTAATACATATTGAGCTTCCACAAATTCAATGTGGGAGATGTAACACTTCTGGATGTATGGAATATGCTGAAGCTATAGCATCTGGTGAAGCTCATGATAGATGTGTACCTGGTGGTCAAAAAACTTTGAATAAACTCAATAAAATTGTTGGTTCTTCTTACAAAAAAGTTGACATGGAATATGGACCTACAATAAATAATCAAAAAGTTTCAATTATTGAAGAAGAGTGTATCGGTTGTAAAAAGTGTATATCTGCTTGTCCTGTTGATGCAATTGTTGGAGGTATAAATATGATGCATTCTGTTATTGATGATATATGTACTGGATGTGAATTATGTATTGAGCCCTGCCCGGTAGATTGTATTGAAATAATTGAATTAAGTGACAAAGAAATTTTAAAACCTAGAAATGATTCTCAACATTTTTTTGATAACAAAGAGTTCATTAGGACATCTTCAAAAAGAACAAAAATTAAGAATTATTCAAACAAGAATCTGAACATAAGTGAAAAAATAAATCTTCAATTAAAAAAAAGAGATATTAATAAGCTTAAAAATCTGAAAAGCATGCAAATAAGTATCATTAAATCTGATCTTGAAAAAATTCATAAATATGAAAATGATGATATTGATGGATTTATAGATAAAAATTCTGACTGATGTTAAAAAATAGATTTAGAAAATACTTACCTGTTGTGGTAGATCTTGAAACTGGTGGTTTTGATTATGAAAATAGTGCTGTTCTTGAGATAGCTATAACATTAATTGAAGAGGAAGATAATCAATTATTGGTCGGCAAGACTCATAGATATCATATTGAACCATATGATGGACTTATTGTTGAAGATGAATCATTAGAATTTACTAAAATTAAATTAAATCACCCACTTAGAAATGCTGTTAGTGAAGAAATTGCATTAAAAGAATTATTTAAAATAATTAATGTACATAAAAATAAATACGAGTGCTCGAGAGCTATATTGGTTGGGCATAATGCGCATTTTGATTTATCATTTTTAAAAGCTGCAACTAATAGAAATAATATAAAAAAATCACCCTTTCACAGTTTTTCAGTTCTAGATACCGTTACCCTTGGTGCGCTTGCTACGAATCAAACTGTTTTAGCAAAGATTTGTGAAAGCTTAAATGTTGAATATGACTCTAAAGAGGCTCATTCTGCGGCATATGATTCAGACGTAACAGCTAAGGTTTTTTGTAAGATTATAAATGACTTTAATAAATAATTTACTCTGACGAGCTAGCAATCATTTTTTTAAGTTCGCCTGATTCATGCATTTGAGTAACTATATCAGCACCACCAATTAACTCTCCTTGAAAAAAAACTTGAGGAAAAGTTGGCCAGTCGGAAACGGAAGGTAAGGTTGCTCTGACATCATTATTTTCTAAAATGTCTACATAAGAGAATTGAGCTTCACATTCAATCAAAGCTTGAACTGTTTTTGCAGAAAATCCACAGCGGGGCTCATAAGGTGTTCCTTTCATATAGATTAAAAGGTCATTATCTTTTATCTGTTGTTTTAATTTTTCTGAAATATCCATAATTATCCTTTTATAGTATCTATATAACTCTTTATAGTTGCTTCAAAGCCATAATTCAAGGCATCAATAACAATTGCATGACCAATAGAGACTTCATTAATGCCTCCAATTTTAACTAAGTGGGGAAGATTTATTAGATTTAAGTCATGTCCAGCATTAACCATCAGATTGGATTGATTAGCTTTATTAATTAAACTTTCTATTTTATTAACTACAGATAAATTACCCTCTTCGATATGCTTAGAAAAATAACCTGTATGAATCTCAATTAAGTTTGCACCCACATTGATAGCATAATCTATAGCATCGTAATTTACTTTATTGCCTTTCATGTTATCTACAAAAAGACTTATCTGAGAATGATTAGATAAGTCTTTTAAATTATTAATTATATTTTTTAAGTCATCATCGTGATTACCAGCAGCCCATCCGTGATCAGAAGTAATTTGATCTGGTGAGTCAGGCACTAATGTAATTTGATCAGGTTGAGATTCTTCAACAAGATTTAAAAACCCTTTAAAATCACCTGAAGGAGAAGAAAACGGGTTTCCTTCAATATTAAATTCTACATTTCTTTCCTTGCAAAGCTGAGAAATAGTAACTACATCTTTACTTGTTGCATGCCTGTGATCAGGTCGAGGATGGAGCGTTAAGCCACTTACTCCATAATCAATAGCTTTATTAGCAAAATCCCTAACAGAAGGTCTCCCCTCACCTCTAGCATTTCTGAGTAAAGCAACTTTATTTAAATTAACGCTTAATTTCATTCTTATATTATAAAGTTAAAAATAAAATGACTCATCTATATAAATCTTCATCTTCATCAACAACTAAATCAAACGCATCATTAGTGGAATAATTTTTCTTATCAAATCCTTTTATAATTACTACTGGTTGTTTTTCACTTCCTTGACCCATCAAAAGACCTGCTGCTGCAGCTAATTCGTCTGCTATAGCGATTTCTGTGCTTTGAAGAATATTTCCATATATGTCTGAATCACCTTTAAGATCAATCAAACTAGGAATATTCGCACTTGCTAAAGCAAAGTTAGTGACTCCCGATCTGTAAGGCCTAGTCATAGAATCAGTAACTATTAATGCAATATCTTTTTGAAAGTATGCTGATATCAATGATTGTAAACCTCTAGCGCTTTTAGATGGATTCTCTGGTAATAGAAGTACTACATCATCTTTTTGTAAAATATTAGATCGATCTATACCTGCATTTATATTAATAAATCCTAAATTGTGTTCAACAATAATTACATTTTTTTTAGTACTAATAATTTTTTTTGATTCATTTTGAATAATTTGGATAAAAGCTGGATCTCTCTCCAGTATCTTACCAAGATCAATAGCCTCTTTTGAGGGTTGAATATTTTTTAGTTCTACGTATCTATTTTCACATTTTGATATTATTTTTTGAGCCACTACAACTACATCGCCTGACTCAATATTAATACCATTATTGTTAATAGATTTATTAATAATTGAAGCTAAGTCATCATTTGGTTCAATTAAAGGAAAATCTTTTAATGCTATTAACTTTAAATGATGCATTTTATATATATGGATAGGTTACGAGTAATTACAATAACATATACTATCAATATAAATCCTAATGTATACTTCAAAAATATGACAGTATTAGACAAAGCACTATTAGATATTTTGGTATGTCCTGTATCAAAAAAACCTCTTGAATATGATAAAGAGACTAATGAGTTAGTTTCAGCTGAAGCAGGTCTTGCCTACCCAGTAAAAGACGGTATTCCTGTCATGCTTCCGGAAGAAGCACGGAAGTTGTAAAAAAGCGCCCGTAGCTCAGCTGGATAGAGTACTTGGCTACGAACCAAGGGGTCGGGAGTTCGAATCTCTCCGGGCGCGCCATTTTCAATTTATTACAATTATGACAAAATATAATTAATGGCTTAAAAGTAAATTTAATATGACAACACCAAAATTTATTCTAATATTAATTGTTTCTTTAACATTGCCTGTTATTTTTATAATGTTCTTAACAATGTAAAGTTAGTATATTTGCTTCTACCCTTTTCTACTTCTTTTTCTTTTTCTGTATCCGCCTTTATTATTAAATTTCTTTTTTGCTGGTTTGTGTTTTAGTGGCACAGCGTGTTCAGGTTCAAATCCATTAATTTCGACTCTTTCAATTTTTTGATTAAGTAATTTTTCTATGTCCTGTAAAAGTCTAAATTCATCTGCGCTGACTAATGAAATAGCCTTACCTTTCTCACCTGCTCTTCCTGTTCTTCCAATCCTATGGACATAATCTTTAGCTACAGTAGGTACGTCAAAATTAATAACTTGTGACATATTTTTTATATCAATTCCCCTAGCAGCAACATCGGTTGCAACGAGAATACTAACTCTGTTGTTTTTAAAAGCATCTAACGCTTTCATTCTGTTGTTTTGTGTTTTATTACCATGTATTGCTAGAGATTTAATATTAACTTTATCTAATTGCTTTTTCAGCCGATCAGCTCCATGTTTTGTTCTTGTAAAAACCAAAGCCTGTTCCCATTTTTCAGTTTCTACTAATTCAATAAGTAATTCTGTCTTTCTTGATTTATCTACTGGATGAACGCAATGCTCGATATTGTCTCCAGTTTGATTATCATTTGTTACTGAAATTTCAATAGCTTTATCTGCAACTTCAAGTGCCAGAGATCTAAATGGATTTGAGAAAGTTGCTGAAAACATTAAATTTTGCCTTCTCTCTGGAAGAAGCTTAATTATTTTTTTGATATCATGAATAAAACCCATATCAAGCATTTGATCAGCCTCATCTAAGACAAGTATTTCTATATTTTTAAAATTAACTGATTTTTGATTATACAAGTCCAGTAATCTACCTGGAGTAGCAACTAGAACATCAATGCCTTTTCTTAATTTTAGCTTTTGATTATGTATTCTAGCTCCGCCATAAACCGCAGTAGAGCGAATACTAAGATATTTGCTATATGTATTTACATTTTCCCTTACTTGAGCAGCAAGCTCTCTGGTAGGAGTTAATATTAATGCCCTTAATTGGTGACCTTTGTAATTATTTTTAGGGTTCGATAGTTTACTTAATATTGGTAAAACAAATGCTGCAGTTTTTCCAGTTCCAGTCTGGGCAGCTGCCATAACATCACTATTATTTAAAATTGCAGGTATTACCTCTGCTTGAATTGGTGTTGGTTTTTTATAATTTTGATCTTTTAATGATCTAATTATTAGCTCTGATAAATCCAGATCATTAAATTTCATAGTCTTGGTTGATTATTACCGCTACAGATTATATAGGTAATTAAATAAGGTCAAATTTATACTGAATGCAGTTTTTGAAGAGGAATTGAATTTTTGATATCTAAAATATTATTATGTTTATCAAAATATACGAGTTTTGGTTTATGAGTTGATGACTCAACTTCATCAAATTTTCCATAAGTACAAATTATAACAACGTCATTTAATGAGACTTTGTGAGCAGCAGCACCATTTACTGATAGTGTTTTTGAGCCGGCTTCAGCTAGAATTAAATAAGTAGAGAACCTTTCACCGTTAGTGACATTATAAACATCAACTTTTTCATACTCCGCCATACCAGCAGCATCTAAAAAATCTTGATCAACTGCGCATGAGCCTTCATATTCAAGTTCGACTTGAGTAACGTTAATTCTATGAAGCTTAGATTTTAGTAGTGTTTTTAACATAACGCGCAGTATAAGGAATTATAAACATTTTTAAAAGTTTTAGATTTAAGTAATTAATATGTTATCAATAAGCCTTATTTCTCCAATATAAGCTGCAATAGCAACAATTAGTGGCCTGATATTGTAATTTGACTCTTCTGAAAGCTCTAAAGGATTACAAACATTTAAATAATCAATGCTAAACCCCAAATCCCTTAATTTATTTTTTTCATTAATAATATCGTTAATAGTTAATGTATCTAGCTTATTTGCAATTATATTAAGAGTTTTATATAAATTCGAGGCTAATTTCTTTTCATCAGCCGAGAGATGGTTATTTCTTGATGATAAAGCTAGTCCACTTTGATCTCTTACTATTTCAGATCCAATTATATTTATAGGTAAGTTATTCTCTTTTACAAAGTCAGATATGAGCAACAATTGTTGATAGTCTTTTTTTCCAAAAATAGCTCTTGTAGGTTTTACCAGATCAAAAAGTCTATTTACTATTGTTAAAACACCATCAAAATGTCCAGGTCTATTTAATCCACATAAGTGCTGAGATTTGTAGGAAGATTTAATTTGTTTAATATTATTTAAAATTGATTGGTCAGGTAAAAAAAGACAGTCACATTCATTCTTAATAAGAAGACTTATATCGCTATCAAGAGTTTTTGGATAATTTATAAAATCATTTTTATCATTAAATTGTAGTGGGTTTATAAAAATTGAAGCAATAACAGTGTCGTTATATTCATTTGCTCTTTTGATTAATGATATATGCCCATCATGTAAATTTCCCATTGTTGGCACAAATGAAATTTGATCATAATTAGATCTAAATTTATTTAGGTCTTCAATATTTTTAATTATTTCCAATTTAGAAAAAAGTGTGCTCTTTTGCAGGAAATTTATTTTCTTTTACTTCCTTGACATAATTTTTAAGTGCATCTTGAATAGAGTTTGAGTCTTTCATATAGTCTTTAACAAATTTAGGAAGCTTATCTAAACAAGATATGCCAAGTAGGTCATGAATAACCATTACTTGTCCATCAGTTGAAGGTCCCGCCCCAATTCCAATAACAGGAATTTTTAACTCTGACATTATTTCTTTAGTTAAGGAGTCTGGAACACATTCAAGTAGTAACATTGCGGCACCTGCAATTTCTAATGACTTTGCTTCATTTATAATTAATTCTCTTTTTGTTGGATCTCTTCCTTGAACAAAATTACCACCGATTCTATTTATAGTTTGTGGAGTTAATCCCATATGCGCACATATAGGTATGCCTCTATCTGATAACATTGAAGCCATTTTTGAAATCCATTCTCCACCTTCAATCTTTACTGAATTAGCACCGGCTTGCATTAACCTGGTTGCATTTTCAAAACCCATATCATCAGTTGCATAGCTCATGAATGGCATATCAGCCATTATATGCGCACCTTTATTACCTTTTACAACGCATTCTAGATGATATATCAATTGATCCATTGTTACAGGAAGTGTGCTGTCATGACCCTGAACAACCATTCCGAGGCTGTCACCAACTAAAACTACATCAACACCAGCATCGCATATTTTTGATGTCATGGTTGCTTCATATGAAGTTAGGCAAGTAAATTTATCACCATCTTTTTTCATTTTTTTTAAAGTGGCCAAGGTGACTAAGTTTTTATCAGAGTGTGATGACATATTTAATTATTTATTTGTGCTGCTATGGTATTAAGAACATTTCTTGCTATTCTAATCTTTTTATCCCTTTTTAAAAAAATAATTTCATCCTTAGTAATAACATTAACCTCATTCTCATCAACGTCAAAACCAATTGATTTATCAGAAACATCATTAGAAATAATCATATTAAGATTTTTAGAAATAAGTTTACTTTTAGCATTTTCTTTTACATTGGACGTTTCTGCGGCAAACCCAACTACATAAGCAGAAGGAAATTTATCAGACACAATGCTTAAAATATCTTTATTTTTTTCTAATTTAATATCTAAATTATCAGCGCTATCTTTTTTTATCTTAGATTCTGAATAATCAGATGGTTTAAAATCCGAAACTGCAGCACAACCAATAAAAATATCTGAATCACTCATACAGTTCATTACACTTTCTAGCATTTGATTTGCAGAGTTTACCTTAATTAAATTAATAGACTTGTCTGCCTTAATAGAAACAGGTCCACTAACTAAGTTAACTGTTGCACCAAGCTCTAGAGCTGCTTCAGCAATTGAATAACCCATCTTTCCAGAGCTATTATTAGATATAAATCTAACTGGATCGATTTGTTCTCTTGTTGGACCAGCAGTAATAGTTACAATTTTATTAGCTAAGGGTCCATTCTTTAATGACGATATTATTAAATCAATAATATCATTGGGCTCAACCATTCTTCCAGGTCCAACATCTCCACAAGCTTGCTCACCATCTGCAGGACCAATAAAAGTATAGTTTCTAGACAATAATTTTTGATAATTATTTTGAGTTCCCTTATCCATCCACATATTGGTATTCATTGCAGGTGCAATATAAACATTTGCTTTTGAAGCAAGAATTAAAGCACCCATAAGATCGTCAGCTCTCCCATGAGTAATTTTAGACATTGTCTCAGCTGTACACGGAGCTATTAGAATGATATCAGCCCACTTTGCTAGCTCGATATGCCCCATTGCTGATTCAGCTTTTTCATCTAGCAAAGAGTCATGAATATCATTTCCAGAAACAGCTTGAAGAGTTAAAGGTGTAATAAACTCTTTGGCAGATTCAGTCATTACCACCCTTACATCAGCTCCATTTTTTTTAAAAAGGCGAATAATTTCTGCTGATTTATAGGCTGCTATTCCTCCAGTTACGCAAAGAAGGATATTTTTTTTTGAAAAATTTAACATTGCTCTATTTTTCTTTATTTTATTAGAGAATGATACCAATTACCCGATCTATAAACCAATAGAATCCCATTCCGCCAATAGAGAAACTTGCTATTGTTTTAACCTGACTTGAATAGGTATATTGTTTAGAAATATATATTATCAAAAGAGGTATAGGTATAAGCGCTAGCTGTGCTAATTCAATTCCTAAATTAAAGAAGACTAAAGATAAAAACATTTGATTGTTAGCAATTCCTATATCCATTAATGCTCCAGCAAATCCCAAGCCATGCAATAAACCAAAACCAAAAGCCATTAGCCACGGAGTTTTATAACTTTTATTAGATTTACTTACTTCTAATGCAAGATAAACAATAGTAAGTGCTATTAAGGCTTCTATCGTTCCTTGGGGCAATGAAATAACATTAAATACAGAAAGACCAAGTGAAAAGCTATGCGCAACAGTAAAAGCTGTAATTGTTTTGATAATATTAAAAAGGCCAGAAATACAAAAAATTAGCCCAAATATGAATAAAATATGATCTAAACCATCAAACAAATGGTTGATACCCAATAAAAGATAAGAAGTAGGATAGTATTGATTTTTTTTTGGAATATCTATTGAAAAATTTTGGACATTTACTATCCCCTCAAAAGTGTTATCAATAAAATTTATTGTAATCAAGGCGTCTGTTAAGACACTTAAATCAACAATTTCTATTGAGGTTCCCTTTAACGACTCTTCGCATACAAGGTTTATCTTCTCTACTAAATATTTACCTTGTAAATAAGGTTGTTTGTTAGACTTTGTACAAACCTCAGAAAAAATTACCTCTGCTCTTTTTCCAATATTTTTATGGGGATACATCCATGTAGCTTCATACTTATTGGTATCTATTTTTGACTGTTCTACTACCAAATGAGCAGGATTAAATTCATGTGTATGAATCTCTAATGTAAAAAAAAATAAAAAAAAATAAAAAAAATTCTTCATTAAATTTTTAAATTAGGATTAATTATTACCTCGTACTCTAATCTAATTTTATTAAGAAAATCTTGTACTGCTTTATCTCTTTTAATTTGCAATAAATCAACCTCTACTTGGTTGAGTACATCTTCAATATCCAAATAAAAACCAGGTTGAAAATCTGTTATGAAGAGAATGTGGTGGCCAAAAGAAGATCTATATGGTCCTATCCACTTATTTAATGGTGCATCTAAAAAATTACTACTAAAGTTATTACCAAAGTTACTATCAATATTTAGTATATCTTCAGCAGCAAAATTTTTTCCTAAGAAAAATGAATCTGAATTGACCTCAATATTATTTTTAATTTGCTGCATGGCAACTTTTGATCTGTCTTCAGAATTATTTTCAGAAGAAAAATAATAATGAGTAAATGAGTATGAGGGATTTACAAAGTATTTATCTTTATTTTTATTATAAAAATTTAATATCTCTGTATTAGACGGAGAGATTGAAATAGATTCTTGTTTCAAGAAAGATATTTTTTGAGCCAATCTACGCTTAATTATTCTATCTTCATTATCTAGACCAAGTAATAATGCTTCACGATATAAAATTTCTTCATCTACAAGATTATTTATAATCCTAGAAATTTCATCATCAGTTGGTTCTCTACCAACTTGGGATTTCCAAGCACTAACTAAACTAAGAATTTCTTGATCACTTATGTAGATATCTTTAGATTCAGAATTCAACCCTATATCAATAAGATATAAAAATATACCAATAGTAAAAAATATAATTATTTTATGTTTCAATTCAAAATAGTTTTTATTAATCAGCGCTTCGTAGCTGAATACTTCCACCAAGTGGTATAACTTCTACTCCAGTTTTTTGAGGTACATACCATATTGGTGATGACCATGCCCTTTCTTGAATAGTTTCATGAAGATCTTCACGAGCTTCAAAACCTCGGTTAATCGCATCCCAAGTACTCCATCTACAAGTTGGGTTTTCAAGAACTCGAACATAATAAAAAGATTTATCTTTTGAATTAAATTCAGGGTCTTGCCATACTGTTTTTAGTTCTGATGAACCTATATTTTGAGGTATTGAACAATCTGAAATATTTACTCTAGCTCCGTTGTCGGGGCATCTATTTGTAAGAGGATCAACTTCTAATCCATCAGAACATGCTACATCATAAACTTTTTCATATGGACGACCACTTAAAGAATCCATCCAACCCTTTACAATCTGAACTCTCTGAAGAGGCGCACCATTTTTATCTTTCTGCGCCCAGACAATAAACTCAGGAGTTTTATTATCATCATTCATTAAATCAGCACCCATAGTGACTCCTTTTTTATAAGCTTCACTAACTAAAGAGTCTGAATTTAAATCTATAGAAGATAAGTTATATCCACCAAAAAAACGTACAGCTATTCTTGGGCCTGATGTTGCAAAGGTTTCTTTTCTCTTAAATGCTTTAAAAATAGAATCTCTTGTATTTTCTTCAGCCCAAGCAACAGCAAGTCCTGAGGCACCCCATTGAGTAAATCCTGTGTTTGCATAAGTTCCTTGATCAAGCTCAATTGTACTTACTGGCTGATTAAAAGCCTGCATATATTCATTCATTGTTTCAACATTTTCCTCAGTTAAAGGAATTGATCCTCTATTTTCCGGATCGCCATCAAGAAGACCAACTTTTGACCAATAATTTGATTCTTCAAATGCTCCAGCACCAGTATGTGTATCTGTTGAACCAATTAAGCCAAATTTATAAGGATTTCCTTGATTTGTAAAATCAAGAGTTAAACCATTTAAGTAAGCCTCTCTAACGTATCCGCCAGATGGTTTACTGTATGTTGGTGGTCTACTTCCAACTCGCACATCCATAATTTCAAAGTCAGCCCATTCATCATCAGGTGATAGCAATGGATGGGTATCAGAAGTACCTTTAACTTGGGTAATTTCTACTAAAGGTTCATTTCTCATTCGCTTTTCTGAATATCCTCTATTAATAGCATTAGCTTTAAAAGTTTCCATTTCAAACATCTGGCCATTTGAACCATTGCTATTATGAGGAATTGAAACCGTATCTACTCCTTTATCTCTTAATGCATCTTGCCATGTCCATAAATCTTCTGGATTAAGAGAATCAATTCTCGTCCAAGGCCTTATTGAGGCAGTAGACGAATTAAAAATAACATTTCTATGAAGATTTCCTCCCTCTACATCAGTAGAAGTAGTGAATTCATATCCAATAAAGGTAGTAAAGTGCCCTGGATCATTATGTTCATTTGCAGACCTTGCAACATCGGCCCATGCTGACTTGTGAACATCATAATCAAATGATTTTAATGCAACTTGAATATTTCTAGTAAACCATGCCTTAAGCAATTTTGGATGCCAATCTGGATATAGTTGAATAATTGTTGCTCCAAGAATTGAGCTAAAAATATTTGATCTTTCGCCTGCGGACTCTGGAGTAAGGTTTTCTTTTCTATTTAAGTTATGAAAAGGTTTAGTAAATTCTTTTTTACCTATATCTGATGTAGGATCAGAAAAAGCTTGTATCATTCCCATATAAAAACCGTGATCTGTAACAGAATAAAAATCTAAAGGTTCTCTGAGTTTCATTTCGTAGCCTAATGGATGCAATATCCCCTCTCCTTTAGCATATCTATATGCATCATCAGGAGAAGCTGTAACTCCAAAAACATAAGCATCAAAAGAATGTTTTGTATGAACATGAAGATCACCATAATATGGATTTCTATCATTATTTGGAGTTGGCTTTGGTTTATTAACTTCAGGTTTATCTTCAGAAAAATCTACTATTTCAAGAGCAGAATCAGTTTGTATGTTTTTAAATATTGTGAGTATTGGTCTACTGTTATTAACATCAACATAAGCTAATAATGCAATAGTTAAATAAATTATAGGTGCAGCTATTAGAGCTTTTTTTAATATACTTTTAATATCCATAAAATTCCTATTGTATTTTTATAATAATATTATAATGTTAAATATATTAAATCTTAAAATAACTATTAATTAATTTTATGCAAAGCATATTTATTTATTCAATTATTTGCTTATTTATTGCTATGGTGATGTGGTCTCTTGAGGGGAGTAAATATAGTGATTACAGTAGAAATATGAGAATGTATATTTTCTTCAAGTTTAGTAAGTGGTTCTTTGTTATTTCAGCTTTTTTTATTCCTATTTTTTATTAATTAAAAATAACTATTAAATCTTTTAATAGTCATATAATTTAATATGCATTAGCCCCTCTATAAACTTATAATAAAAGGATGCGCCTGTAGCTCAGCTGGATAGAGTACTTGGCTTCGAACCAAGGGGTCGGGAGTTCGAATCTTCCCGGGCGCACCAAACAAAAAAACATTCATTGAAGGATTTTAATTAATATTTTTTAAAGTTTTGGATTATTAAGCGAAAGGTTTATTGAAGTTGGCCTCCATTAGAGACCCATTCACCAAAGCCACCAATGTTATATACGTTATTGAAACCTAAATTAACTAAAGTCTGTGCAGCTAAAGCAGATCTATATCCACCAGCACAATAAACTAATATATTTGTATCGTCATCAATAGTGACTGGATTATCAAAGGAATATGGTTTAAGTTTGAATTCAATCAGCCCTCTTGGAATATGTATGGCATTTTTGATTAGTCCATGTGATTGGACCTCTGACTCTTCTCTTACATCAATAATTACATGATTAGTATTTTTAATAATGTTTTCAGTTTCACTAAAATCTAATCTTTTTATATTTTGATTTGCTTCAGAGAGCATTGATTCTAAACTAGTCTGTGACATTTTGTCCCCTGAATTTATAGCCTTTTTTATTTGATGTAGCTAAAAATACCCCAATTAAAACTACTATGCAACCAAGTATTATTGATAATGTAATTACCTCACTTAAAAATATGTATCCCCATATTATCCCAAAGACAGGAAGAAAATAAGCTACGGTTGATGTTCTTACAGCACCAATTTTATCAATAAGTCTTACATATCCTAAGAAACCTAAACCAGTAGAAACTGCTCCTAACCAAGTTGCAGATACCAATGCATTTAATGATGGAACCTTATCTGGTAGATACAACAATGAAAAAGGTATCATCAATAAAGCACTAAAAATTACTGACCATCCTATTAATACAAGTTTATTTGTTTTTTCTGAGCTTTTTTGAATAAACACTGTAGAAAATGAATAACATGCAGCTCCAACAAGACATGAAAGACTAGAAATTATAGTAGAGGTTGAATTTTGCGGATTCACTAGAATAAAAACACCAATAAATCCAATAATTAAACCAAAAAGCTGAAGTCTAGAAACTGATTCATTAAGCCATAAATATGCAATTATCATTGTATTAAAAGCTGTAGTAGAGTTTAAAATTGCTAACATATTAGAGTCGGATCCTAAACTTGCAAATGAAAATAAAGTAAAAGGTATCATATTGTTAGTGACTGCTAATAAAAGAGCATGTTTCCAAATTGGGCTTAATAAATTTATATACTTTGATCTAAGTAAAATCGGTAAAAAAATTAACGATGCTATTAATAATCTTGTATTGACCAAAAGAACTGGCCCAAATTCAGGTGTAGCAATTTTTATGAACATAAAGGCACTTCCCCATAAAGCACCAAGAGTTGTTAAGAGAATCCAGTATCTAATAGCCATATTTTAACTAATAAAAAACCCCCAAATTAAATTTGGGGGTTTACAAAAAAATCTAAATTTTGTTATTTAATAACAGAAATTTAGTCAGAAACTTAAAGTTTGCCCTGTGTCAAAAGGCAGACCCTCTGTTTCCTGTTGTTGTATAAATACTAATAAGACCACCTCCATGTTCAGGGTAATAATAGAATGTTTCTAAATCCCCTTAAAAAATCTAAAAACAAGACACCCAAATAAATTATATACACACTATTTGATAAATAGAATGACTTATTGAAAAAAGAAAGAATTAAAAACTAAATTCTAATTGGCGCTTGGGCTCAATATAATTTATATGTTGAGCTTCTGAAGTTTTATGTTTACTTAAAAATATAGTTAGGGCATTAAAATCATTATTAAAGTACTTAAAGGCAAGCATTTTTTTTGTTGATTCTTTATCAATAGAACACTCGAGCTCTCTTAGCACATTATCTTTTGGTTTGAATTTAATTACATTACCCATAGATGTATAATACTGTATATTTATACAGTAGTAAAGAAATAATATAAAAAATTAATCAGTAATAATCGTAATTAAGTGTTGTCTCTTGTCTTCTCCGGACCTATGGAGAGATATTAAGGAATTTTTTTCAAATAATAATATTGTTTTATATACTGTAGATCTTGATAATTTAGAATGATTAATTACATCTGAAATATTACATTTAGGAAACTTTGCAACAGTTGAGCATATAGTCCAAAAAATTTTCTTTTCAGTTTCGTTATACTCAGTTATATTTAGTTCTTTTTCATATAATCTAAGCTTATCTATAGAATCAGCAATTTCAGCTATATATTCTTTTTTTGTCATACTTCTATCAACAACCTGCTCTTTTGGAAATATAACAAAAGAAGCAGCCCCCCCCCTGGGATGATATCTTAAAACTAAAAATAATGAAAAAAAAGAGATAAAAAAAGAACATAAATACTATATTAGTAATATTTATAAAAATTATTTAAATTTTGATTTATAACGTAAGAAGATATATATAATTACCAATTCGGAGAGGTGTCAGAGTGGTCTATCGTGCAACCTTGGAAAGGTTGTGTGGGTTTATCCCCACCGGGGGTTCGAATCCCCCTCTCTCCGCCATTATTGATTAAAGAATCTAAAATTGTTAAAAAATAGTTTTTTGTTTGACGATCTTAGTGGATTAATATCTATGCCGCCCCTTCGCATAAATCTTCCCATTACTTCTAAAGAAGAACACTTATACTTTTCATTTAATATCTTGAAAATATTATCAACACATTGCTCATGAAATTCGCCTGTCTCTTTAAATGAAATAAATAATTCGCATAAGAATGATACATCTAATTTTTTATTACAAAGTACATAAATGTTTGCAAAATCAGGTTGAGATGTTACAGGACAAATAGACCGAAATCCTGAAAATTTTAAAGGATTGTTTGCTGGAACCATTTTTAATCTTGTTTTATTAATCTCAATACATTTAGGTTCATTATCAAATTTTGTTATAAACCTAAGTTTTACAGAAGATTTAATTATATGTTCAAGATCTCTTTTTATAATCTTTAATATCTCCGCTTCCTTATGAAATGTTTTATTGTAGAAAGAATTAAGATAAATTTTTAGAGATTTAGATTCTATTGTTATTTTGGAATTGCTGGGTATTCTGATTTCAAGAAGCTTTAAAATTGGAATATTATATTTATCCAAATAATTAAACTCATACGCATTCCAAAAATCTATACCATATTTTGAATAAGATATTTTCCTTTGAATGGGATCAAGAGATTTGAAGCTTCCTTTTGAGTAATTATTGGTTTTTTTTCCAAGGAACTTGGGATTCATTCTCTAATGCCAGTGCCTTTATTTAAAAGATATAGACAAGCACCAGTTAAAAGTCCTATAAAGCCTAATATCATTCCCAATGAAAACATAATAGAAACGTCACTTACACCAAGCATCCCTTCTCTAAAAGTATTAACAACATATAGCATAGGGTTTGCCATTGATATTGATCGCCAAACTTCTGGAAGAATATTTATAGAGTAAAAAACACCTCCCAAATAAATTAAAGGAGTAAGTATAAATGTAGGAATAATGGAAATATCGTCAAAACTATCTGCAAAAACTGCGTTTATAAATCCCATCAAAGAAAAGAGGATAGCAGTTAAAAAAAGTACAAATAAAGTTAATAAGGGATTAACTATAGTGAAACTTGGATAAAACAATAAACTGACTCCATAAACAATAAAGCCTATCATCACCCCTCTTGCAACACCTCCTAAAACAAAGCCTAATAAAATACTCCAGTTGGGCATTGGCGATATAAGAAGCTCCTCTATAGATTTTTGAAATTTAATGCCATAGAAAGAAGATACAACATTGTTATATGAATTTGTGATAACAGACATCATAATCAATCCAGGAATCATAAATTGAATGTAATCAAATCCATCCATTGTTCCTATTCTTGGGCCAATAAGCGAACCAAAAATTACAAAGTAAAGTGACATGGTTACTGCAGGTGGAACTAAGGTTTGGACCCATATTCTCATAAAACGTCTTACTTCTTTAACTGTAAGAGTCCATAGGGCAACAGATATATTATTTTTCATTGTTTTGTACCATTTCTATAAATAATTCTTCCAGTCTATTTGCTTCATTTCTCATAGACTTAACCTTTATATCTAAGTCAGTAAGTTTATTAAATAAAGCATTGATTGATTTATCTTTGTTAACTGCTGCAACTAATGTAAAAGGATCTTCTAGTTTTAGTGGAAAACCTTCAATAACTGGAACCTCATTTAATGGCACCTCTAAATCAAAAACAAAACCTTGAACATTAAGAGTTCCCAGTAAATCTTTCATACTTGTGTTTGCAACTATCTCGCCGTGATCAATAATACCAATATTTCTACAAAGCTGTTCTGCTTCCTCAAGATAGTGGGTCGTCAAAATTATAGTAGTTCCATTTTTGTTAATTTCTTTTAAGAAAGACCACATTTCCCTTCTTAATTCTATATCAACGCCAGCTGTTGGTTCATCAAGAATTAATAATTTTGGCTCGTGAATCAAAGCTTTAGCAATCATAAGCCTTCTCTTATAGCCTCCAGATAAAGTTCTTGCTTGATCATTTCTTTTATCCCAAAGACTCAATCTCTTAAGAATAGACTCTACCTTGGGTCCTGCCTCTGATTTAGGAATTCCATAGAAACCAGCCTGTGTAACAACAATATCAATAACTTTTTCGAATTGTGAGAAATTAATTTCTTGAGAAACTACTCCAAGCATTGTTTTTGCTAGAGCAGAGTTTTTGTCGGTATCAACATCAAAGATTTTAACTTCTCCAGATGTTTTGGTAACAATAGAGCCGATAATGCCGATAGTGGATGATTTACCTGCTCCATTTGGCCCAAGTAATGCGTAAAAATCTCCCTCCTCAACAGAAAAAGATAAGCCTTTTAAAGCCTCAACTCCTCCTGGATATATTTTTTTAAGATCTTTGATCTCTAACGCATACTTCATGAAATTATTTTTATTTTTTCTCTATACCAACTACAAATATGCTCAGAATTATACCAATTAATAGGCCAACCCATGCACTAAAGAACGTTATAAATACAGCAATTAATAAAGCGGAAGCCATTTCAGAATTTTTCTTTGGTATAGCCATGGCCACATAAGAACAAGCAAAACCAGTTAATATAAGAGTTAATGTTAATGCCATTTGCATTAAAGGTTTCATCAAAGTAATGAATGGGAGTGTGACATATAGAAATGGAATAGCCATTAAATAGTAAGATCCAAGTCCATCAAAAATAGATGGCATTTCTTTAAAGCCTTTCTTCCATCTTTCGACAATAACTACATGAACGCCTGTCCATAAGGCGCCTTGAGTTGGGAAAAAAGGATTAATCAACAATCCAATAAAGTTTCTAAATGCTATTGATAAATGAGATCTATCAACATTAACATCAAGAGGCTCATCTGGTCTTTTGACCTGTGCATCGTTTAAAACCTCTGTTGCAGTGATTAAATCACCAAATAGCAGAGTATATGCAATTATAACTAGGGGTATTGCCTCTAAATACATGTCTAAAGATGGGAATCCAATAGCTAAAGGTGATGTTCTATTAAATAAGGAAACTACTTCAGGAATTTTAAAACCCCATTCAATAGAAAAAGTCACTTCATTTAGGAGAAATGCAACTATTCCTGCAATTACAAATCCGGGTAGTAATCCTAATGACCCTAATTTTTTAAAAAAATTGTTATTAAGTGCAAGTTTTTTAAATGGATCAGAAAAAGTTGTGATTACACATAAAGAAATAGCAACAATCATCGATATCGGTTGCATCATTAATTTATCAATATCAGTAATAAAAACTTGATAAAAAGCTGCCAATGCAGCGCCTAGTATAATTCCTGCTTTAAGGCCATTAGGTATTATTTGAATAAGTTTTTTACCCCAACCAGTTATACCCATAATAAATAAAAGCAAAGTGAACTCAATACACATTGCTGCCATTAATTTAAAAACCTCAGGATCATAAACTCCATTGAACTGACCTTTAGCTGCAAAGGCTGCAATAACTATTGGTACTGCAGGTGTTACCCAGCCAGGCGCCATTGGTTCACCAAAAAAAATAGGACCAGCTCCAATTAAAGTTCCTGCGATAAAACTTAGAGCAACGCCCTCCTCAAAAGTTAGTCCGAGGCCCATCGCTATTGGGACTGCTGCAAAGGCAGTTGCCCCTGCAATAACTAAACCTTGGAAAAATTCAGCACCCCTAAATTTAATATGAATGAAAGGTATTCGTGCGGTGAACGGCCCCCATTTAAGACCTTTATTTGTGGTCGTGCTCATTTTGATAATTCTGACATTCCTTCTTCAAGTCCCTTTAGAGTTAAAGGGTACATCCTGCTATCAAATAAATCTCTAAGCAAACAAACTGAAGAAGTATAATCCCAATGATCATCAGGAACCGGATTTAGCCAAGCCATGTTATCAAAATGATTGGATAATCTTTTGATCCAAGTATGTCCAGATTCCTCATTCCAATGCTCAATACTTCCGCCTGGATTTGTTATTTCATAGGGAGCCATAGTTGCATCTCCAACAACAATAACTTTATAGTCAGATGAATATTTATTGATAATGTCTTGAACTAATATTCTCTCTTGGGAACGTCTAAGATTATCCTTCCAAACGGATTCATAAATACAGTTGTGAAAGTAAAAATATTCCAAGTGTTTAAATTCAGTTTTAATTGCTGAAAAAAGTTCCTCACAGAGTCTGATATATGGATCCATCGAACCGCCAACATCAAACATTACAATAACTTTTACAGTATTAGATCGCTCTGGGACCATATGTATATCAAGATATCCAGCATTTTTGGCAGTTGATTTTATAGTGTTATCCATATCAAGCTCAAGATCATTTCCTTGTCTTGCAAACTTTCTTAATCTCCTTAGAGCCATTTTGATATCTCTAATTCCAATAATAATAGAATCATCAAGATTGCTATATTGTCTTTGCTCCCAAACTTTTACAGCTGATTTTTGTCCACCTTCTCCCCCAACTCTAATGCCCTCTGGATTTTGACCGCCATGACCAAAAGGTGATGTTCCATTTGTTCCAACCCATTTATTACCACCCTCATGTCTTTCTTTCTGTTCCTCTAATCTTTTCTTAAACTCTTCAAGAAGTTTATCTAGCCCTCCCAAAGATTTAATTTTTTTAAGCTCTTCAGGATCTAGTTCTTTTTCAAAAGCTTTTCTTAACCAATCCTCAGGTATTAATGCTTGAAATATATCCTCAAGTTTCTCGATGCCTTTAAAGTAAATATCAAAAGCTTTATCAAATTTGTCATAGTGTTTTTCATCTTTAACTAAAATAGCTCTGGATAAATAATAAAAATCTTCTATATTTGCATAAACCATTTGCTTTTCTAATGCACCTAATAAATCTAATAGCTCTCTAAGAGTGCAAGGCACTCCTGAAGATCGAACTGTTTGAAAAAGATTTATTAACATCTACTTATTAGCAGCTTCTCTTCGTGTCATGAATGCTAGTCTTTCAAGCAATTGAACGTCTTGTTCATTTTTAAGTAGTGCTCCATAAAGAGGTGGAATTGCTTTTGATGAGTCAGCATTTTTAAGGATTTCATCTGGCATATCATCTGATAAAAGTAGCTTTAGCCAATCTATTAGTTCTGAGGTTGATGGTTTTTTCTTGAGTCCAGGAATTTTTCTAAGATCAAAAAATATTTCCAGAGCATCATTAACTAGCTTCTTTTTTATCTTCGGATAGTGCACTGCAACAATTTTATTCATTGTGTCCCTGTCAGGAAATTGAATATAGTGAAAAAAGCATCTTCTTAAAAAAGCATCAGGTAATTCTTTTTCATTATTTGAAGTCATTATAATTAGAGGTCTATGTTTAGCCTTTATAGTTTCTCCTGTCTCATAACAAAAGAATTCCATTCGATCAATTTCCTGCAATAAGTCATTCGGAAATTCAATATCAGCTTTGTCAATTTCATCAATAAGAAGTACAACCTGTTTTTCTGAAGTGAAGGCTTCCCATAACTTACCTTTTTTAATGTAGTTTGCTATGTCTTTTACTCTTTCGTCACCTAACTGGGAATCTCTTAATCTAGTAACAGCATCATATTCATAAAGTCCTTGTGAGGCTTTGGTGGTTGATTTAATGTGCCATTCTATTAATTCCATGTTCAAGGCCTCAGCGACTTCGATTGCAAGTAGAGTTTTACCAGTGCCGGGCTCACCCTTAATTAAAAGGGGTCTTTCTAGTGCCATAGAGGCATTAACGGCCATACTTAAATCATCTGTTGATATATAATTTTTTGTTCCTTTAAATTGCATGTTGTTTCCTTGTTATTTAGATAACTTTTCTTCTGACTTTAGTATTCTAGTGAGTTGGCGACTTGAAGCAACTAAATTTTCATTTAAATCCCATATATTGCAATCTTGCTCAAAATAGCCTTTATTAATATCTGATGCTTGGAAATCAACAAACAATTCATTTGTTGTTGGCATCTGTCTTATATGAGTAGTTAAAGTAAGGGTTGGAATCCAACCTAAAGCGCCATATTTATTACACACCACTGGTGGAAGAATATCCGAATAAAAAGATAAAGCAAATTGATCTGGAATACCTCCACTCATCTCGAGAAAAGCAGAGCATCTAGCTTCAGCATTTTCATGAGAAGCTCTCTCCCACCAGGCATGATCTGGATGAATTTCACAATTTAGCTGTTGAATAAATGAAGGTGTAAAACCTTTTGAAATTTTATCGTAATTCATTTTTACATATTTGTTTCGATCGCATTCATGAAATATTTCTGGAAAAGGAGTTGATATCCCATCAAAACCTTTCATGTGCTCAAAGTCGGAACAGGTTCCTGATAAAGTTACACAAATTCTATTATCTTGAATAATTTTTACTATTCCAGAAGAAGTTCCTTTACTAATCCTAAGAATTTCAACTTCTATTGAGATATCTGCATCATCAATCCTATCTAGATATTGAACCGAGGAGCTTATTGCAGTTGAGTGAGGTAGCACTGTAACTAGCGTTTTATGCATAATAGCCATTAAATAACCACCATGCGGCGTATTTCCAACAAAATAATTTGTATTAGGCTTTAATGTATAGTGATTTTTAGTAACTTCTGAAACTTGGATAGCTTTATTGAATTGTTCAAACTGATTCATGATTAAACAATTTTAGTTCATAATTCATATTATTTAAAATTACAGAAATAGATATGAGTGAATTGTTTGATATAGCCTGCAACTTCTCAAGTAATCGATATGATAATGATCTCGACGAAGTAATAAAAAATGCTAAAAATAATAACGTTACTAAATTTTTAGTTGTATCTGCATCTATAAATGATGTGGATAAGGTTTATTCGATTTACCAAAAATATAGATCCGATTGTTTTTTTACAGTTGGTACACACCCTCATCATGCTAATGAAATTAATTCAGAATTAATGAAAAAAATGAGAATTCTCGTTAAAGATTTAAAACCATGTTCTGTTGGTGAGACTGGATTAGATTTCTTCAGGAATCTTTCAACATTAGAAGAACAAATCTTTGCATTTGAAGAGCAAATAAAGCTATCTATTGAATTCAATAAACCACTTTTTTTACATCAAAGAGATGCACATGATGAATTTATAAAAATTATTATGAAATATAAAAATGATATTAATAAAGCTGTAGTTCATTGCTTTACAGGTACTCAAAAACAATTAGATTCATATCTTAATTTAGGGTTATATATTGGATTGACTGGATGGATATGCGACGAAAGAAGAAACGTTGAACTTAGAAAGTCAATAAAAAATATTCCATTAGATAAGCTCATGATTGAAACAGACTCTCCCTATTTAATTCCAAGAAATCTCGATATCAAGCCTGAAAATAATAGAAACGAACCATCTTATCTTCCCCATATTGCTAAAGAGATAGCAGATATAATCAATATAGATTCATCAAAATTAATAGATATTACTTACAAAAACAGCATCAGCTTTTTTAGCTAAATAATTTTTTATTTAATTTAAATTCTTCACAGATCTCATCGTTATCATGACCAATTTCTTTTGAATTATGTTTAATTTTCAATGGATCTTTTGAAAA
This sequence comes from uncultured SAR86 cluster bacterium, assembly GCA_902515155.1. Classification (GTDB taxonomy): domain Bacteria; phylum Pseudomonadota; class Gammaproteobacteria; order Magnimaribacterales; family D2472; genus SCGC-AAA076-P13. The sequence continues at coordinate 7,966 of CABXTT010000001.1, read as the reverse complement.
TCTAGGCGATGGGCCAGGTTGATTAAAGCCATCTATGTCAATGAAGGCATTTCGTGAAATATTATGTTTATGGGATTGAGCTTCATTCATATCTAGAACAGGTGAAACGCATGCATCAGTTTCCTCAAAAATTTGGCACCACTCATCTCTAGTTTTTAATTTAACCCTGGATGCTATGAGTTCTTTTAATTCTGGCCAAATTGCTTTATTCATTTGATCTTTAAATCTAGAATCTTTTAATTCAAGTTTTTCTAATAGTATCGAATAAAACTGAGGCTCAATAGATCCTATAGCTATAAATTTTTTATCTGAACATTCGTAAGTATCATAAAAATGAGCTGCTCCGTCTAATAAGTTTGACTCTCTATGATCTTCCCAATATCCCATTTCTTTTAAAGAAAAGAAGAAACTCATTAAAGATAAGCTTCCATCAATCATTGCTGAGTCAACAACTTGTCCTTTGCCTGTTCTGACACTATTTATAAAAGCAGAGAGAATGCCAACAGCAAGATGCATTCCACCCCCACCGTAATCGCCAACTAAATTAAGTGGTGCTGAAGGCTTAGAATCTTTTCTTCCTATTGAATGTAATGCTCCTGACAAACTTATGTAATTTATGTCATGGCCTGCTTGTTGTGACATAGGTCCATCTTGACCCCATCCTGTCATTCTTCCGTAAACAAGAGATTTGTTGATACCCATGCAAACATCCGGCCCTAGTCCAAGTTTTTCCATAACTCCAGGCCTAAACCCTTCAAAAATAATATCAACATTACTGATTATTTTTAGCACTTCATCTATAACAGAAGGATTTTTTAGATCAGCAACAATACTTCTTTTTGACCTATTATGAATATCAAATTTATTAGAAGTTCCTTTTTGATCGATTTTACTTAGTCTGATTACATCCGCACCCAAGTCAGCTAATAGCATTCCACAATATGGTCCAGGACCTATTCCTGAAAACTCTAATACTTTAATACCGTCTAGTGGTCCCATAGAGTAATGTTATTGGAAAACTTTGAATTTGACTAATAAATTTGGAAGCAACGAAAGCGATGAAATAAAAGCGACCAACATTGCAATTGCGGTAAAGATTCCAAAAAGTCTTGTTGGAAAAAAGTTTGATAACGCAAGAATAGAAAATCCTGCTGCAATTGTTGCTGCTGTGTAAAAAATAGCTCTTCCAGTTGTTGTATGAGCATTAATTAGAGCTAATTCTGAAGATCCTGTAATTTTCATCTCTTTTTTATATCTGTATATGTAATGAATTGTATTATCAACCGCCATTCCAACGCTTATTGCAGCAACAGTTATAGTCATAATGTCTAAAGGTATACCCAACAAGCCAAGAAGCCCAATCACAGAAAATGCTACAAAAATGTTTGGCAATAATCCAATTAACATAATCTTAAATGATTTAAAAATAAGAAAAAGCATTAATGCTATTACAACAAAAACTAATGTTAAAGATCCAATTTGTGACTGAAAAAGCGATTGAAGCATATTGTTATAAAGTACTGCTAAGCCGGTTAACTCATATTGATCTTCTTTGAGATTAAATTTATTTTGAAGGTCATAATTAATCTTTTGTAATAAATCATTCCTATTTAAGTTACTTGCAGATTCATTAACTCTAGTAGATATTCTAACCACTGAATCATCTTTATTTATGTATGAATAAAGTAAAGTCTCTCTAATATCTTCAGGAAGAACAGATCTTAGCAGTGCTAACTCAAGATCATTTAAGTCTTGCCCATCATTAATGAGCCTCGCTAACTTTATACCACTTGCAACGCTGAGAACTTTTCCAACTTCTGGCAATGAATCTAAGTAATCATGAATTTCTTCTAGTTGAGATAATGAATATGTATTCCACCAGTAACCTGAAGCAGTGCTTGAGTCATCTTCAAATAAGCTATCATCAAAGATGTCATCATCGATGAAGTCTTCATTATTAACTATCTCGGGCTCTTTGATAATAATATCAAGAGTAGCTGTGCCGCCAAGATTAGTATCAATTTCAAGCATCCCTTGATATATCTCGGTATCTTTATCAAAGTAGTCAATAAAACGATTCTCAACTTCAAGTTTTGCAGTACCTGTTATTAAAATAATAAAGATACCAAAAAAAACTATATAAATTGATCTGACATTTGCTTTTGTGAAAGACAAAATACTGTTAGTAATTTTATGAAGAGATAAAAAATCTTGTGTCTTTGGCTCTGGAATCAATGAGATAGCACTTGGTAAAAAAGAGAATGTAAAAATAAATGCAATACCAATTCCAAAAGCCATCATTTTTCCAAATTCAATAACTGGTTTTAAATCACCTAATAATAATGACAAAAAGGCTACTGCAGTAGTTATAGCAGCAAAAAAGCATGGTAAAAACATTTGATCAACTGAGTCTATTAAAGCTGATTTATAATCTTTATAGTCTTTCTTAAGTTCATTAATTTTTACTAAAACATGCACCGTAAGAGAAATAGTTAATATTAATAATAAGGCAATAAAATTTGACGAAACAACACTAATTTTCCAATCCATGTATCCTAAAAAGCCTGCCGTAACAAAAGTTGTTAAAAAAGCATTAGAGATAGGAAAAATTACAAACCATAAATTTCCAAAAAATATATAAAGCATTAAAGCAAAAATAAGTGCTACTGCAGTTCCAAATATCACTAAATCAGATCTAATATAATCCATCATGTCTGAAGTAATCATGGTTGGCCCACCAAGATATAAAGTAGCTTTATCTCTATATTTATCTAATATTAATCTTATATTTGCTACTAAGTTTGAATTGAATTCTGATTCTGTATCATTTAATTCGCTTACTCTTCTGTTAATCTCAACTAATCTATCTTGAAGAATAATCTTATTGTTATAAGTAATAGGTTCTTTTGAATTAAGAGCATCCAATACCTCATATCTTTCTTTTATAAGACCGTTATACTCATTATTGCCTTTGAGAACGATTTGCATAGCCGTAATTGAACCATCTTTACTTATAATTAAATCTTGGTAAATGGGATTATTAATAATTTCATTTTTAGCATCAGCCAAATCAATTCCTTCAGAATCCAATTCTTTTAAATTATCAGCAACTTCAGTTAATCCAACTTTTGGTTGAAAAAATATTGGCGCATCCATTAATGATAAAACTGAATCTACTCCATCAATTTCACTAATATCCCTTTCTAGGTTTTTAAGAGTTTCTAGGGAGCTAGGAGAAAAAAGTTCATTTTTAGGTTCAAAAGTAACTATTAAAAAACTTGAATCTCCAAATTCTTCCTCATTCTCTCTATAAGTCTTTAAAGCCTGATCTCCCTCAAGAACTAAAGCATCTGATGATGCATCAAGCTTAAAATTGGAAATTCCGATTGAGCCCGTTATGGCAAATGCAAATACAAAAAAAAGAATTAAAACTGGTTTTTTTATTACAAAATTTGCATATTTTTTAATATAGCTTTTCATAGTTACTTATTTGCACATTGAGGAGAGTCAAGAATCATTGGATTTAATTCAAATTCCATATTATCAAAAGCATGAATAGATAATGCATGAATATCATTCATAATCTCTCCAAGAGCTTTATATATTTCTTTATGTCTTTGTATTAATGACTTTTTTATAAAATTATCGCTAACAATAACAATCTTAAAATGACTTTCTGAACCCTCAGGAACATTATGCATGAAGCTCTCATTAACAATTTTTAAAGAGGCCAACTTAAAATTTTCATTTAAACTATTGATGATTTTTTTTTCAATTAATCTTTCAGTCATAAAGATATTATAAGATGAACGATACTTGTTAAGTTTAATAAAACTAATTTAAGGGTAATTTCTTTTTAGAATTTTGTTATAAACAATTGCAAATAAGACAATAAATAATGCACCAATTGCGACAGGCATTAATATGAAGTCAAGCCCCTCTCCACCCAAAACAGCAATAATTGGATTTGCACCTGCTGGAGGATGAATTACTTTAAAGCTTGCCATAAGAAAAACTGCAAGACCTACTGATAAACCAAGTGATAATGCAGAAACTCCCATAAATGAATATATAAGCACACCGCCCATTGCAGATAGTATATGTCCAAGCAGAACATTTTTTGGTTGAGCTAAAGGACTTTCATGAACTGCCATGACTAAAACCATACTAGCTCCAAACGGAGGTATTAACCACACATTCCCGTTTTCAGATAAATTTAAAAAAGCAAGGCAACTAATACATAAAAAAGCTCCGATACCAGATAATAAATTATTAATTAGTACTTTTTTATTAGGATAATTAGTCATATGAATAGATTAGCCTACTTTGATGAATAAAAACAATCACCCATCTAATGATTTATTTGTGTCAATGTTTTCTAAGACTTTTATTATTTCCTCCCAGTAAAGCCATTGTTCAGTATCTAAGTTAGCTGCATATTCTGCAGCCCTCAACATTGCAATAGTTTGAGCTTCTTCTCCATATTGTGAAACTAAGGATATTGCTGCTTGATAAAGATCCGTTTTCATTTATACGATTCCTAAAGAATTGATAAGCAACTCTATCCCAACTAAAATCTCATGTATAGTTAAAGCATCAGAAATATGAATATTTTATGGCTTAAAGACGGAAAGTTAGGACACGAAAAGCAAGTGAAAGCTTTGCTTGACGAACTCTCTAAGACAAAAGACATAAAGATTAAAGAACATATTATAGATATCACAAAATTTGAACGTATTTTAGAAACTTTATTTTATTTTATAAATCCTAATAAAAAGAGTTCTTATTGGCACAATAATTTGAATCTAGTCGAATATGAAGATGTGGATATAATTATTGGCGCTGGAAGCAACGTATATATAAGAATTCTAAAATTTAAAAGAGGCTTAAAAACTATATATAACAAAGATGTAATTGCTATAAGTGTTCTTGTGCCTAGTTTTTTTACAAACAAGTTTGATATTATTTGCGCCCCAAAACATGACTCTCATAAATTAACTAAAAAAGGTAACATTATTTTTTTCGAAGGCTCTCTAGCAAATGTTTCTAATGATGAGACTGAGGAGGACATTGGTTTAATAGGTATTGGCGGAAAAAATAAACATTATATATTTGACCAGGAAAAAATTATTCAACAAATAGAATATTTACTATCAATATATCCAAATAAAAAATGGCATATTTTTTCATCAAGAAGAACATCAACAAAGATGATTCAAGAACTTAACCTTCTATCGAAAAATTTTACTAACATTTTTCTTGTTCAAGAAGGGTTTGATAAGATGATAAAAAAAGCGTCTATAAAAATAATTACTAAAGACAGTATGAACATGGTCTACGAAAGTATTTCAACTAAAGGTAAAACTGTTTTATTTAGTATGAAATACTTTAAAAAAAATAAAGTTACTAAACAAATAGATAAACTAATACAAAACAGACAAGTTGGTTATCTTGAACACTCTAAAATGGTCGATGGATTGTCAAAAATTACTCTGCAACAACAAAATGAATATCATGAGATATTTTCAGAAGTAGAAAAGGTAGCTTTTAAACTAGCAAAGCAAATAGAAAAAAAAATATGAAAATAATACACTTTGTATCTAGCTTTAACTTTGGTGGAATTGAGCAACATATATATGAGCTTGCAAGTGATCAAATAAAAAACAACGAAATAATAATTATTTGTAACGATTATTTAGAGCCCTACTATAAGAATAGATTCAACATCATTAAAATTAAAAACTTTAGTAGAAGAAACATATTTCAAAGATATAAATTACAGAAGAGACTAAAAAAGGAAAGCATCGACATTCTGCATACACATGGCACAAAAACAACTTCAATAATTTCAAAAATAAATAATAAAAATAGCTACGCTCATGTTTCCACAATACATAATATAAAAAAAGATGTTACTGCCTACAATAATTCTGACTATGTGATTGCTGTAAGTAGCGAGCTATTAAAAAATATAAGCATAAATTCTAGTGTAGTAACAAATTGGATAAGCTTTGATCCAAAAAAAGTCTTAAATAATATTAAAATAAAAGAAAATCACGCATTGGCTGTTGGAAGATTTGAAAAAGCTAAAGGCTTTGATATTCTCATAAAATCTTGGATTAATATTAAATCTCATTTAAAAATTATAGGCGAAGGAAGTCAGTTAGAGTCACTCAATAATTTAATAAAGGAATTAAATCTTGAGAAAAAAATTACTATTGAAAAGTTTCTACCATTTCCCCAGCTTTTAAATGAATTTGCAAAAGCCAAAGTGGTGGTAATATCTTCAAGAAATGAAGGCGGACCTCGTGTTGCCCTTGAAGCATTAGCTCTTAGAACACCTGTTCTGTCTACCAATGTTGGTCATATGAGCTCTATCCTGCCAAATGAATTATTATGCGAGCCAGATAGCTTAGAGTCTCTTACAGAGTATTTAGAAAAATACATGCATAATTTAGAATCTATAAATCAAAGTGCTATATTTGACTATGTTCAAGATGAATTTTGTTTAAAATCCAAATCTAATAAGATTGATTCAATATACAAAGAATTAATTTAATAAAATATATTTGCTATTCGTATCTTAAGGAAGTTGCAGGATCTAGTTTTGCAGCTTTCCTAGCTGGCCAAATTCCAAAAAATAACCCCACCATTGCGGAAAAAGTTATTGAACCAAACATTGCGCTAACTGGCATTGAAAATGGCCAGTCATTCAATGATGCAAATAAATATAAGATACTGGTTCCGAGAAATACACCGATTAAACCTCCAATAACACACAATAAAACTGCTTCAACAATAAATTGAAGCATTATAGCTTTGTGAGTTGCTCCTAGTGCTTTTCTTAGTCCAATTTCTCGAGTTCTTTCTGTAACAGAAACCAACATAATATTCATAACTCCTATACCACCTACCACGAGACTGATGGCTGCTATTCCAGCTATTAAAATTGTAAATATTCCAGTAGCTTGTTTTCGTAAATCTGAATATTGAGAATAGTCACTGATTCTAAAATCATTATCCTCACCAGGGCCAATATCATGTTTAGCTCTTAAAATTTGTTCTATTGACATCATGACTTCGTCCACATTTGTATCATTTGTGATGCCAACATTTATTGAGTCTACATGAGGCGTTCCAAATAATCTTTGGGCTCCAGTGAGTAAAGGAATATAAATTTCTTCATCAGGATTTTGCCAACCTGTAGAGCCTTCTTCTTTAAGAATACCAACAACTTTATAAGAAGTTCCTGCAACCAAAATTTCTTTATTTAAGATCATTGATGCATTTGATCCTAAGGCTCTAGGAACTGCAGATCCTATAACAGCAACTCTTTTTCTACCTAAATTTTCCTCTTCATTAAAAAGTCTTCCAAACTCTAAATCATAACCACGAACTTCAAAATGAATAGGCAAGTATGCTCCTACTCTTTCATTAATGTTTGCATTCTTGTATTTGATTTGTCTATTTTTTCTAATAGTTGGAGAAATTTTCCAATCATGTAGTTTACTTTTTTCTAATGCATAAGCATCTTTAATATCAAGAGGTATAAAGCCTTTTGTAACAGCACCTCTTCTATTTTGGCCTGGTTGAACATAAAGTGTTCGTCCACCAAGATCATCTATACTTGCCTCAAGTGCCTTGTTAGCACTAGAACCAATTCCAATAACAGCTATAACAGCTGCCGTCCCGATAATGATGGCTAAAGAAGTAAGGAAAGATCTAATAGCATTAGATCTTATCGATGAGATTGCAGATGTTAATGATTCTTTAAAAAGCATTATCCAAAACTAAATGAGGCGCTTACCTTTTCTTTAAATCTTTTTTGGTAATCGAATAGACTTTTTGAAGGCAGAATAAAAACAGTATCCTTTAAATCTAGTCCACTTAGAATTTCTACATTAGACAAGTCTGATGATCCAATTTTTACCCATAATAATTCAGGTCCTTTTTTTGAATCTTTTAT